>CAYNHA010000195.1:0-22944 GCA_964397035.1 uncultured Verrucomicrobiota bacterium
GCTGACGGTTTCGAATCGTTCAGCATCCACAAACACGCTGACCTTCACCCTGGCGGACTCCCTGCCCTCTCCGACGAGGCCCAGCACGCCAGTTCCGTTGATGCGCTGGGTGGATTCCGCAGGGGCGTATCAGACCTTTTCCTCTGGAGCTTCATTCCCGGTGGAGATCGCCCCGTCCGCATCGAGGAAACTGGTTTTCAAAGTCAATGCGGCCGGATTGGAACGGGGCCAAACGCTTTATAGTCTCCTGCGGGTGAGCGGAGGCGGAAGGTCATCCACGCTACCCGTGACGTATGTGAACGACAGTTTCGGCGACCGGCGCGCGGCGTGGCCGTTTGGTCTGTGGGTCGGCAAAGCCACGCTGACCGATGTGGCGTTTGTCGGTGCCCAGGACACGGTGATGGGTGCCGCCTCCCAGCCCATGGAGATCCGACTGATTCTGCACCACGGAACCAACGGCCAGATGCGCCTGCTGAGCCGCGTGGTCGGCGTGCTGGAAACCAATGAACTGGGATCTGCCTATCGTCTGTATACCGATGAAACAACTCTACCAGACGTGACGGGTCGCGCAGTCTTCCGCATCAGCTCGCTGGCGTTCGGGCTCATGCCGCCGCTGAATCTTTCGGGCTCTTTTCTAGGTGCGCAACCGGCAATCGGACGCTGGACGCTGGATGCCAATGACCCGCTCAACCCCTACCGCCACGTCTTTCATCCCGACTTGAAAGAGGCGTTCTCCGTTTCGAACGAGGTGACCCTGACCTGGCTCGATGGCACCAATGCGCCGCTGGTCAGCGGAACCGCATGGAAACCCAACGGCTATTGCGCCGGGTCCTATGAGCAACGCATTACGGGCCTGCGCCATCAGGAAATTCGCACGATCGGCACGTTCCAGTTGGAATGGATTTCCGGCACCGGCGTTTTGGAGTGAGTGGATCCAACGATCGAATATGAGGTTCAACGTGAGACGATTATCCTTCTTTCTAGCGGTTTTGTGGGCGGCCTCCCTTCAAGCGGCAGACGTACCGGAGGTGTTCAATTACCAAGGGCGCTTGCTGGATGAAGATGGCACGCCGCTGAGCGGTTCGCGGGAAGCGGTGTTTGGCATATACGATGCGCCCGCGAGCGGCACAGCCCTCTGGGAACAGAAAATCACGGTGGTCGCCGACACCAACGGACTTTTCAATGCGACGCTCGGCGGCACCACCAACAGCCTGCTGACCGCAGTGGGCAATCGGTTCGGCGATCTCTATCTGGACATGGCCTTCAAGATCGGAGGGGTCATGGAGCCGGTGCGCCCGCGCCCGCAATTTGTCAGCGTCCCCTATGCCAAGCTGGCTGAAAACATGGCCGGAGCGCAGTCGCTGGATGTCTCGAGCAATCTCACCGTCCGTCAGAAGGCAACGCTGAAAACAATCAACGCCACCCGTGCCGATATCGACAACCTGAAGGTGACACGGATCACGGCACCGAAGTGCAGCGTATCGTCTATAAGGCCGAACACGTTTTCCGGCAGCATCATTGTGCGGGTTGCATCGCCTGTCGTTTTTCACGGCTTTTCACCCAACGGGGCTGTGCTGGTTTCTCCCGCTTCGGAAACCTATTTGTCTCCCGACACGGTCAACCGTTGGATTCAAACAACGACGGACCGCTGGGTCAGTTTTTCCGGCCACAGCAGGGATGACTCATCCTCCTTTGTCTTCAAGATGAGTCCCTCACGTCCTGATTTGGCCCCTTCCGAATATGGGGCGAACGATTCCAGCGTGAAAGCCTTCTCAACCGTTGTGGGACAAAGTCCCCAGGGGCTTTGCATTCCTGTCCCCGCTGGATGGTGGTTCGGCTTTTACGCCTTTGGAGGAGGTGCCCCGGAACCCGTCTCCTCGAAATTTGATCTTGTTGATTTTCGCTGGGTTCAGGGGCTGTAGCACGATTCTTGGAGGGTAGGTATGAATAAGCCATGTTGGGTCGCCTGTGTTTGGTTTTTTTCGATGACCGTCTGCGGCTTCGCCGCATCGGTACCGGAACTGATTGAGTTCAATGGAACTCTCGCCTGGACTGGCACCAATGCACCGGTGGCGGGCATCTATCCGTTCACCGTTCGGTTGTACGATCAGTTGACGGAGGGAAATCTCCTGTGGGAGGAGCAGGCCAATGTGGAGGTGACAGCCTCCGGTCGCTACGGTCTCCAGCTGGGGGCGGGAATACAGGGAACCACAACAAACTCCCTTTCGGATGCGCTGAATCTCGCAGGAAGCTCCGCATTTCTGGAGCTGGAAGTCAGCATCAACGGGCAAACGCGTCTCTTCGCGCCGAGACAGCCCTTGGCCTCCGCTCCATTTGCCCTGATGACGGGAAACGCGCATCGGGCCACAAAGGGATTGGACGTGTCAGGGCAACTGCTCGTCGAAGGCGAAGCGCAGGCCGACCGGATGACGACTGGAACGGCGGAATGCAATGAAGTCGTTGCTGCCAAGCAGATCACACTCCTTCCCGGCCCCCTCTACTGCAGCACCTTGAGCGCGCCAACCACCAACGAACCCATCGTGTTTTCCACGGGCGTGAAAACCGTTCAGGACATGCACGTGAACGGCGACGTTCAGGTTTTCTCCATGCGCAAACCGACACTGACGCTGGCGGATCCCTCCACGCGTAGCTACCAAGCGGACACAGACTGCTGGCTGTATGTGGTTCCCGAATACAACACCATTCTCGTGTATGTGGGCACCGACCTGTACGAAATCCGGCGCCATGATTTTTATCCCATCCCCATTCCGAAAGGCACGGGGTTTAGATTCGTCGGAGGGTGGGAAGTCAACACCGATCCGAACAATCCCCAGGTGTTGGCGGATGGTTCCTATCCGCGAAGCTTCTTCCTAAGTTTGGGAGTGGCCCCATGAGTGAAGTTGCAAATTTTTCCACGGCAAAGACGGAGCAAATAGCAATATGAAGAAAACACTTTTATGGGCCACGGGATTTCTGGTGGCTCTTTTCGTTTCGGCAACCGCATGGGCAGGCTATGTGCCGGAAACCATCCAATATGAAGGTACGGTTCTGGATGAATTCGGACAGCCCGGAAGCGGAACCCGTTCCTTCATGTTTGCGTTGTACGACACGGGCAATCTGTTGAGGTGGGCGGAAGAACTATCCGATGTTCCGTTAAACTCGCAGGGCGCTTTTCAGGTGCTGCTGGGGAAAACCCAAACGCTGCCCGCCATCGACCCGTCTTGGCGATTAACCGTGACGATGAAATCCGGAAATTCTCCGTGGAAGGAAGTGACGCCACCTCAGGCCATGACCGCGGTTTTTTATGCGCTTCAGGCGGACGATGCGCGCCGGGTTCCCAATGATTTGGTTGTACGGCAGGATTTGCGCGTGGCGGGAGAGCTGAAAACACAGGGGCTTGTGTCGGCCACCAATCTGAATGTCGGGAAGGTCAGCGCCGGTTCCATCTCAAGCAGCCTGCTAACCGTTTCCGATCTGTCGGGCCCCACAAACAGTCCGATTTCCATCAGCGGCGAGTTGGAAACCACCCAAAAATGGGTGCTGAAGGGCTCCGTTTCCATGATGACGGTGATGGATCTGAACTACTCGACGATTCAGGGCCTTTCCGGGCGGTATTATTTACTGGCCATTCCGCGCGACAATTTAAACCTGAGGTGTATCGAGGTCGAGACCACCGGCGCACGGCACACCTATTATAGCAATATGCCGAATGGCAACTATTTCCTGCCCTTGGATTTGAGCCGTGGAGATCGCATTCGGTTTTTCGACAAGCGCGGGGAAGAAATCCCCGTGGGCTCGTACACCTTCACACAAATTTTTCGCACTCTCAAATTGATTCAAATGCACCAGTGATTTCCCGTTAGGAGCACACCATAATGAACTCATGGAAAACCAGAAGAGGCCGTTGGATGGCGACAGCCGTCGGCCTCATGGGATTGTTCTGTTCCGGCAGCGCCTGGGCGGGAATTTCGGTGGAGCCGGCATGGTCTCTGCCCGTTTTTGAGCGGGCGAACACGGCTCAAACCGCTTGGACAACAAACAACAGGGGCTCCGTCGTGCTGAAGAGCGCGGGCGGGGCGCTGAAATCGGTTTCTGCAACCGCCCCTACGCTCACGACCATGACATCGCTTGGGCGATCCACCTCGTCGCGTAGACCTGACTATTATTTCGGCGACTTGATGACGCCACCCTCCGCCCCCGCCGGCTACACGCTGGACTGGGAGCGGATGGTAAATTCCGAGGCCGTCACCAATGGCCGAATCGTGCTTTCCCCCAGCGTGGGCGCCGTCTATCTGTCCTCGGCAGGACTGGTGAGCGTGGAGTGGCGCTTCGTCAATGCCAGTGGACAAACCACCAATATCGTCAGCGAATATTTTTGCAGTCAGGGCGCCAAGATGCGTCCCTATCGCGCCCATTGGACGGAAGCGCCCTTCAACGCGCCCGCCGTCAATCTCAATGGCAAATTCGTCCAATTCCATTTCCAGCCGGGAAGCGGGCTGAAAATGTCGGTCACGACGACCACGAACATCAATGGCATATTGGTGGAGAGGCACAGCGACGGTCTGCGGATTGATGAATCGGGTTTGCTCCGGGTTCACGGACGCGTGAGCGGCATGTGCTTGATGCAATATTTCAAGACGGGTCATTTCGACGAACAAATCGGGTTGGACGGCGGCATGATCGTGGTCGAAGTGCTTTCACCGTCGGTCATTGAACAGCGCGTCGGCTTGGGCGAGGAATTGCGCCCGCTTCGCAAGTCCTATGAAAACGCGTTCGGCGATCTGCGCGCCCAGCTTCAATCTTCCGTGAACGACGAGTTCAATCGCCAGATCGTCTATCAACAGGACCAGGAAGGCGATAATAACCACTCGATCTATTATCCCGTCATGCGCACGCTTACCAATCCGTGGACCATCGACATTTATTGGATGGGACGCGACGCGATGGGCACCGAATGGCCATTCGAGCGCGACTGGTACGCCGCCGACTGGAACAGAGCCGATGCCATCGATTTCATATACAGTTCCAGAACCTCCGAGGATGCGGGCTTCAGCTTGGGCGACTACACGGGCGAAATCATGTGGTTCCAAGAACCGCAGGGACACGTTTCGATCAACGGAAACCGCGTCGCCGCCAATCCCACCGCCTTCACCAACTCGGCAGAACAGCTTGGATATAGCCTGCTTCGCATCCAGGATACCAACCACCTCCGCTTTGCCACCCTTTGCACCCGCTCCTATCAGTCGCCTCGCAACAGCCCCTTCAGCGAAAGGGCTCCCATTGGGGACGCCTTGCGCCCTCGCTCCACCGTCGCCTCGCTGCAATGCCCCGAAGCCCAGCCCGCCGGCGCGTGGGTGAACGGCTTCTCTCCCGCCACCAATCGCACCTTCTCCGCCGAAATGTGGGTGAAACGAAAAACCGGACAAGGCGGCTCGCTGTTGCGCTGCCTGGAAGCCACCCGATTAACCGATTCCGAAAAGCAAACCTGGGCAGAAGGTCGATTCCTCACGACGGCCTCGGATATTCGTCCGTTTGATTTCAGCCTGACGGACAGCGGACGGCCCGAAGTTCGCATCCTGCGCACGGAACCTCCCAGCGGAAGCGTGACCTCCGTGTTGAGTTGCGAACAATACATTCCCGCAGATACATGGACCCATTGCGCCGTTTCCGTCGGCGAATCGAATCTGGCGGTGTACATCAACGGAACTCTGGCGGGAATGACCAATCTGACATTGCCCCCCCGCCCCTCTGGCGGCATCGCCGTCCGAACCTTCCTCGGCGCAGAATTCGCAGGGCATCAGGATGATCTGATTCTCTGGCGAACACCCATGACCTCCAATAGGCTCGCTCGCGATGCTCGTTCGTTCCTGACGCTGCCACAATCCAACCTGCTGGCCTGGGTTCCCATCCTCACCGATGCCGGAAGCGTGTCGAATGCCCTCGCCGACAAGAGCGGTCGTGCACCATCCTTCCGCCTCGGAGAACAGGCCAGAATCGACTCCACCGATGGCAAAGTCGGCTTTCTGGCCGATGATTCCTATTCCAGCCTGCATGGCTTCGTGTACCGTCCCGCCGGCAATCTCTACAACGCCAACTGGTACGCCCCCGGCAAAGGCGAAACCGAGGATTCAGCCGCGCCCATTTTTGCGGTAGGCGAAGGTGTGCTGAATGTCTGGTGGCGATATGGTTGGAAGCCCTTCGACGCCGACAAACGAATCTACATCCCCGGCGTGAGCCAGTCGTTCACCAACTACATCCCCGAACACATCGCGGAAATTGTGTTGGCCAGCGGACTCGGCAGCGCCACCACCAGCCTGGTGGAACGCGGCAACGCCCTGCAGGTGGGAACCGCCACCAATGCCGGCGTGCGCATCGAAACGCCCGTTTCTCTCGCTGGCGATTTCAGCGTGGAACTCTGGTTCAAATTGCCGGCCGCCACCTCCAACGACTGCGGCATCCTCTCGCTGGCGGGCGACACGCTCAAGGTGTATGCCAACTATGGGTCCAACGCCGTCACCGCCTCCCGCCCTGCCGTCATTTGGCAAGCCAACAACGAACAGAAAATCATTCGCGCGTTCCCGACGTCTTCGTGGAAAATTAACGAATGGAATTGGCTCGCCGTGACAAAGCGCGGAAATCGAATGACGCTCTATGGCGCGCAAACCAATCAGGCATTTTCCATCCCGCCACCCGAAGCCGCCGCCGCCGAACGCGCCAGTCAAAACCGTCTGGGACGTCCTTGGTATGCCCATCGGCCCCTGTCTCTTCCGGAAGCGATCTGCCTTCTGGACGAATCGCGAATCTGGAACCGTGAACTCACTTCCGCCGAGCTGTCCGCCAACCGATATCGTCGTTTTAACGGCAGCGAACCGGGTTTGGCCAGCTTTCTGTCGTTGGATTCCCAGATGGGAAACCTTCTCTACGATGCCGCCGCCAAACGGTACTTCTCCATGACCGACTCCGCTCTCGTCTCTCCCGGCTGCCCGTTGGAATTGAGTACCGTCTACCCCCCCTCTGTCGTACCTACCGTCTATTCCCAACCCCTGTCTCATCTCCCCGGATTCCATCCAAACGATGAGCATGCTTTCGTTGCTGTCGCGGGTGATCACAACGTCGTGATGGCACTCCGGGATGACCTCAGCGCTCTCACCGGAGACAAACAAAACATCGTTCTCGTCCAGTACGAGACCGCAGAAAATGGAGCGGACCCCAAGCGCATGGACATCTTCCGCGTGGTGCGCACCAATGCCCTCTACACCACCTTAGCCGATCGCTCCATCGCCGGACAGCCGCTCTACGGCCCCTCACCGCTTCACCTGTTGCCCACGCCCAACAACGAGCGCACCTCGCTGGTGAGTGGCCCCGCATGGCGCGACCGAAAACTCGCCTGGTGGGCCGTGGCCGACACGGGAACCAATGGCGTCAACCAGCCCATTGTGATGCGCTATTTCTACCCCATGCAAACCAACTTCTGGTTCCCTGCAATGAATTCGGACCAACAACCTCCTGCCGGAACGCCCATTCCTTGGTTGCCTTCGCCCCCTCCCACGGAGTCCATCCGATTGATGTCATATGGCTATCCCACCTATGGCACTCCCATTGATTTCAAGTGGACGGCCACGTGGCCCGCCAGCATTCCCTCCATGAAGGTCGGCCAAACCCTCACCAAGGCCATTGGCGGACTTCCCGAACTCTGGAATCAAACCAGCGCGGAAGTCGTCTACCAGACCTCCACCAATCGCGGCCAAGGGGAGAGCGTGATTCTCTTTGATCCCACGATCGCACGAGGCGTCAAAATGACCCAGCCCCTTTCCTATTACGGCTTCACCGATTCCGGCCCCGCCGCCACCCTTCGCAGCTATCGTGGCCTCACCTATTTCGTCAACCTTCCTCCCGATCTTTCCGACCGCGTCTATTACGACGTCAATAGCGCCTCCAACAACCTCGTCGTCAAAGGCCAGTACGTGGACAATCCCGCAGGCACCTCGTATCTGCTGGTCAATGTTCTTTCCACCAATCAGATCGAGGAAATCGTCTCCCTCGTCACCGCATCCAACAAAGTCGCCGAGTGGCGCGCCCTCGTCACCAATCTCTATCTGCCGCCCGCCGTGGCTCTGCCGAACGTGCCGGTGGATCATTATGCGCTGGCCGCTCAAGGCCGCGGCGCCGGATACGTCACAATGGCCTTCGCCAACTCCACCAATCCGGCCATGACCGCCGAGGGCGATCCCATCAGTCTCGAAATCTTGCGGGTCGAAACCAATCTCTACCTCGGAACCATTGTCCCGTTGACCGATCCCATCAATCTCATCAGCGAACAAATGAATCTCCTCTATACCGAGAGCTTTGCCGGACGAGCGGATGACTTCGAATTCAACTGGCAATACGCCGAAGAAAACGCCTCCGGCATCGTGGACACCAACGCCATGGCGGACTTCAATGGAGGCGGTCCCGGCAAAGTTCGCCTTCTCCTTGGCGGGCGCGGCTCCAGCTTCAACGAACAAGTGAATCGATTCTTCAAGCTGCGCTATCGCGCACGCCCCGGAACCATCGCCACCAACGTCGTCGGAACCAACTGGACCGCCTTCACCGAAGTGGCCCTCGCCGAAGGCTGGCTCCAGCGCACCCTCAACGCCCTCACCCCCTTCGAACAGCGCATGCGCAACCTCTATGAAAACGCCGTCGAAGGCGCCGTCAGCATGATTCAGCTCGCCGGCCGCCCCTACGAGGGAAATGTCGCTCTCAACATGGACAACATGACCTCCGTCTGCATCATCGAGCTCTATCGCACCCTGCAAGACCGCGCAACGTCCATGTTCCCGGAGAATCCCACACCGGCCGCCCAGAAACAGCTCCTGCTCGCCGCCTCCCGCCTGAACGACATGTACACCACGCTCGGAAACGAGGCGTTTGCCGATGCCATGGACCCCACCATCGGATTCGGCGCCGATGTCACCCTCGATTCCGGCGCGGGCATCACGCTCGATTATGGCTCGCATGTGGGCAGCCTCTTCTGCTTTGAAAATCAGGTTTCCTCCTTGCTCGAGGAGGAACTTTCTCTCCTGCGCGGCCGTGCGGGCGACACCGGGCTTCTGCCCCCCGTCACCAAATCCCCCTACTACAACCGCCTCCCGTGGAATTTCACCAAGGGCATCACCGCCGGAGAAGTCGCCTATGCCTTGAACTACAATATCAAGGGCCAAACCCGATCGATCATCGATGAAACCACCGCCGCCGCCCTCTATCCGCAAGGCCACGGCGACGCCTGGGGGCATTATCTCTGCGCCTATCGCCAATATCTCGACATCCTGCGCAACCCGCGTTTCCAATGGACTCCCGGCATCACCGTCATGAACCTCGGCGGCAACCCCATCAACGTGGACTACACCGAGGAAGAGAAATGTGCCGAAACCGTTGCCTCTCTCGCCCGCGCCGGCAGCGAGATCATGCGCCGAAACCGTCAAAAGGCCTATGCCGAGAATTATGGGTCCCCCTTCCCCGGCCTGCACGACTCCTCCACCAATCGCGCTTGGGGCGTTGCCGATTGGGGTGCCCGCGCCGGGCAAGCCGCTTTCCATGGCTGGCTACTCGTCAATTCCATGCTCCCTGCCGATCATTCCCATTCCAACGGAATCGAAGGCACCCTCACCAATCTGACCCGCGCCGCCGCGCCCTCCCTTGGCGTCATCGCCAGTTCCTACTCGGATATGCAATCTGAAATGGATGCCGCCGATGCCCGCCTCAATCCCCTCGGACTCAGCGAAAACGCCGTTCCGTTCGATATCAGCCCCGCCGAAATTGACGCCGGAAAAACCCACTTCGAGCAAATCCTCGCCCGCGCCGAACGCGCCCTTGCCAACGCCGACCTCACCCTGCGGAACGCCCAGAATTACAGCCTCGCCCTTCGCCGCCAATCCGAGGTCGCCTATAGCCTCCAAACCGAACTGGCCGATCAGGAAGCCTCCATCCAAAACCGCCTCATTGAAATCTATGGCTACCCCTACAGCGACGACATCGGCCCCGGGAAAACCTATCCGCAAGGCTATAGCGGTCCCGATCTGGTCCACTACCGCTACATCAACTTCGGCGACTACTTCGCCAACTCGGAAACCTATACCCACAAGCTCAGTCTCAATACCACCGGCACCACCTATACCGTCACGGTGGGCAACCGCGAGGTGGTCGCTTCTGTGAGTGGCACGTTCGGTGCCAGCTTCTCCGTTTTGAGCCAACTCCTCCGTAATTCCATGATGAGTGGAACGCAATTGCTCGGCAACATGAACCGTCTCGTGCTGTTCGTCCCCGAAGTCTACAAACTTCTCACGCGATTGGCTCCCATTCTGGCCACGCAACCCACTCATACCGGTTCCAACGTTGTCTATAACCTCGAATTCCACACCAACCCCGAGGGCATCCCCGTCACCCCGTCCACGTGGAAGGGATTCCGCCGCGCGGAAGGCGAACTCCAGGCCGCCTCCGTCAAAGTGCTTCAGGATTACAAGGCCCTTCAGTTGGCCATCCTCATTTTCAAAATTGGCAACGACAAGAACGTGGCCTTGAATGAGAAACTTCGCTCGGAATTTCAGAATGATATGTGGCTACTCTTGTTCACCCAGGCCGAACTCTCCTACGACGCCATCAAAGCCACGATGGATGAAGTGGACAAAAACAACAAAGAACTCCTCGAATTCATCTCAAAAAACAAGAATGAGATCGAAGGCATCGCGGATTGGGCAGACATGGACCTCACCGTCGGGATGTCCTTCGGCAGCAATCTTCCCCAAATGATCGGGAAAAAATTCAGCGAGGCAAGCTCCTTCGCCTACAGCTCAAGCGTATTAACCAAAGAATTTGCCAACTCCATCGTCAGCACAATCATTCGAACCGTGGGCAGCGTGATCAAGGACGAAAAAACCGCACTCGATCTGAATAAAAAATGGAACGCTCTTCGCGATACGCTCTTCGCCGAAGTGACCAAGCTGAACGTCAGTCGCCGCGACCAAATCACGGCCTTGGAAGCCGCGGCCCAACAGCTCCAGATTTCCCAACAGAAGGTATGGGCTCTCGAAGCCGAAGGCGAGCGCCTCTTGGAAGAACGCGAACGTACGCGCCTCCAGCAGGCCAACCAGATTGCCGCTGCACGCTACTCCGACATGGCCCTGCGCCTCTTCCGCAACGATGCCATTCAAAAATATTCCTCCGTCTTCAATCAGGCGGCACGCCTTTCCTTCCTCGCCGCCAAAGCCTACGCCTATGAAACGGCCACCCGTCCCGTGGGCTCCCGCAGCGACCCGGAATACCAATTCCTTAGCCAGATCGTCCGCGCCCGCACGGTCGGCGCCATGCGTGACGGTGTCCCCCTCGTCGGTAGCGGCAATGGAGATGGCGGTCTGGCCGATGTCCTCGCCCGCCTACGCGGAAATTGGGAAGTCCTCTCTGGACGCCTCGGCTTCAATAACCCGTCGACCGAAACCGGACGATTCTCCCTCCGCCAAGAACTCTTCCGCATCCTCCCCGGCCCCGAAGGCGACGAGGCTTGGAGGCGCACCCTGAAGAACTACAGGGTCGACAACCTCCAGGACGTTTCCGAATTCACTCGGCTCTGCATTCCCTTTGCCTCCACCCAGCCCGAGCCCGGCCTCGTCATTCCTTTCTCCACCGACATCTCCTTTGGCCAAAATGTGTTTGGACTCCCCCTTGCGGGCGGCGACAATGCATATGACACCAGCCACTTCGCCACCAAAATCCGTTCCCTCGGTGTGTGGTTCGCCAACTACAGCACCGGCACCAATCTGATCGGCCTCGCCAACAATCCCCGCGTCTATCTCATCCCCGCCGGACAGGATCTCATGCGCACGCCTGATTACCGCGCCGCCAACACCTCCGCCGCCGACGGCTCTTCCGTCATCCGCTGGACCATGGACGACCAGGTCATCCCCATCCCCTATCCCATCAGCGCCGAACAACTCACCAATCCAAACTGGATGCCCCTCATCCGCGCCGAAGCCGGTTCTCTCTACGACATTCGCCGCTACCCCTCCTTCCGCGCCTATCATGATTCCGGTGCTCCCTCCGAATCCGAAATGATCAGCAACTCGCGTCTCATCGGTCGCTCCGTCTGGAACACCCGCTGGCTGCTCATCATTCCCGCCGGCACCCTCAACAACGATCGATCCCTCGGTCTCGATTATTTCATCAACGGCGTCAGCGGCGACGGCAACGGCGTCAAAGACATCAAACTCCTCTTCAAAACCTATTCCTACTCCGGCAACAAAAAGAAACAGGCCGAGGCAGCAAAGGAGCCATGACCATGTTCAGACAAAAACCCATCGGCCTTCTTCTTTCCGCCCTCGCCATCCATTCGGTGGTCACTTGTTTTGCCGCGCCCCAGCCCTCATTCAACTACTATGGACAAATCACAACCGAGCTCGGTTTGCCGTTCACCCCAACGGATCAAGCCACCCTTCTGGTTCGCTCCGGCGATCGCGTCATTTCCCGTTGCCCTGTCCAGCGCACCGGAGTGGCCGGCTGCAACTACCTCGCCGAGATCCCTCTCGATAGCGAGACCACGCCCTATCGCGATTACGCCCTCAAATCCGGCGCAATCGTCACCTTTGCTTTGGCCGACTCCAACAACCGCGAAATCACGATCTATCCCGTCGGTCCCGTTCCCTCCGTCGGCCGTCCCGGCACGGCCAAGCGCCTCGACCTCAGCGCCGGCCGCGACTCCTTCGGTGATGGTCTCACCGATGCCTTCCGGCAATCCATTGTCGATGCCTCGCAAGGCCAGTTCACCAACCTCTGGCAAGTTCTTCCCGGCGACGACTTCGATGGCGACGGCATGAGCAATGCCGATGAATTCCGTGCCGGAACCGATCCCACGTGGGCCGCCGACATCCTCCTCGCCTCCGACATCCGCCCCGAACAGGATCGCCTCGCTTTTGAATTTTTTGCCGTGGAAGGCATCGCCTATGCCATCTATGGTGCCTCCGAAATCGATGCCGACGGACGTTTCATCTGGAGCCGCACCCCTTGGTCTTCCGCCCCCGAAAGCGCCCCTGAATCCTCCCTCTTCACCGGCCGCGGACGACCCGCCACCCTCTATCTGCCCACCGATCAACAAAAACAAATTTACAAACTCACCGTTGAGTAATGGATTTCGGAGCCTGCGCCATGAATACTCGATTAACTGTCCAACGGCTAACGGGGGTCTCCCTCGCACTCCTTGTGTGGGTCTCCTTCGCCCAAGCCCAAACGCCCCGCCTTGTTCAACAACGGGCAACCTCGGAATTCGCCACGGTCTCCTTCGACACCAACTCCCTCGCCCAAATCTACAGCGGCAGTCCATGCCCCGTCCTCGCCACCACCGAACCCGCCGGACTCGCCGTTGAAATTCTCTACGAGGGCCAAACCAACGCCCCCACCGATGCCGGCTACTACGAAGTCATCGCCACCGTCACTGAAGCCAACTGGACCGGCGGAGCCACCAATTACCTCTCCATCGATCGCGCGCCCCAAACCGTCCTCTTCGGCCTTCCCGATACCATCCTCGCCACGTCAACCGTCCCTCTCTCCGCTGTTTCCTCTTCCGGCCAGATTCCCACCATCGGCGTGATCTCCGGCCCGGGCGTCATTCAGGGGCAAACGCTCTTCTTCACCAATCAAGGGGAATGCGTGGTGGCCGCCTGCGTCAATGGAAATGAAAACTGGCGCGATGCTTGCACCCTCGCCACCGTTCAGGTGAGCCTCGCTACCGCCGATATCACCCTGTACAACATGACCCAACCCTACGATGGAACCCCCATCGCCCCCCTCGTCGAAACGGTTCCGGAATTTCTATCGGTGGAAATCCTCTACAACGGCTCGGCTCAGGCTCCCGTCAACGTAGGTTCATACTCCGTGGAAGTCCGCGTCACCGACCCCCAATGGTACGGCGAGACCTCTGGACTGCTCACGATCATCCGAGGGGAACAACGTATCCTCTTCACAAATCCCGGCGTTTGCGCACGAACCAGCACCCCCGAACTGGTGGCCGGATCATCGGCCCTGTTGCCGACCGATTTCACGGTCGTGGAAGGCCCCGCATCCATCCAAACCAACAACGCACGCTATTTCGCCTCCTTCACCCAAACCGGTCGAGTATCCATTGCCGCCTCCCAGTCTGGAACCAGCAACTGGCTTCCCGCGCCAACCGTCACCCAAACATTTCTCGTCTTCGAAAATCCCATCCAGATTCAAGTCACGAACGACGTTGTGGTCTACGATGGTTCCCCGCATGCCGTTCAACTCTTCTTCCCCAACGGCAGCGGCCTCACCTCCAACGATTTCGCCGTCACCTACTCCGGCTCCATCGCCCCGCCCACCAACGCCGGCAATTATGATCTCGTTGCCCTCATCACCAACCCTCCTTCGCTCCAAGGTGGCTACATCGGCGCGTTCACGATCCTGAAGGCCGATGACGACATCACCTTCGATGCGCCCGAAGAAGTCATCGCCACCCAACGCATCACCTTGGCCGCCACTTCGCTTTCCCAGCGCCCCTGCGCCTTCTACGCAGAGCCCACTCAGGTCGCTCGCGTCGAAGATCAATCCAATCTCGTTTTCCTCGCCGCGGGAGACGCTCTCGTCTGCGCCTACGTGAATGACGAACCAAACTGGAACGGAACCGAAGAATGGGTTTGGGTCACTGCAACCAAAGCCGACACCATCGTGAACCTCGTGGATCTCTTCCAGCCCTTCGACGGCACCCCGCGCATCGTCAGCGGCTATGCGGACGTTCCCTCCGTGGAAATCACCTACGACGGATCGCTCGACCCCCCTGTCGCCGCCGGACGCTACGCCATCTCCGGCATTCTATCCCATCCGATCTATCAGGGTTCCGCCACCGGAACGCTGATCGTGCTCGAACGTCCTGAAATCTCCATGGCTTCTTCCAACGGAACGCTTCAACTCCTCTGGCCCGCCGAACCGGGTGTGCGCTACGCAGTCCAGCAAGCCGCCTCGCCGCTTGACCCCTGGAATGCTCTGCCCCCCTTCACGAACCTCACCGGAAACGGCTCTCTCTCCGTCGAAATCCCCGCCACCAACACCGCCCATTTCCGCATCATTTCTTCCCCCTGAGTGTTCAGGATGGAGAGGGCGAGGGTGGAACTTTCAGGCCGGAACAAACGGCGTTAAGATCGATTCCTGATAGAGGCGCTGCACCATTTCCACATCGAGGCCGTGGCCCGATTTGTAGGAAATGATTTCGCCCACGAAAAGGCCTTCGTCAATCAGCGCAATGGCCGCCAGCAGATCCAGCGTGGCACGGTGCCACACCGCTTCCAGCGACTTGCCATTGTGCGGCAGGAGGGCCTTGTTCCAGTAGAACAGCTTCCCCGCCACCAGCAGATTGTCGAAGGAATAGCCCAGGTTGCGGATATCGGCGAACAGCTTTCCGATGGTCTGGCAATACAGCATCTTGAGGGCGGAGGTGTTCGTTCGCGCCGTGGCCCCATAGGCAAACTGGGCCGGATCGACGGCAAACCGGATGCGCTGCTTGCCGATGGCCGTCGGAAAATCCACCGCGGAATCAATCGCCAGCATGGGACGGGCCCGGTCGGCGGGCGGCGCCAGCGTCAGGAACCCGCCGCGCCCGTTGGCCACTGTGACACGCTCCCGCACGGTCACGTAGGCCGCCGGACGGTCCACCTTGCGGCGGCCCGCGCGGTTCAGCGCCTCCACCAGCTCCGTGCTACCGTGGTCGAAGAGCGGCGGATCGCCCGAATCCAGTTGGATCAGCAAATTGTCGACGCCCAGCCCCATTCGCAGCGCAATCATGTGTTCCGCCATGCGGATATAGTTGTGCGGCGATCCGCTGCGCAACACGATGTTGCTGACCACGTTTCCCGTGGTCCACACGTTGCGGATGGAACAGCGCACCGGCAGGCTGTCGGGCAGGTCCGTGCGCTCGAACCACCATCCTTCCATGTCGGTGGGACACAGCTTCAGCGTGCGGATGCTCTTCCCGAAAAAGGTGCCGCGCCCCTGGACCTCCACCACGCGCTCCGTCGTGGTTTGCCTGCGGGCCAGCTCCATGGGCTTGGCCTCGTCCATGCGGTCCCAGTCCACGGGATGGTCTTTCCATGCACGGACACCGGACTCCAACGCGGCAACAGGGCCGCTCAACAATCTGCCTGTGGGATTTTCAAACATGGCTCAATTCTCTTTGATTCCGGGGAGTCTGACAAATCCTAAATGCTGCGCCAGCTCTTCGGCTGCGGCATCGGCCGCCTCCACCCGCCACAAGACGGGCCGCGTACCCGCCAGCATTCGTTGCCGACGCATCTCGGCAGGCTCCACGCTCTCGCACACCAGGGCATCGGCGTGCATCGTCGTGAAGGGAGCCAGGGGGCCGGCATCGCCCACCAGCAGGCAAATGCCTGTCTCCTTGAATACGCAGGCCAGCGCCGTGATCAACTCCACCTCGGCGTGGCGCAAATCCACGCCGATCGCGGCTGAACCTTCGTCCCACAGCGCCGGATAATCGCACAGATACAAGGCGTTGGGCCGGTGGTCCAAACCCAGTTGCCCCCCCGACGCCCGGAGGAACACCACGGACAACTCCCTCCTCCGCACCTGGTCCAGCACCGTTTTGCCCCGGTTCTGACCCCATTCCAGCAAGGTTTCCAAATCCGGATCGGCATTCACCGATACCCGCGCCCCCTCCCCCTCCCTCAGTTCGATCTGCAAAGCCTCTTCCGCATCCTGCGCCCCGCACTGCAAGGCACTGCTGGCCCAATCCGAATCGGAAAACAGACCCGATGTCCTCAGGCTCAGATAGCGTTGCGCATCGCTCCGGCTTTCAAATCCGCCCGGATGCCGCAGGCGCATGAAGCAGGGCTCGAACAGGGCGGTTTCCGGAATCCCCTCCCTCACCACCCACTCGGGCACGGCCATGCTTCCTCCCGTGCGGGCCAGCCGTTCCAGCGCCTCTTGCTGTGCCGCCTCCGGATCCGCACTATTCCACGCCTCCACCGCCACCGAAAATGTGGCGCTGTTCGGGAAATTGCCCGTGGTTTTCGTGAGCGCCAAGTCGAATTCCAACCCGGTCGCACCGCACGCTTCATCGAACGCACCGCGAAAACGGCGCGGCTCCGCCAAATCGGCGAAAAGGGCAACCGCCACCGTCCCCGTCTGGATCAACACCGCAGGCGGCAAATCGTCCTGCAACACGAAGCGGCCCGGTTCACCCGTGCGCATCAGGACGCGAAAGCGCAACCGCCGGTCCTGACCATCCAGAGAACGCACCTGCCCCTGAAGAAGGTGGCGACCGGTGGCCTCGGGCGACACCAGGAGCTTCCACTCCACCTGCCCGTCCTCCAGCAGGCCGGAATAGAAAAGCACCAGTCCTTTCTTGTCCGCAAACATCCCCCCCTCGCGCCCCATGCGTTCCGGAACCAACTCCTGGCGTTGGCCGGTGTCGACATCTTCCAGAAACAGGGCCAATCCCATTTTGTGGCCATCCAGGATCTCGATCGGAGCCAAAGCAGGCCGTCCATCTTCGGCCGGAAAAACGGGCGACCACCTGCGGCCCTGCAGTTGCGAGTCGAACCGCACGGAAAGCGACTTCACGACGCACGGACCAAAGGGATTGCTGGTCAGCGGCAATCGCGCCGGAGCCAGCGGCAGCGGCAAGGCTTCCGACAGCGGCAACACCACATCGCCAAAGGCAATCGAATCGGCCGGTGCGGAAACGCGACCGATCCAAAGTCCCTTCTCAAATCCCCACCCCGAGCCGGGCGGAGAGGCGGCCTCCGGGATGCCGGATGCCACCGCCCATTTTCCGCCGCCTTCGTACAGCGTGGCACCCGCCGCCGACCCCGTGCCCCCTGCCATCGCCAGCATCGCCCACAGGGCCACCGCCAGCCCCCCTCGCACATGCCGGAACGCGGAAAACGGCCTCAATTGGAATTCTCCCGCCCCTCCGGACGGATGCGCTTCTTGTTCGGTGTCCGGTTGGAAAACCCTTGGATGGTCTTCAACTGGTCGCGCAAAAAGGCCGCCTTTTCGTAGTTTTCCAACTCAACGGCCCGCGCCAGCTCCTCCTTCAGCGCCTCCGCCTCGCTCCTCGGCCGGCGCTGGTCAATCTGCGGCAGCAGTTCCCGGACGGATTCCAGCTCCGGCGGGGGGGGCACAGGCGAGCCGTCTTCGTTGTTAGGCTCGTAGTTCTCCGCAAAGAAACTTTCCAGGTCGGCGATGGCCTCGCGCACAAACGTCTCGGCTTCCTCGTATTTTTCGGCTTGCAGGTTCAGCTCGGTCTGCGCGCGAACATTCATCATGCGCATGTAGGGATACAACTGCATGAATTGCCACGCCACCTCGTCATCGAGCGCGTATTCCGACACGATGTCGATCAGGTCCAGGTTGTGGTTGCTGTCCCTCACCACGCCCTGCAATTCGCCCAGCGCGTGAAAGGCCATGATCCGGTAGTAATACTGCATCACCTCTTGCTGCAGTTCCGAACAGGCCGCCGAGTCCAACTGGTTGGGCAAGGTCTTGCCGGGGGAGCGCTGCTCTTCGTCGATGTAGTACTCCAGCAGGGAAGAACACCCCTTCGGGCATGTCCCGTCCGGACGCCCCTCGATTTCCATCTGGAAAACGCCCAAATCCAGCCTCAACTGGATCTTCTGGAGGCCGTCGTGGGTCTGAATCCAGCGCGCACTCACTTCGTTCGGATCATACGGCCAACCTGCCACAATGCTCGAAATGTCTTTGCTCATCTGGAACCCTTCCTGTCTAACCAAAAACACCCCGGCCGGACGCCCGGCCGGGGATTTCACCAACTGGGAGGGCCAAACCCCTTACTTCGCAGCCGGTTCGGCCTCAACGACGGCTTTTTCCGCCTTTTCAGCCCTCTTTTCAGCCTTTTTTGCCTCTTTTTCGGCCTTTTTCGCCTCGCAAGCGGCCTTTTTCTCTGCCTTCTTGGCTTCGCAAGCAGCTTTCTTTTCGGCCCTCTTTGCTTCGCAAGCCGCCTTCTTTTCAGCTTTCTTGGCCTCGCAGGCGGCTTTCTTGTCCGCCTTGCTGTCCTGGCACTCCTTCATCTTCGCCGCATCGCAACTCGCCGCCTTGTCGCAGGTCGAGGCTTTTTCGCAAGGGGCCGCCTTTTCGACTGCCGCCGCCTCTTCCTTGGCGGGCTCTGCGGCCGCCTTCTTGCTCCAAGGCCAGGACCAGGCCGAAGCGCTCATCGCCGAAACAAAAAGACCCGCCAAAACCAACACTGCCAACTTTTTCATTGTGTTCCTTTCGCTAGGGTTGAACTAATTGGGGACAATATACACCATCCCCACCGCCTGACAAGTGAACGGCCCGACTCAACCGCCATAGAATTCAGCGATCGATTCCACCACCCACTGCGCCATTTCCGCCGTCAAATCCGGATAAATCGGCAGGGCCAGCGTCTCCTTCGCCGCCTTCTCGCTCTCCGGGAAATCCCCTTCCCGGTGACCCAGCGGCCGGAAGCAATCCTGCAAGTGAAGCGGAACGGGATAGTAGATCTCCGTTCCAATGTCGCGGCTGCGCAAATGCGCCAGCAAGCCATCCCGCTGCTCCGCCCGGAGGATGAATTGGTTGTAGATGTGCCGATTCGTCTTCACGGCCGGCAAAATCACCTTGCCGCTCTTCACCACGGAGGTCTGCGCGAAGAGCTGCTCATAGCGCGCCGCATTGGCCTGCCTCGCCGCCGTCCATCCATCCAGATATTTCAGTTTGATCGTCACCACCGCCGCCTGCAGCGCATCCAACCGGAAATTGCCGCCGATTTCGCGATGGTAATACTTGGGATCCATGCCGTGGTTGCGCAAAATCGCCACCTTCCGCGCCTTCGCCGCATCCTGCACCGTCACCAGCCCGCCATCGCCGAAGCAACCCAGATTCTTGGACGGGAAGAACGAAAAGCACCCGTAGTCGCCGATGCTTCCCGCGCGCTGCCCCTTCCATTCCGCGCCAATGGCCTGCGCCGCGTCCTCGATCACCGCCAGCCGGTGCTTCTTCGCCACCGCCATCACCGCATCCATGTCCGCCATCTGCCCGTACAAATGCACCGGGATGATCGCCTTGGTGCGCGCCGTCACCGCCGCCTCCAGCTTGGAGCCATCGATGTTGAAGGTCACCGGATCGATATCCACGAACACCGTCTTGGCCCCCACCCGCGCGATGGCCCCCACCGTCGCAAAAAACGTGTAGGGCGTCGTGATCACCTCGTCCCCCGCCCCGATTCCCTCCGCCATCAGCGCCACGATCAAGGCATCCGAGCCCGACGACATCCCCACCCCGTACGGCGACCGGCAATACGCCGCCACCGCCGCCTCGCACTCCTGCACCTTCGGCCCCATGATGAAAGCCTGCGACTGGCAAATGTCCAGCACCACCGGCTCCACTTCGGCCCGGATCTGTTCGTATTGCGGCTTCAAATCCAACAGGGGTACTTTCATCTCGTCTCCTTCGCTATTGCAAAAAGTCGCCGAACCTTCGCACACCCCTCCCCCGAAATCACGCCCAAAATCGTCCCCCGGTCCTCATCGAACCCGTCGCTCACAGAGCACGCGAAGATTTCAGCCAAATGGACTTCGGCCGAAAGAATGGTCCGGCATGTACCGCCAATATACGCAAATCCTCGCAAATGAAACCCGCCCCGGCGAAAAGCCGGGTTCCGACCGGCTGTTCACACAGATGCAGACCTCCCTCTAGAACCCGATCAGGCGATAGCACCGGGCGGAATGGTTCGTCCAAGAGGAATCTTCCACACGGCCTGTTCCATCTTGGAGTATGCGGATGTCCTGCGGACTCCAGACGGGCAAGGTCAAGCTTTCGCAGCTTTCCATCACCACCGTTTTGCCGCGGGCCCACGCCACGGAAAAACCGAAGCCGGTGGCTGTCGCCCCCATATCTTCCGCCTGCACCCGGGGAAGCCACGGGGCTGTCGGGCGGCCACCGAGAGCCGCCCCCCAGCCACTCATGCCGGTCAGGTAATAGACGATGGCGGCACTGTCGGGATAGGCCATATCGCCGGCAACGGCCGGGGCATTCCCTTCGAAGTAAATCTCCGTCACGCCGGAATACTCGAACACTCCACTGCCCAGATGCGTCACGTTCGTAGGCAGGATGATCTTTTCCATGGGCGTTTCCGCAAAGGCCCGGTTGCCAATCCGCCGGACTCCGCCGGTGATTACCAAGTTGGTCAGCGCATAGCTGTATAAAAACGCCTCGTCGGCGATGTTGGTAACGGATGCCGGAACAGATGCCCAAATCACATCCCGTTGCCCATACATGGCCCGATATCCGATGGCCGTGACCGTTCGGCCATGAATCTGAAAGGGGATCGGCACAATACCATTCGGCCCATGGTAGCCGGTGAGGGTCACGCTGTTCGTGTCGTCGCTATTGGTGGAGCACGAAAAATCATCTGGGCTGAACCAAATGGCCGTCGGTCGGCCTCCATATTCCGGCCCCCACCCCAACCGGGGTGGCCAGTAATACACCGTCGCCGGAAAGGAGCCGTCGAACAACCCTGTTCCCGCCGCTGGCGCATGACCCCGGAAATAAACGCCCGCCAAGTCGGAACAACCGGCAAACGAACCATCCTGCACTCGGTGAACGCTCTCTCCCACCACCAGATTCGTGAGTCCCGCGCAGGACATGAAAGAGCGTTCACCCAGATTGGTCACGCCATCCGGAATGGTCAGGGTTGTCAGTCCACTGCAACCAAAAAATGCTTCTGCCCCGATATCGCGTAGGGCGGCGGACATCGCCACTCCGGTCAGATTCGTCTGCAGATGAAAGGCTTTTGAACCGATTCGAGTGATGGTCTTTCCCGGTTCCTCGGCAAAGAAAGCCGGAACCTGAACTTCGGCACCTGTGCCGACATAGCCTGTGAGGATCACCGTATTCGTATCCGCCTCATTGTCCACATGGGTGAAATCGCTCGAAGCGGGCCAGATCGCCACTTGCCGACCTTCGAAATTTGTTTCCCAGCCGCTCGCACCGGACATCCTGTACACCACCGCAGTTGCCACGTCCGTGAATACATCCGCACCATGCGTCGGAGCATCGCCTGCGAAATAAACTCCTTCCAGCTTGCGAGAAGAACGAAAAGTCCCCGTGCCGATATGGGTCACGCCTGCGCTAAACGCCACGTTCCTCAATTCCCCGCAGTACGCCAGCGCACGATCACAAACCGTTGTCACCGTGCCGGGCAGGAATAGAGGGCCCGTCTTGCCGCATGGATATTGAATCAACGTGGTCAGAGCCTTGTCGTACAAGACACCCTCGATATCGCAATACGCTGGATTCGATACGGCAACCTTGATTTCCGTCAGGCTGATGCAACGGGCGAAGGCACCCGCCCCGACATTGGTTGTGCCAGCCGGAATCTGAACCGTTTTCAGACGGACGCATTCAAAAAACGCGTCGGCACCGATCTGTGCCAGATTTGTGCTGAGCGTCACACTGTCCAGACCATGGCAAAACAGGAAGGCGTTAGGTCCTATCCACCTCACGCTGTCGGGCATGGTGATGCGCCGAAGACCTTCCATCTCGAAAAATGCCGAATCGCCAATGCCCGTAACGGCCCGGCCTTCGATCTCGTTCGGAACTACAATCTCGCCGCCCATTCCAAGATAGCCGGTGAGGGTCAGGGTATTGTCGTTGTTTGTCACATATGCGTAGTCCGCGGCAACCACCGATCCTGCCATGAGAATGAACAATCCTGTGACAAGCAAAGTGAAGGGGTCAGTCCTATGATTTAATGTTTTTGTCGCCGCCATGCGTTTCATCTCATCCTCCTAATCCGTTCCAGGCAAGGAGAGCACTCCTCTGCCCGTGCAACCAGAATGCTGGATGCCAAGCCACGACCACAAGGAAAATGACATGACATTTTTTGATAAAAATGTGACATTTTTTGCTCAA
>CAYNHA010000196.1:0-4585 GCA_964397035.1 uncultured Verrucomicrobiota bacterium
TATTTTTGTTCATAAGTCGCCTTTATACTTGTGAGGAGGAACTTATAAATGAAAGTTCCTCACCATTTCCAGCGTATTAAGCGCGGGGTGTGGAAAAATATGGCGCCGGAAGCCTCGGGAGTGTTTAATGCCGCACCATGAATTGCGATGGATCATGGGTTGAAGTGGATGTCGCGCGCTTGCGCGGCAATGTGGCGGCCATTCAGGGCGTGTTGGGCCAGGCGGCGATGATTGCCGTCATCAAGTCCGATGCCTATGGGCATGGACTGGAGGCCGTGGCCGGTGCGCTGGGCCGGGCGGGGGTTTCCCGGTTTGCCGTGGCCTATGTGGCGGAGGCGGTGGCCGTGCGGGAGGCGGTTCCGCAGGCCGAGCTGATTTTGGTGCTGGGGGTTGCGAGTCCCGAGGATATTCCCCGACTGATGAACTACCGTATCACGCCGGTGGTGGTTTCGTCCGAGCATGCGCAGGCCCTCTCGGATGCGGCGCTGGCGGCCGGGGGGCGCCTGGGGGTCCACGTGAAGCTCGACACGGGCATGGGGAGGTTGGGTTTTGTGTGCCCAGCCGAGACTTCCCAGGCGGCGGATGTGGTTCGCCTGCCGGGCCTGGATGTCCAAGGCGTTTGCACCCACTTCGCCATGGTGGAGCCGGAAAAGAAGCCCACGGCGGCCCGGGGGCAGACGGAGAAGTTCCGCCAAGCGCTTCCCGTGATCGAGGCGGCGGCGGGACGGCGCTTGTTCCGGCACATGTCGAGCAGTCGCGCGGCGTTGCTGCTTCCGGATTGCGACCAGGATGCGGTGCGCATCGGCATTTCGCTCTATGGCTACGGTTCGGCCGACCCGGAAAAACGATTTGCAACGGCTCCCGTGCTGCAATGGAAAACGCGCGTCATGCAGGTGAAGAAGGTGCCCGCCGGGTTTTCGGTGGGCTATTATGGCAGCTACAAGACGGCGGCCCCCACGGAGCTGGCCATCATCAGTTGCGGCTATACCGACGGCTACCAGCGACATCTGGGCAACAAGGGGAGCGTGCTGATTGGCGGGCGGAGATGTCCCGTGGTGGGCAAGGTCAGCATGAACTGGATTTGCGCCGATGTGGGGCCGGAAAGCGGTGTGCGGTTTGGCGATGAAGTGGTGCTGATTGGCGAGCAGGGAACCGGACAGATTTGGGCCGATGAGTTGGCCAAGCATTGCGGCACGATTGCCTATGAAATCCTGACAGGCATTTCCCGGCAGATCGAGCGCCGCTATCTCCACGCGTGAAGGAATCCTCATGAAAATCTTGATTGCGTCCAGAAATGCCCACAAAATCCAGGAAATCCGGGAGATCTTCGATTTGCCGGGCGTGGAGTGGGTTTCCACAGCGGAATTTCCGGATCTGGCCGACGTGGTGGAGGATGGCGACACGTTCGAGGCCAATTCCATCAAGAAGGCAACCGAATTGGCGAAGGCGACGGGACTGTGGGCGTTGGCCGATGACTCGGGATTGGAAGTGACCGCTCTGGGCCATGCGCCGGGGGTCTACTCTGCACGCTATGCGGGCGAGCCCTGCAACCATGCCAACAACAACGCCAAGCTGCTTCGCGAATTAAGCGGAAAGACCGACCGCTCCGCCCGTTTCCGGTGCGTGGCCACATTGAGCGATCCCGCAGGACGCACCGAAACCGTGTCGGGTTCGTGTCCGGGGCGGATTGTGGAGGAACTGCGGGGCGCCAAGGGATTTGGCTACGACCCCTTGTTTGTGCCGGAGGGCCACGATGCCACGTTTGCGGAAATGGGCAACGAGCTGAAAAACAAGCTGAGCCACCGCGGCCGGGCACTGGCGCTTGCCAAGGAAAAATGGGGGGCGCTGATCGCGGCCAATCCCCCGCGTTTTCCCTGAGCGTTCAAACCTGTTTCTGGATTTGCTCGCACAGGAGCCCGGCGGCAAACATCCAAAGCCGCTTGCGCTCCAGCGAGAGTTGCTGAAAGTAGACGCTGGGGATGGTCCACTCCAGCAGCGGGAGCCAGTAGAATAGGGCTTGATCGTCATGGGCAACCACCTGGCGGCCATGCTCCCGCAGCAGGCAAACCACGTGCCAGGCTTTTTCCACCATCGGGTCGGTTCCGGCGTATCGCAACGGCGGATTTTCCTTCAGCGGCGAAACCGAGGCCAACCCTTCCAGGAACAGAAGCAGGTTCTTTCCGTCGTCCTTTTCTTTTAGGCGGGTCATCTGGAGCGTGATCACCGGCTCGATGCGGGCGAAATCCGAGAGGGCGTTCCGTGGGCGCGTTTCGGAAAAATCGATGACGTAGATGTTATCCTTTTCGTCGATCAGGATGTTGTTCAGGTTGAGATCGCCGTGGGTGATGGTGGAGTACCAGTTCCGTTCCCACGCCTTGTGCGCGGGGAACTCGTGGCGCAGGAAACAATAGGGGTTTGGCAGTTCCCGTCCCAGCTCCTCGCAGAAAACGCGTGGCTGGTCGGAGGAAATGCCCAGCACCTGTTCGGCCTGCTCCGGAATGCGGGGAAAGAGGTGGGAAGGATCGTGCTGTTCGAACGGGCGCACGCCCTCCCGCTTGGGCTGTCCATACCAGGGCCAGAGCACCTTCCCGAACACGGCGTGTAAAAGGGGCTTGATCTCTTCGATGGGACGGCGGGTGTAGTGGTCCGCCAGCCACGAGAGGGAGCTGCCGGCGCCATTGACACCCACGAAGTTGTAGCGCAGGCCGGACCAATTGCCCTGCGATGCGTTCCCCATGATCACGGTGCTGTTGTTCAGGATGAACCGCTTCACATGGTCGTGGTAGGCCCGCACCTCGGACTGGGTGACATGCAGGGAGCTGATCTTCAGGACCGTTGGAATCATGCGCCGGCCATCGGCATCGTAGCTGTCGGCGTGGAGCGTGGTGGCGCTATAGCCGCCGCTCATCTGCGTCAGCACCACGCGCCGGGCATCGGTGTAGATCCGGCGGGTGATGAGGTCCCACTCGTCGGGAAACGCCATCGAACCGTTGAGCTCGATTTTCAGGCGCGTCTCGCTGGCGGCCACGGTGTGGGCGGGCAGGAAAATCCATGCCTTCACAGGACCGAGGGGAAATTCCGGTTGAAGGCTCTCCACGCCCAGAAAACGGTCGGGTGAAAGGGCTTCCTTGAAGAGGGCTTCCGGTTCGTGCGCGTCCGAAACGGGGAGGGCGCCTTCCAGCCGGAGCCCATAGCCGAGGGCCTGTCTGGATGGTGGAATGGCCTGCCAATCTCCGGGACGGAATTGTTTCAGCAAGGAGGGGGTTGCCTCCGAAGATACGGCGGCCACGCCCAGAGCCAGCAGGTCCTGGGTGCCGGTGGTATGCAGCAGGAACGCGGCGGACTTGGCGGGGCTTCCCGTGACTTGCTCCACCCAGGCGGGCAGCGCGGCCATGAATTCGCCGAGGGAATAACCCGTTCCCTCGAACTGAAGCAGGAACGCGGGTCGGCCCCGGATGGACAACGCCTCGGAAACATAAAAGGAAGCCGCCTCCGGTTTTTCCGAATGGAGGAAATCGGAACACTCGGAATTCTCCTCGGGACTGAGAACCACGGTTTGCCCGGCCGTGAGAAACGTGCCCAGCGACTCCATGGCCTGCTCCCGGTTGTGGCCGAATCCGCCACGACCCACGGCCAGAGGCAGCTCGCTTAGCGTGGCGTTCAGCAACATCTTTGAGATTTCGTCCGGCGTGGAACCGGGGGGGGGCGAGCCCCAGATTTCGAGATGTGAGGCGGGCGCGGGCAGTTGCCGGAGGGTCACGGGGCGCTCACCGAGCTTCAGGCGGGCGGAGGAGGAGATGCCCGAGGAGGCATCGCCTGCCATTTGGAGTGCTTTTTCCACCGAAGGGGCCGAGGCAAATTGGGTTAGCAGTCCGCTCATTTCCAGGGTTTGCGCCACGGGAGGCTGAAGAGCCACCAGGATCAGTCGGGAATCCAGGGAGCGAAGCTTCTTTTCCAGCCAGACCAGCGACCGGATTCCGGCGCTGGAAAGATAGGCGACCCCCGAGAAATCGAGCACGCGGGGCAAGGTGTCCGGTCCTGCGGAACGGAATTGCTGATCGAACAGGGCGGAGCCCGCTCCATCCAGACGTCCGGTCAACTGGATTACATTCGAAGCGCCTGCGCGTGTGATTTCAAGCATGGGGTGACCTGCCGGGTTGGGTTGTGTTTTCTGCCGTGGCGGCTGCCTGCCGAAACCGCGCCACCAACCTTTGAATACTGCCAAATCGCGGGGCATGAGACAAGAACGAAGGGGGAGGCGAACAGCCGTTTTCCAAACTGTGGAAAAATTCGGATCTCGTTTTCCACACTGTGGAAAACTATTTTCCACACTGTGGAAAAACCCGGTTGGCGCGCCTTCAGGCGGAGGGGGGACGGTGGCGGGCGCCGAGGAAATGGGGGGAGTCACCCCATTCGCCATATCCGATGGTTTCGCCGATGGCGGCAATGCGGCGTTCGAGGCAGCCGGCGCACATTGTGGCGTTTTCGTCCATGCAGGGCTTGCCGTCGTAGAGCTGGTAGCCGGTGCGGTATTGCGTGTCGGTCAGGTTGGGCATGAGGATGTTGGCGCCGGCTTGCAGGCCCA
>CAYNHA010000197.1:0-11723 GCA_964397035.1 uncultured Verrucomicrobiota bacterium
CCGATCCCGTGCATATTCTGGGCCTGTTCGAACACGAATATAAATTGGAAGTGCCCGCGGAAGAATGGAAAGCCACCGTGGACCGCGTCTCCGATGCCCTCCGAAATTTCCTGGCCTCCGACCTGTGGCAGGCAATTCGGGAGCTTCCCGACGAAGCTTTCCTGTCCGTGGAACGCCGCTCCCACTTTCTCCTGGATGGACTCAAAGTCTTCGCCGTGCCCGATCTGGTCCTGCGCCGCAATGGGAAGGTGACAATCTACGACTGGAAGACGGGCACGACGCCCCTTGCCGAACATCGCACCCAACTGGGTATTTATTCCCTGCTCGCCATCGACCACCACTGGGCAACCGATCCCGGCGAGATCGAAGCCATCGCCTACAATCCCGTCCTCGACCGCCAGGAAACATTCTTCCACACCGCCGACGAGCTGGAAACGCTGCGGGAATTCATACGCGATTCGGCCGACGAAATGCTCTTTCCCCTCGAAAATCCGGAAACCAACACCGCCGGCGATGGCGGTTCATTCGATTGCACCGACAGCGAAGAACCCTGCAAAACATGCCCCTTCCTTCGGGCCTGCCCCCGCTGGAATGCCTAACCAAGGAGTCACATGAAGCCCCTGCCCCGATGGCTGTTCTTCATCCTGTTCTTCGCTCCCTCCTGCGTCCTCGCCTCGGAAGAGTCCATCCCCCTGACCGATTCCATCGCCGCCGCGCTGGCCGATGCCGGCACCCAGGTGGCCACCCATGTCCCGGCCACCGGCGCCTGCGAAGTCTTTGATGCCTTCTGCACGCTCACCCAACGCCAGAAAATCTATTCCTACAACGAGGAAGTCGCCTACACCTTGGCCCACGGCGCCGCCATCGGCGGCGTCCGCTCCGTAGCCGTTCTCAAGTCCCACGGATTCGCCAAAGCCGCCAACAGCATCGTTGACTCTCTCATCGCCGGCAACACCGCCGGGTTTGTGGTTCTCGTCTTCGACGACAAAACCGGACGCCACTCCGACACCGTTCTCGACACCAAAGCCCTCGTCGAAGGCACAAAAATCCTTCACGTCCAGCCCTCTCCCGAAACCGCCTATGCCGAAATCCAGCAAGCCTTCCTTACCTCCGAGCAGTTCCGCACTCCCGTCGCCGTCCTGTTCGACTCCGACGACTTGACCCGCCCCGTGCCCGTCCGCCACAACATTCTCCCCCCGCCCAGCGCCACCTACCAGCGCGACGTGTACCAGTTCCTGCTCTGCCCTCCCCTCGCCGCCTACCAGCACCGGGCCTGGCAATCGCGCATCTCCGGCTTGCCACCGCCCGGCGACAAGCCGCCCCTGCCCACCATTCCGGACCTGCCGCCCAAGTACCAGGCCGCCACTTCCACCTATGCCCCCCTCTTCGATGCCTTCAAGAAAATCAAGCACAACGAGTCCGTTGTGACCGGCGACACCGGCACCTCCACCTTTTTCGCCCTGCCGCCCTACGATTGCGTCGACATCAGCACCTATTACGGCGGCAGCCTCCCTCTCGCTGTCGGGCTTTCGCTCGCGGGCCACAAAAACACATGGGCCATCGCCGGCGATTTCGCCTTCATTGCCGCCACCCACATGGGCCTGCCCGAAGCCCTCCAGCGGCAACGGCCCATCAAGTTCATCCTCTTCCACAACGGCATCGCCTCCGCCACCGGCGGCCAACCCATCCAGCCCGACGTGTTCGAAAACATGCTTGCCGGATACCAACCCTACGTCAAAACCCTTCGCTACGACGCCTCCCCAGACGACATCGAAAACACTCTCCGCACCATCCAGAACTCCGACCGCCTCGAAATCCTCGTCGTTGAAATCCCCTGACTCCTTCTTCCCCTGCCATTCCTTTTTTCCTGAAGCTCCACTTCGGAAAAACAAAGTCGCAAACACGCCTTGGCACCTCTCAACGAAAAAACTTTTTCGCTATCCCTCTCCATACGACACAACGCCGAACTATCCACACTTTATAAACTCTGGATAAATCCAGTTTTTATAAACTCTGGATTTTGGGTCCCTTCCCTTGCCTGTCGAGGCAAGAGTCATTCACCATCCGAGAGCACTCATGTCTCGGTCTCTTCGCATTTCGCGCAAATGCTTTTTTCCTGCCACGTCAATTCTGTTCCGACTTTTTCCACCGGTGGAAAATCTGTCTTCAACTCGGACCTACTTGGATCATGAAAAGCGGCGGGCTGCGTTTCCGCCGCCCGCCGCCTTGTTGGCGCTCGCGTGCCGATGGCTTATCCGATGGCCGCCTTCCCGGTCTCTCCCGTCCGGATGCGGATGCATTCCGGCAAGTCGAGAACGAAGATCTTGCCGTCGCCAATGTTGCCCGAACGGGCTCCCTTGATGATGGCATCCACCGTCGGCTTCACGTAGTCATCGTTCACCGCGATCTGAAGCTCCACCTTCTTCAACAGGTTCACTTCCGTCTTCGCCCCGCGATAGCTTTCCGTGTAGCCCATCTGTTGTCCGCAGCCGATCACGTTCAGCGCCGTCATCTTGCCCACATTGGCCGCCATCAGCGCTTCTTTCACATCCGTCAGCTTGTCGGGTTGGATCACCGCAATAATCATTTTCATGTTGTTTCTCCTCTGTTGTCGGTTATTTGGTCAAGAAGCCCTGGAAGTCCGGATAGGCTTCCATGCCATGTTCGCCCACGTCCAATCCGCCGATTTCCTCGGAACGGCTCACGCGCAGACCCATCACCGCCTTGATGGCGAACCAGAAGACCGAGGACAGGATCACCGTGAACACCGCCACCAATCCCGCGCCCTTGAGCTGCTGCAGGAACTGGGCAAACGGCGAGAGCCCCGTTGCGAGAGCCGCGATATTCGTCGAGATTTCGTTGTCGTAGAACAACCCCAGGGCCAACGTGCCCCAAACGCCGTTCACCAGGTGGACGGACAGCGCACCAACCGGATCATCGATCTTCATCTTGTCGAAGAACAGGACGCCCAGCACGACGAGAATGCCGCCGATGAATCCGATCACAGCGCCACTACCCACCGAGACGAAGGCGCACGGAGCCGTGATGGCCACCAAACCGGCCAGGCATCCGTTCAGGATCATGGACAGGTCAGGCTTCTTCAACAGAAGCCAGGCGGTGAGGGTCGCGCCGATCGCGCCCGTGGCGGCCGCCACGTTCGTGTTCACCAGCACATGGGCAATCGCCGCGCCGTTGCCGGCCGACATCGTCGAGCCCGGATTGAAACCAAACCATCCGAACCACAAAATCAAAACGCCCAGCGCCGCCGAGGTCATGCTGTGACCGAAAATCGGATTGACCGTTCCGTTGGCGCGATACTTGCCAAGCCGGGGTCCCAGGATCATGGCGCCCGTCAAGGCCGCCCAACCGCCCACCGAGTGCACCACCGTGGAACCGGCAAAGTCGCGGAAGTTTCCAAAGAAGGCCGCCAAACCCGATTCGCCCGGCGTCGCCCCCAGCACACCACCGCCCCAGATCCAGTGACCGCTCAGCGGATACACGAACGCCACGAGAAGGACGCTGAACACAAGGAACGAACTGAACTTGATTCGCTCCGCCACCGCGCCCGAAACAATCGTGGCCGCCGTACCGGCAAACACGAGCTGGAAGAAGAACTTGGCCCACAACGGAACCGGCGTCCAGTTGATCGCCGAATAGACGCCTTCATAGGTGGCCGAAGAGAACGGGTTCATCGCGGCGTACGCCGAACCCAACGCGGGCGAGTTGTCGGCGCCGCTCGCAAAGAACAATCCCTGCAGACCCACCCAGAGGTTTCCATCACCGAACATCAGGCCCCATCCGATCACCCAGAAGGAGATCGAGGCAACGGCAAAGACAATGAAGTTCTTGGCCAGGATGTTCACCGTGTTCTTGGCGCGGCACAGCCCGCTTTCCACCATCGCGAAACCCGTGTTCATGAAGAACACCAGCATCGCCGCGATCAGGACCCATACCGTGTCCAGTCCCACCCGCAAATCGCTCATCGCGGGCGTCAGGTCCGGCGCCGCAGCCGACTCCTGCCCCCAGACGGTCCCGCTGGCGCCGCCCATCAACAACAGGAAGGCCCACATCGCCATCCTCCATTTTCCACTCGTTCTCATCGCTTCTTCTCCTTTGGTTTCTGCCGCACACCATCGCACGGCAGTTCTTTCGGTTTTGCGGAGAACAGGAGCTACACCCATGCCAAGAAATTCGACCCACACGCGCGAAAGAACGCAACCACTTGGCACAGAATATGATAAAAAATATTCACAACGAAACAAAAGAGAATGTATCCAAAAGGAATAAAACAAATATGTAATAAAATTATATAAATGAAACAATTTTGAATGATTCCATATCCAGCCATTCCATCCGGTACTTTCCTCGCTCTCCGTCTCCCCCCAGCACCACGATCTTGCCGATGCGTTCCAGACCGGACTCCAGCAAAAACGGGCCACATTCCTATGGCCCGTCGCTCCCCTCCCCCCTCCACGCCGCCGCTTCTATCCGATAGCATCGCTCCCGGTCTCGCTCGTGCGTATGCGGATGCACTCCGCCAGATCCAGAACAAAGATTTTGCCGTCTCCGATTTTTCCGGTGTGTCCGCCCTGCACAATGGCATCCACCGTCGGCTTCACAAATTCCTCGTTGACCGCAATCTCGATTTTCACCTTCCGAAGCAAACTCCCCGCTTCCGTATGGCTACGATAGACCTCGGCTACCCCTTTTTGCCGTCCACGCCCCAGCACCGTCGAAACGGTGACCAGGTGAATTTCCTTTTCCGTCAGCAATTGAAGCACGTCGTCCACCCGATCAGGCTGCAGAATGGCAATAATGTATTTCATGATTCGATCCTTCTTTCTCTAGTCGAGCATGGTGTAAGCGGCTTCGCGGTGTTCGGCCAAGTCGAGCCCAATTCGCTCTTCTTGTTCGCTCGCACGTAATCCCAGTAGCACATCCACCAGCTTTAATAAAACAAAGGTGGCGAAGAAGGAATACGCCACCGTAATCAAAACGGCTTTGAGCTGAATCACAAATTGAAATGGATTCCCGTAAAAAAGCCCATCCGAGCCTGCCGCATTGACGGACCGGGTTGCCCACAGGCCCGTGGCCAACGTGCCCCAGAATCCGCCCACTCCATGCACCCCAAAAACGTCCAATGCATCATCATAACCCAGCTTGGCTTTCAAAAACGAAACCGCCATATAGCAAAGCACTCCCGCCACGCCACCAATGAACAATGCGCCGATGGGCGAAACAAAACCAGAGCCCGGCGTGATGGCCACCAGTCCGGCCACGGCACCGGAAATGATGCCGAGCACCGTCGGCCGCTTATTAAACACCATATCCATGGCCGCCCACGCCAGGCCCGCCATGGCCGATGCCACATGCGTCGTAACAAAGGCATTGACCGCCACCCCATTCGCACCCAGTGCACTTCCTGCATTGAAACCAAACCACCCCACCCACAGCAGACCCGCACCCGTGACCGAAAACGGCAGATTGTGTGGAGGGGACATCTTGCCGGGATATCCTTTCCGTCGCCCCAGCACCAAGGCCGCCGCCAACGCCGAAAGTCCGGAGTTGATTTCCACCACCGTGCCGCCGGCAAAGTCCATCACCCCCATCTTCCGGATAAACCCATTCGTGCCCCACACCCAATGACAAATGGGGTCATAGACAAACGTGGCCCAAAGCAGAATGAACAACAGGAAGGGCAGAAATTTCATGCGCTCGGCAAACGCGCCAATGATCACCGCCGGCGTAATGATGGCAAACATCATTTGGAAAATCATAAACGCTTCGTGCGGAATCGTGGATGCGTATTCCGGATCGGGAAGCAGCCCAACCCCGTTCAACCCTGCCCAATCCAGATTCCCGATCAACCCCTGAAGATCCGGCCCAAACGACAAGCTATAGCCCCAAAATACCCACTGAATACTGATCAGACAGGTAATCATGAAGCATTGCATCAGGACGGACAGCACGTTCTTTTTCCGCACCAGACCGCCATAGAAGAGCGACAGGCCCGGAATGGTCATCATCAACACCAACAGGCTCGAGATCAACACCCATGCCGTGTCCCCGCTATCGACCGCGGACGGCGGCGGAATCGCCGCAGCGGAGACCGGCAGAGCCGCGGCTTCTTGTGCCCATGCCGCTTGTCCCCATCCTCCCATCCACAGTCCGATGGAGAGAAAAACCGTTCGCCATATTCCAAACCTTCGCATCATTGCCCTATTCCTTACCCAGCACACCCCTCCGAACAATTTTGAACGGCAGGCCTGACTGTTTTGTTCAGGCAAAAGAGCAATACACGTGCCAACCAGCAGAAATCACCCACCTCGGTTAATGTAATTCAAGGAATGGGAATGAGATAATAATCAAATACTAAATTGTCTTGCTGAATAGACAGATTAGTTGAATTACAAAATTGTTTTGTGCTCTTTAAAAATGAAACAAAAGTGAAATCCGATTTACATGGGAATTCATTTTCCTGAACTTCATGGTTCTGGGGGCAACAAGCCATCCAGTTGAGCAAAAGGATTGAACAAGGTGCTGGCGCTCGGCGGCTCAAGCGACGATCCTCCCCCACTCCCCGCCATGCCGTTCTTTTCATGCTCGTGGTCATGGCAATACAGGCATAGCAGTTCCCAGTTGCTGCCATCGGGCGGATTGTTGTCGTGGTTGTGGTCCTTGTGGTGGACCGTCAGCTCCTTCAGCCGGACCCCCGAAAATTCCCGCCCGCAACTCGCGCACACATGCGGATACAATTTCAGCGCCCGCTCGCGGTACCCCGCCGCCCGCGCCGCCGTCTCCCGGTGCAATTGATCCAGCACCCGCTTCCGTTCCGCCGCATCCATCGGCTTCTTTGCTTTCATGCCCCGCATCTTTGAGATTCAACGGCGGACATTCAACACATTTTCACTGATCCTCTTTCCCATTGGGCACATCCCGTTTCACGGACATACTGAATCAGAACTCAAGAAAGCAGCCGAGGATTTCTCTCACAGAGGGCACGGAGTCCACACAGAGGCTATCCATTCCCTCCGTGAACCTCCGTGCCCTCTGTGAGAATCGGATCGGCTCATCAGAGGAGGATGCCCTCTTTTCCATTCTGAATCCTGAATTCTGGATTCTGGATTCCAGGGTTTTCTATCCGTACGGCCTAGGATCAATCTGGTATCCCTTGATCTTGTAGCCCAGAATCCGCGAGGTGGTTCCCAGCGCCCGCGCCGCCGAAGCAATGTTGCCGCGCGTGGATTTCAGCGCATCGCGGATCAGATCCCGCTCGTAGGCGCCCACAAGCGCCTTCAAATCGCCCGAGACCACCGCGCCGCTGGCCTCCGCCGTCTGGAGCGTCGGCGGCAAGTGGTACGGATGAATCACATTCCCTTCCGCCACCAGCACGGCGCGCTCGATGCAGTTTTCCAGCTCCCGCACGTTCCCGGGCCAGTGATAGCTCATCAGCATGTCGATCACCGCGCTCGACAGCCGCCGCACATCCTTGCCGTTTTCCTGCGCGTATTTCTGGAGGAAATAATCCGCCAGCAGCACGATATCCGCCTTGCGCTTGCGCAGCGGCGGCACATAGATCGGAAACACGTGCAGGCGGTAATACAAATCCTCCCGGAACTTGCCCTGCTGCACGAGCGTCTGCAAATCCTTGTTCGTGGCCGTGATCAGCCGCACGTCCACCTTGATGGTTTTCGTTCCGCCCACCCGCTCGAATTCCCGCTCCTGCAGAACCCGCAGCAGCTTGATCTGGATCGAAGGGGGCACGTCGCCGATTTCGTCCAGCAGCAGGGACCCGCCATGCGCCAGCTCAAAGCGGCCCTTTCGCTCCGTCACCGCCCCGGTGAACGCCCCCTTCTCGTGGCCAAACAACTCGCTTTCGATCACGCTCTCCGGCAGCGCCGCGCAATGCGCCTTGATGAACGGCTTGTCCGCCCGGCTGCTGTTGTAGTGGATCGCGTGCGCCACCAGCTCCTTGCCCGTCCCCGTCTCGCCCTCGATCAGCACCGAGGCCGCGCTCTTCGACACCTGCGCAATCTGATCGTACACAATCTGCATCTCGTGCGAATTGCCCACGATGTTCGCCGGCCGGAACCGCTCCTTCAGCTCGGCCTTCAACCGCGCGTTTTCTTCCGTCAGCCGCTCCTGCCCCTCCTGCAAGGCCCGCCGCAGCTTCACCGCCTGCGCAATCATCGAGGCAATGATCGTCAGCAGCCGCACATCCTGCTGCAAATCCGCCGCCGCATCGAACGCCCGGTCCGCGCTCAACGCCCCCAGCACTTCCTTTTCCACCTTGATCGGCACGCAGATGAACGACGTGTCCGGACGCTTCCCCCGCTGCGTCTTGTCCAGAAACAACGGCGACTCGCTGGTCCGCGGAATCACAATCGGCTTCCCGCCCAGCACCACCTGCCCCGTCACCCCCTCGCCCAACCGGTACCGCCCCCGCTGCGCCTGCTGCGCCGACAGCCCGTGGGACGCCTCGATCAAAATCTCGCCCGTCGGACGGTGCAGCAACGTCAGCGTTGCATACTTCAAATCCATCTGCACCGACAACGCCTCCAGGATCGGCGCCGCCACCTCCCGCAAGTCGAGACTGTGGTCCAGCAAACGGCTAATCTCCCCCAACAGGTCGATCTCCCGCGTGTGCCGGTCCGTCCCCGGCGTCCCGTTCATGTTTTTCTTGGGCGGCATAGTGTCCGTTTCCGCTTTCTGGGTCTTCTGAATCAGTCTTACAAAATTGTCACTTCACTCAAATCGACAAACAAAATCTGAATCCCTCCGTTTGCCGGAGGTTCTGCCCCGCAGGGCAGAACCCCGGCCACGGAATCCACCGGAACTACTTGATGAACAGCATTTCCTGGTAGGTCGGCAGCGGCCACAAGTCGTCGGCCACGATGCCTTCCAGCTTGTCCGCCACCTGCCGCACAGCCAGCATCGCCGGCGAAATCTCGTCGCGGCAATGGCGCGCGTGGTCGATCAAGCCGCCCTTCGCCTCGTGCTCGATCGCCTTGCGAAGCTTCTCGATCTCGCCCTGGAACTGCGAAACCAGGTCGCTCAGCTCGTCCAGCACCGTCGTGCAATGCTTCTTGTCCAGACTCTTCAGCGCAATCGACGTGCTCGCCAACCGGCCCTGATACTCCACCGCCGCCGGGAAGATCATCGTCTTGGCAATCTCCAGTGCCAGGCGCGCCTCGATCATCACGTCCTTGACGTACTTCTCGATGTAGATCTCGTTGCGGCTGTGGAATTCGCGGTTCGACAACACGCTGTACTTCGCCAGCACGTCATCGTTTTCCTTCGTCTGGCATGCGGGAATCGCGTCCGCCGTGTTGCGCGCGTTCGGCAACCCGCGCTTGGCGGCTTCCTTCTGCCAGGCTTCGGTATAGCCGTCGCCGTTGAAGATGATGCGTCCATGTTCCTTCATGATCTTCTGGATCACCTTCTGCACCGCCGCGCCCAGCGCCTCCGGCGTCTTCGCCTTCGCCGCTTCCAGCTCCGTCGCGATGTAGTCGAACGAATCCGCCATGATCGTGTTCAAAATCACCAGCGGCCCCGCCACGGACTGGCTGGAACCCACCGCGCGGAACTCGAACTTGTTTCCGGTGAACGCGAACGGGCTCGTGCGGTTGCGGTCGCCCGCATCCTTCGGCAACGGCGGCAGCGTATCCACGCCGATCGTCAGAACGCCCGGCTTCTTCGCCTTGCCCACGCTGCCCTTGGCGATGTTCTCGAAGACCTCCGTGAGCTGATCGCCCAGGAAGATCGACAAAATCGCCGGCGGCGCTTCATTCGCGCCCAACCGGTGATCATTGCCCGCATGCGCCACCGAAGCGCGGATCAGCGTCGCATGTTTGTCCACGGCGCGGATCACGCCCGCGCAGAACGCCAGGAACTTCATGTTGCTGTGCGGCGTATCGCCCGGCTCCAGCAAATTCGCGCTCTTCGTGCCCAGCGACCAGTTCAAGTGCTTGCCGGACCCGTTGATGCCCGCGAACGGCTTCTCGTGCAGCAGGCACGCCATGCCGTACTTCTGCGCCACGCGCTGCAGCACCGTCATCGTCAAATACTGGTGGTCCGCCGCCACGTTCGCGTTCTCGTACACCGGCGCCAATTCATATTGTCCGGGCGCCACTTCGTTGTGGCGCGTCTTCACCGGCACGCCCAGCTTGTACAGCTCGCGCTCCGCCTCCAGCATGAACGCCAGCACCCGCTCCGGAATCGCGCCGAAATACTGGTCTTCCATCTCCTGGCCCTTGGGAGGCTTCGCGCCGAACAACGTCCGGCCCGCGCTGATCAGGTCCGGCCGCGCAAAGAAGAAGTTGCGGTCCACCAGGAAATACTCCTGCTCGCAGCCCGCCGTCGCGAACACCATCTCCGGCTGCTCCCCGCCGAAGATCTTCAGCAAGCGCTGCGCCTGCGTGTTCAAGACCTGCATCGAGCGCAGCACCGGCGTCTTCTTGTCCAGCGCCTCGCCCGTCCACGAACAGAACGCCGTCGGAATGCACAGCGTCGTCCCGTTCGGGTTCTCCAGAATGTACGCCGGGCTCGTCACATCCCACGCCGTATAGCCGCGCGCTTCGAACGTCGCGCGGATGCCGCCCGATGGAAAGCTCGACGCATCCGGCTCGCCCTTGATCAACTGCTTCGCCGTGAACTCCGACAACGCCCCGCCCTTGCCATCCGGCTCCAAAAAGCTGTCATGCTTCTCCGCCGTCAATCCCGTCAGCGGATAGAACACGTGCGCGTAATGCGTCGCACCCTTTTCAATCGCCCAGTCCCGCATCGCCACCGCCACCGCATCCGCGATCGACACATCCAGCTTCTCGCCCCGGTCGATCGTCCGCCGCAGCGCCTTGTAGACCGCCTTCGGCAGCCGCGCCTGCATCACCTTGTCGTTAAAGACATTCGACCCGAACAACTCGTTCGCCGACGTCTTCGAAAAATCCAGCGCCGCCCCCGTCGACGTATAGTTCGTCACCGCCGCAATCGCATTCAACCTCGCATTACTCATCACGCTTCCTCTTTCTGTTTCTAGCTTTTCTAAATCCGACCTTTTTGTTTGCCTTTTCAAACCGCCATTCACTTTTGTGGCGTTCACACATTTGAGCATTTCCCATGCCAACTTCTCTCTATCACCCATCATTTCCCGCAACTCCCTTCACCCAAACAAAATACACCATCACACAAATTAGCCATCCCTCGCAGGGTACTACATTTTTGTATTTTTACAATCAAAGAACATACAATTTTGTCCGCCCCTTCTCCGTTCCCCCATTTGGATATTGGACATTGATCATTGGATATGGATTCTTCTCCCCCCCTTCATTCCCCCATTGGATATTGAATCTTCTCTTCATTCTTCATTCTTAATTCTTCATTCTTCATCCCCCATTGTTTACTCTCTCCCCCCATGCCCCCCGCCTCCCCATTCGAACGCCTCGCCCTCCTCCTCGGCCCCGACGCCCTTCCGCGCCTCGCCCGCGCCCGCGTCCTCATCGCCGGCCTCGGCGCCGTCGGCGCCTCCGCCGCCGAATCCCTCGCCCGCTCCGCCGTCGGCTACCTCACCCTTGTCGACTTCGACGAAATCCGCCCCTCCAACCTCATCCGCCACCCCTTCGCCTTCCACTCCACCCTCGGCCTCTCCAAGGCCGAAACCGCCGCCCGATTCCTGCGCGACATCCATCCCGACGCCACCATCACCCCCCTCTCCCTCTTCCTCGACG
>CAYNHA010000198.1:0-3096 GCA_964397035.1 uncultured Verrucomicrobiota bacterium
AATTCCACGGCTGGCAGGATCCTGTTCATTGAAATGGTCCACCAATACAAGAACCTGCGAAAAGGAACTCATCCACTCGGCATGCGTGCGCCAAATGTGCTGATCCGAAAACCTCAGATGATCGTTGGCTCCACACACGGACGGCAACATCAGTTCCTGTAGAAAGGGACGATTCATGATCGCCAATGTGCGGCCGACGTCGGCATTCGCCAAGACAAACCGACGAAGTTTTTCTACGGCGGCATCTTCATTCGGCGATAGATTCGGATAGGATTGCAGCATTCGCGCCATCCGCACCAACGTCTCTTCTGCCGTGCTGGTTGTCAACACGTGCGTCGGCGGACGCCACAACGAAATCCCGGCGAATAGAAGCATGCCGAGCACCATGCCCCATCGCAAGCGGGGCCAAGCTGCCCAGAGCCAGGACACAACAAGGCCGCCCAAGCACCCCATCGCAAGAAGAAGACTCCACCCTTCCCGCTGGTAGGCCGTGAACTGCAAAAACCCCGTCGCCGTTTGCACAGCCGCAAGCCCCCCCCATACACCCACCAATCCCCATCCCCACTTGCGGTTCTTCATGCCAACGAGGGTTAGCGCCACAAACAGGCCAAGCAGGATCGCCAACACACCATCGACCCAACCGTTCCCCATACCAACGTGCTTGATGGAAATGAAATCGCGAGCCAACCATCCCAGCGCCGTCAGTCCATCCAGTTCACCCGGCTTTACGTGGGCCGCGACCGTCTCGTCCGCCGTCGTCAACATCACCGCGGTCACCGCCAAGCGATGGGAGGCCACCTGCACCGCCAGCGTCAGACCCGCCATCAACAGCACGATCCCGGCCCATGTGAGCCGCCGAATCCACGGCCAAGCCGACGCACACTCTTTTCGGCCCATGCCCAGCCAAAACAAGAATAGAATCAAGCCCACGTGAATCAGCATCATGGGAACCGTGGCCAACAATCCCGCAAGGGAACCAATCAGCACCGCAACACCCAGGACCCGGCGGCCGTTCTGAAACGCAAGCAGAACCCCAAAAAATATCATCGGCAGGAAGAAGAGTCCGGCCTGGTTGGCAAAGGCCCCCACTCCTGTTTTCTGCAACAACGCCAATCCCGGGAAACTGGCCACAAGAAAAGCGCCCGCCAACCCCGCACGCCGATCGCGGCATCCGTCGAACAACAGCGCACCCACCGCAACCAACAGCGCCACTCCAAAAAACGCTCCGCCAAACCGCGCCACAAAATAGGGGTCCACGTTGAACAAGGCCGCCGGCAACGCCATGATCCACGCATAGCCCGGCGGATACGCAACGTTGCCAAGCGTGCCTTGTTCAACAACGTCCCGGAACATCGCCAAGTGCGAATAGGCATCCGACTGCCCCAGCGCCCAATTCCGCAAGGGATGAATCAAGCGAATCGCCATTCCAATCGCCATCGCAATAACGAAACCGATCGTTTCGAAACGCGTCGTCGTTTCCTCCATTCCGTTTTTCACGGTTCCGCTTTTGCGACGAACCACCATGGCCACCGCCATCCACAGGCCCAGGTAAATCAATCCTTCCCATCGCGCCGGTTGGCGAATCCACCATCCCCAAAGAAATCCAAGAATCGCTTGGCTCGTTGTCCCGGCCAATACGGCCACTCCCACCCGAACCGGCCACGCCTCGCGGGCGAGCCAAGGCTTCAAGGCCACCCAAGGAACCATCACATACAAAGTCCAAAGCGCCGATTGAACAAACAACAACATGGCCAAGTCCGTCGTCATGTCATGGCTTCACGGGTTCAACCCAAATGGCATCCAGTCCCGCACCCGTCGGTAGGTGCTTCCGAGTCCACCGATCCTCCGGCAGGAGGTTCATCCACTCTTCCACTTTTCGGTTCAATTGAAACAACCGTTGGTGAGCTTCCACGTACTGGCTCACCTGCTCCGGCTGAACGTTGGCAAACACTCCCGGCCGCCATGTCGAATCGAACGGCGTTCGATCCATCAGGAACAGATAGGTTCCTTCCTTCTCGATCCATGCGCTCTCCTCGTTCACCGCGATGGAGGATACTTGGGATGACCTCCCAACGACCGCCTCGATCAAATCCCCCTGATTGCCATGGAATCCCGTAAATGACCGAGCCACGATGGTCAACGGACGGTCCTCTTGCCCGCCGCGAAGGGCAACCTCGCGCGCCACGTCGATCAATTCATCTTCGGCCGTGCTGAACGATGCCGCATGACCCGGAGGATGGAACCAAGTCCAAAGGAAAAACACAACGAATACGCCGAGTGCCAAACCGCGCAAGCCAACGTTCTCTTTCCAGTGCTCCAGCATGGCCGCCCCCACGGCTCCGCCAAGCCAGGCCGTTGCCATGAGCAACGCCCACCCCTCTCGCTGGTATCCCGAAAACTGCATGAATCCCGTGCCCGCCTGGACCGACGTAACCAATCCCCAGATTCCCAACAATCGCAATGCGACGTTCTTCTTTCTCATGCCAACGAACAAAGCCACGCAAAAAACACATCCCAACCCGATGCCCGCCGCATTCATCCGTCCATCGCCATATCCAATCCGCTTGATGGAAAGAAAGTTTTCCAGCATCACCCGTTCCGCGCTCGGGGCGCGGCTCTGGGTTTCGGTCGAAGCCGGCGGCGAAGAATGCGTCACCTCCCCCGCCGTCACGATCTGCACCGTGACTTCCCGATGGAGTCCCTGCATGCGCGACGATTGCCACGCCAAAAGACCCAAAGCCGGAACCAGCGCGATCGCCACAATACCCGTCTTTCGAATCCATGCGGATTCTCCCATGACCCGAGCCAGCAAACGATCCGCAGCCAATACGGGCACCAGCGAAATCCACATCATCGGCACCGCCGCCACCAACGCCGCCGAGAGGATCATCAGAAATCCAAGCGACCCGCGCCGGCCCAAACGCGAATACGAAAGCAAAACCAACGGCACCAGAAACAGACCCACTTGATTTGCATAAGCGCCTACGCCCGTTTTCATCAGCGGCATCCATGCCGGACAAAAGGCCACCAGCGCTCCGGCCATCAGGCCGGCCCATGGCTTGCCTTCGCCGCGCGCAAGAGCAAAGAGGGCCAGGA
>CAYNHA010000199.1:0-5547 GCA_964397035.1 uncultured Verrucomicrobiota bacterium
CGCGGATCGGCGAGGGTGGCGCGTTGGAGCAGGTGGGCGGTGCGCGCGGCGGAAATCATGTGCGAGGTCATGCCGTCGGTGCCCAGGCCCAGCAGGATGCCCTTCTGCAGCAGTGTCAGCATTTTTTGCGTGCCGACGGCGTTGTTCATGTTGGACTCGGGATTGTGGACCATCATGGTGCCGGTGGCGGCGATGAGGTCCATTTCGGATTCATCGAGATGGATGCCGTGGATGAAAAGGGATTTGGGGCCAGTGAGCCCGAACTTATGCAGGCGTTGAACGATGCGCGAGCGGTGCTTGGCGATGCAGTCCGTTTCGTCGGAGAGGTCCTCGGCGATGTGGATATGAACGCCGGATTGCGAGGCGGCGGTGGCAGCGGCGGCGGCTTCGAGGGAGGCGTCGGAGAGCGTCATCTGCGCATGGAGTCCGAAGAGCGCGGTGATCTGGCCATCGCCGGAGGCCAGCGTTTTGCGGAGGAAGCGGGCGTTTTCGGCGAGGCCGTCAGCGGGGATGTTGCGGTCGGAGGTTTCGTAGCACAAGCAACCGGAGAGGCCGGCCTGGCGGAAGGTTTCTGAAAGGATGTCGAGCGAGCCATCGGTGCAGGTGGGCGAGGCATGGTGGTCGATGATCGTGGTGCAACCGGTGTGGATGGCTTCGAGAAGAGCCACGAGGGCGGAGTAGCGGACGGCCTCGGGATCGAGGGCCAGGTCGAGTTTCCACCACATGCGCTCGAGGATTTGGACGAAGTTGGATGCGGGCTCGCCGGGAGGGGCGAAGCCGCGGGCGAAGGAGGAGTAGAGATGATGATGGGCGTTGATGAGTCCGGGCATGACGACCATGCCGTTGGCATCGATGATCTGGGCATCGGCGGGGGCCTTTACGGTGGGTCCGACGGCGGAGATTTTCGCGCCTTCCACGAGAACCTGCCCGCTGGGGAGAATGGGCTGCGATTCATCGTAGGTGATGACGAGGGCGTTTTTAATCAGTATGGCGCTCATGGGGCTTCTCCTCTGCGGTCTGAATTTTTCCACACGGTGGAAAACTATTAGCACTTTTTTTCACACCGTGGAACCTGAATTTTGCACGGGGGCGGCGATTGGGGATGAAAAAGCCATCTGGGAAATCCTGTAGGATGGGTTGAAAGCCAAATCGCCCCAACCGAAAGGAGATCACCCAGATAGTTACAAACCAGGATGGTGGGAATCGGGTTCCAAAACAAGGGCAAAAGACCGGGCAAAAGCGGCGGACGGTGTTGACGGTGGATACGCCGTACGGGGAGTGTTCAGAACGTCTGACGGTGTTTGGAGGATTGCTGGCGGCCGACCTGATTGGGGTTGCCAATATCTTCGAGGAGCATTTTGCGCGGCCCAAACGCGCGCTGAAGCTGGGCCACTATCGAATGACACTGGGTGTGTTGTTGTTGCTGTTCGTCGGGTTCCAGTGGCTGGGCCATTATGTGCATGTGCGCACGGAGACGATGATCTGCGGGACACTGCGCGTGAGATGCCTTCCGGCGGTCAGCGCCTTTTGACATGTGAAAGGTGACGGGGAGTTCCGGCTGGAACAGCATCCGGGCCTGCCGGAAACGGGGCTATACCTTCACGATCGGCAAGGGGCGCAATGCGCCGGTCTTTCCCGAGGACGGCTGGTATCGCCACGGCGAATTGGAATACAACGAGTGCCGATACCAGCCCTTTGGGTGGGCGGAACCCTGCCGTTTTGTGGCTTCACGCGCGCGCAAGAACAAGAACCGCGCTCCGCCGGCCTGACGGACTTTCTGGCCTATCTGGATCGACGCCGAGCAGAAAGGCGGGGAGTTGCGTGACTCCCGTGCAAAAAACTTCTTGCACGACAGGGCCCGGAGGCCGACCAACAAAATGGAAGCCTCGTTCAAAGCTCCATCAGACCCTGAAATCACTTCACCGTGCAAAGTTCAGGTGGAAAACTCCGCATGGGACAACGCAAGGGCCGGCCCTAGGATGATCTTCGCAGGGCGAGGCCGCGGGCGGAAAAGGCGAGGCGGTCGAGGGAGGGACTGATCAGGTTGATGGCGAGCACGGCAAGGACGACACCTTCGGGATAGAACCCATGCTGGCGGATGGCGGCATTCAAGACGCCCGCCAGCAGGCCAGCGGCCATCCGCCCGAATTTCGATCCCGGCATGCTGCGCGGATCGGTGACGATATAGGCGGCGGTGAAGGCGGTGGACCCGGCGGCCAGGTGGAAGGCGACGGGCATGTCCAGCAGAAAAACCGTTCCGGCGAATCCCAGCAGGTAGAAGACGCCGGGCCGCCAGTCGGCGATGCCGCCCAGAATCAGAGCCGCGCCGCACGCCAGAGAGAGAAGGGGCAGCACTTCGCCGGGCGATCCGGGCAGGATGGCATAGATGCCTTCCCAGTCGCCGCCGATGCGGCCCAGCAGGATTTGCAGGGGCGAATAGGCGACCCGTTCGGCCGCAAAGAGGCCCAGGGGAGTCGCCGAACTAAGCGCATCGATTTGGGCGCCGGGCGGCAGCCACGTCTGGATGGAGTCGGCGAAAACAATCATCATGAACAGCCGCCCGAGCAGCATGGGGTTCAGGCGCAAGGCGCGCGAATCCACCATTCTCTTTCCGAACCAGATCGCCACCAGGAGCCCGGTGGCAACCTGCCATCCGGGCATGCGGGCCGGCACGCTGAGCACCAGCAGGGCGGTCGTGACAAACGTGCTGGCGCGGGGCAGCGCCGGGCGCCCATCTTTGAGCAGCGAATAGGCGAGATCCAGCGCGCCTCCCAGAGCCAGATAGAGGAAATAGCGAAGGGCAAAGCCGGGGTCGTAGCGCAGCGCGAATTGCGCGGCGTGGAGCGTCAGGCAAACCATCATGCCCACCATCATGCCGCGCGCATCCAGACCGCGCCGGAGGAAGGGCGAAACTAGGTTCGTTCGCGAAGCCATTTCTTTCCTCTCTGGAAGTATTGGACAAGCGGGATTTCCGACGGGCAGACCGCCGAACAGGCACCGCATAGAAAGCACTCCCCCAGTTGCGCCGCCAAAGCGGACGAGTGCTGCTTGTCCTGGATGCGGTCGGCCATTCCGCTGGGATGCAGCTTCAGCGGGCACACGTCATAGCAGGACCCGCACAGAATGCAGGGCGCCTCGGCCCGGGTCAGGCGCTTTTCGATGGGCCGCACGAAGAGGGCGTTGGTCCCCTTCAGCACGGGATCGTCCGGCTCGACGCGGCGGCCCATCATGAGGCCGCCGGCCACGATGAAGTGGGTGTCGGAATGGACCGGCGGGCCATAGGACTCCACAACGTGGCCGATGGGCGTGCCGACGGGAACCAGCAGATTCCGGGCGGGGGCGCCGGGCCGCACCAGCGTCAGGGGGCGCAGGATGGACGGCTCGCCATGGAGGAGCCGACGGCCCAAGGCCCACAGGGAAGCCGCGCTGAAGGCCAGATAGCCCCATTGCATCGGCAACACGCCTGCGGGCGGCAGACGTCCATGCAGACGGGCGATAATGAGTTTTTCGGCGCCGCCGGGATAGCGGTTCGGCATGGCCAGCACGCTGGCCTTGCTCTCCGCCGCGAAGACCGCCGTGCGGGACACGGAGGACCGCTTGACCGCCATAACGACTTTTTGAATGCCGAGGATTTCGGCCAGGCAGGCGATTCCGGCGCGCACGGTTGGCGCGTCATGAAGGAGAAGGGCTTCATCGATCTCGATGCCCGGCTCGCATTCCACGGCATTGACAACCAGCGTATGGATGCGCTGGGCCGCCTTCAGCTTGATCGCCGCAGGAAAGAGGCTCCCGCCCATGCCCACCCAGCCCATTTCCCGCGCGAAGTCCGGCAGTTTTTCCGGCAGGGGCCGCACGGGCGGGAAGGCGGGAACCGTTCCCGGTTTCCCGGCATGGCTCAGGACGAGCCGCCGGTCATCGATCTGTTCGACAATGCCCGGAAGCGACGCATGGATGACAAGCGCCGATCCCTGCGCCAGCACGTCGCCCGCGGCGACTTCATCGCCGACGCGGACGGTGACGGCCACCTCGCTGCGGTTGGTGGCGGAATCCAAGGGAAAGCACACCCGGCTGGGCAAGCGGGCCAGGCGTTCCAGTGCTGCCACCGCACCTCCGCTCCCCGACTGAATGTGCCGGTTCATCGGCGGGAATCAAGGATCGAGCGGCAGACGAGGCCAATCCGGATTGGCCTTGAGTTCTTCGATGACCTTGGAAGCCATGAGGGCATAGCTGACGTAGATGGCCTTGTAATATTGCGTCGCACCGGTCACCGCATCCACCAGGCCGCGGGCTTCGGCCTCGTTCTTGAATACCTTGCCGGTGATGTCCTCCAAGGCATCCTTCGCCATGCTGGAGGACTTGCCACCGAATTTTGCCACGTCGGGGATTTCGGCGGCCGCCACCTTGAAGGATCCCTCCACGGGAGTCACGGCCACGATGGACAAGGCTTCCTGATAGGTCTTCGTGGAGCGGGTGGCGATGCCCACAACGGGTTGGCCCTCGCTGCCATATCCGATGACCATGTCCTGGATTCCAGCTCCATAGGCCGCCTTCTGGGCATACGAAACCGCGCCCTCCGCCTTGAGCAGCCGCCCCACGGGTTCCGAAAGAGGGGCCGGGGCCGTCTGGGCCTGCAGAGATGAAGCCGTCACCAGCCACGCGCACAGAATCCACACCATGCCTTTTCCGTTCATTTTCCTTGCTCCTTTCGGTTAATGCTGTGGAACACAGCCTACAACACTTGCGCAATATGGCAAGGCATGTTCGCATTTCGATCCACTTGAACTCACCCTCCCCGTTGTGCTGAAATGGCCCGCATCTTCCAACCGCGAAAGGATGAATCCATGAAACGAATCTTCATTCGAGTTTTTTCCCTCCTTCTTCTTGTTGTCCTGCAAGGGTCGGGCTGCGTGGGCCTCGGCGCCGCCGCCGTGGCGGGAGGCATCGTGTACTACAAATCCACCCACCACGAAACGGCGTCCGTCAACCTCCAGGCCAGTCCCGACCGCGTCTATCAGGCTGCCCTGGAGACGGTCGCGGCCCAGCCCGGCGTGGAAATCGTGAACCAGGACAAGTCCTCCCGCCTGCTGGAGCTCAAGCAAGGCAAGTGCAACATCACCCTCAAGGTGGCCGCGCTTTCCCCGACCCTCACCCAGCTTCATGTCACCTCCGACGTCCATAGCGGAACCCCCGGATCCACCCAGGCGGTTCTGAACCGGGTGGGCGAGATCTGCGACCGGCTCGGCGTGCCGCATTATGTCGTGAAATGATGGCCCGTCCGGGCGGTGCCAACGGCTGCCCCGCACGCCTCAAAACTGGAAATAGATATAAGGCTGCTGGTTGCTGACGGACAGGAAGACAAGCGCCAGCACCGCAACGAACCAGGCCAGGGCCTTTTGCCACGGCACGAGCCGACCGATGCGCTCATCCAGAGCGTGGTATTCCTGGGCATATTCCACGGCAAAAACGAACAGCATCAGCAGGACCATCGCCGCCACATCCCATTCGGTGGAAAGCACAGCGCCGGGATGCCGCCCCGCCAAAGCCTTC
>CAYNHA010000200.1:0-3601 GCA_964397035.1 uncultured Verrucomicrobiota bacterium
CCTCCGTTCATGACCAACGTTGCGTGCGATTCTCCGGCGGTAGCACCCCAGAGCGTGTGGGTGCCTGCATACCCGACTCCGATATATGACATCGAGAATACAGGAACTGCTCCAACTGCCGCGGCGCGAGAAACCGAAGCGTCAATAGCGTTCAGCCTGCGACCGATTGTCGGCCCATGCGCCGCCGGGTCGGCGTTGTGGGCGGTCATAGAATCACCCTGTTGAGAAAGTCCAGCAAGTAGGCTCATAGCTTTTAGGAAACAGCAATGATGGAAGACTCGGAATCAAGCCAAGCACTGATGGACGTGCTGGCCCCAACGGATGCCACAACAAGGCGAATCTGCCAGCCCGGAAGCATGTAAATCTGCGTGAATCCAGCAGCCGTAACAGTAGGCGTGTCAGTCACCCAAGTTGTGCCCTGATCTGGACTTATCTGCCAAGTTACATTAGCGCCATCGAACGCGCCGGCAGTCACAATGACAGCTACAACAGATGATGCAGTCACGCCAGCAGGTCCGTTCATATAGAAAGGATTGTATGTGTACGCGGACGAGGTACCGTTCACGGTTTGGTTTTTGAGAATCTTCATGTGAAGTTCCTTTCCTTCTCTTGATTAAGTGTTACTAGTTTAGAAAGATAGTCAATTACTCAAAGTAGGCATTGATTCCGACAACTCCACGCACAATCTGAGAAGCCGTAGCGGTTCCGAGAGGCATCTTAAGAATTACGTGAACAAACTCAGTTGCGTTTACTACAAGTGGAGCGTCGAGATTCACGTCGATTCGCGTAGCTTGAGCACCAATGGCGGCTGCAATCGGGAAAACTTGATTGCCAAGGGCAATACGTGCGCTGGACTTGGTTGCAGCGGCATCCGCAGTAGCAAGAGACACAGCGGAAGCGCCAACACCGAGAGCCCACTGGAGCCAAGTGGCAGTCGTAGCCACGGCAGCGCCAGTGTTCATCGTATCAATCCAGATACCGCGAATGACGAGTGTTTGGCCAGTAGGAACTTGGTAGACAAATAGGGCGTAGTCAGTTTCAGCGCCAGCAACCGCAGCGAATTGGAATTGACCGCCAAGTGTAGTGTAGCCAGCTGCGGTATTGGAGAGTGTGGCAGAGGCAGGAGCGGCGCTATTGGCATAGTTTCCAGTCTGCCCAACAGTGGATCCAGAAGGGGCCTGGACAGAAGAATTGCCCATGCCGGCCTGCTGGGTTGTCCAGAGGCGATTGATGTCCATGCCGCCATTGGATGCCTGAATTGCGGAGCACTGCAATTTGATCGCAACAGACGGAGCAATGGCCGCATTGTAAGTTCGGACCATCACTGGAAGAGTAGGCTGTGAAGTAGCACCGAACTGCGCGTTAGGAACAGAAACAGAACCAAGAAGATTACCCTCGTGCCAAAAATGAACAACGTCCTGCGCAATCTCGATTGCAAAGTCATGAACGTTACCAGCATCGGGTAGAGTTCCAAGATCAACGTAGGTTTCGACACTATTGTTGCGAAGAACACCACGGAACTGATTTGCGGTGATCTGGAAGAACACGCCATCAGTAGCAGCAGCAATCGCAGTGGCTGCATTACCAACGCCCCACTCACCGAACCAATTTGCAACCGGAACAGAAGTCCAGTTCACATTGAACTCGATGTAGGTTGAGTTCGCCTTATAGAAAGGAACAACACGCCAACTCTGTAGCATTGATCCAGTGCTAACAGTAGTAATTCCGGACGAGTTCAATTCATACCGCGCACCAGCAATGGTAATCGTTTGCGTTGTAAGAACAGTCTTCCACTTTCGAGTATTTACAGAAGAACCAAGAGGGTAATCATACAACCACAGATTATCATTTTCAGTGCGGAGTCGATAGTCCTCGGAGCACTCAAGCTCCTTCATTGCTCGGTCGCCATTTGGATAAACGCCCTTCTCGGAAACGAGAGACACAAGTCCGGACTTCTCAGAGGTCTGCGTAAGAGCGACGAGGATTTCACGGTCGGTGTTTACCTCAGCAATGGTGCCGGAGTTGCCACGAATTGGAATAGCCATGTTAGACGATATGAATGTTTACTGTGTAAGTTCCAGAAGCTCCATTTGGAGCACCGCCAAAGATTGTTGCTGAACCAGTTGTAACACTTTGCACTCCGCAGACAAGTCCAAGAACAGCGACTTCTTCCTTATCAGCACTAGCTACATAAGAAACTATGAGGTTCGATGTGTTGGTAATGCTAGAGTCATTAACCACCACTTCAGTATAATACTCTTCATCTCCGAAATCCAAGACACCAGTTGTTGCGACTGCTGAAGTTCCATCAACCCCATTGACCCCATCTGCTCCAGCGGGTCCTTGAATGCCAGGTATTCCTTGCGGTCCCTGTGGGCCAGTTTCTCCCTGCGGACCAGTGGCTCCGGTAGTCCCCTGAATTCCCTGTATTCCTTGTGGCCCTTGCTCTCCAGTTGCTCCTGTTTGGCCAGTACTACCAGTAAGTCCAGTATCACCCTTGGGGCCTTGTGCCCCGGTAGCGCCTTGTGGCCCCTGAATGCCTTGAATTCCCTGAATCCCTTGTGGGCCTGTAAGACCAGTATCTCCTTTAGGTCCGCGCAACGCGCCATCAACTCGAAACTCGGAACTGCGAGCTTGCTGCAAAACAAACGAGGCTGGAGTAGCTGTCCTTACGAACGCCTTAATACCTTCCTCAGATGTGATGTAGAAATCGCTCATGTCGTAGCCTGACGCAGATCCGCGTACACAATGACATCAATGAAGTCGTCATCCCCAGGGAATGAGCTGGGAGCCCCTCCCGAACTCACCCACTGAAATTCACCGTACAGTTTCCGCTTCTTTGCACTCCCCATCGAAATTCCAGAAGTAACCGAAGGAGCAAAGTACAGTGTGTACTTCTTGTAAGCCACGTTGTCGTCGCCGGTCTCATCGGTAACAACAGAATCAGAGAATTCCTCATCGATGATAGCAGCCGCATCAAGATCCGTAATCTCATTCTTCGCGATGAAGAATAGCGTTCCGCCAGCCGTCCAGCTATCTGCCGGCATGTAGAAGTAGTGCGTGACGCCATCGCCCTTCTTGAATTCCATCTTAGCCATAGTCAGCCCTCAAGTTCTCGGTTGTCGTGTTCGCAATCGTGACATCATGAAGCGTCGTCAGGAGACTTTTATCTCTGGCGCAGCACTCATCTACCAAAAGTGTCATTTGACTCCCTTTCCCATTTGGTGCGTCAAAAATTGCCTACCACCGGAACTAAGTCAACTGACTTCCTTTGACCAATCCAAGTTTCGCCAGCGCGTCCAACTTCTCTTCCTTATTCGTGTACTGCGGAATCGGAGCAACCTCCGCTTTCATCCCAAAGATTCCAGCAAAAGCCTCAACAGCAGCCGGAACCCTCTTCTGCGGAACAGGCTTATCGAGCTCCTCTGTGTCCACGAAATAGCCGTCCTCACGCTCAGTCACAAACTCACACTTGGCTACCGGAGTATTCCAAGCCGGAACAGAAGCCGGAATCAAAGGCCCAGCCGGAATCACAACATCCTTCTTCTCCCCAGCCAGCGAAACAACCAACTCCCCGCGAGCCAAGGCGCGAAGCATAATC
>CAYNHA010000201.1:0-2963 GCA_964397035.1 uncultured Verrucomicrobiota bacterium
GTAGCGCACCGTCTTCTCCGGCACATCCAGCCGCACCGAAAGTTCCAGCGCCGTCGGCGCCCGCCCCAGCTCGTGCGACAGCGTCTCCTGCATCCGCCGCATCCGGAACAGCTTGTCCACCATGTGCGACGGCAGCCGGATCGTCTTGCCCTGGTTCGCCAGCGCCCGCCGGATGCCCTGCTTGATCCACCACGCCGCATACGTGCTCAGCTTGCCGCCCTTTTTGGGGTCAAACCGCTCCACGGCCTTCATCAGCCCCATGTTCCCCTCGGAAATCAAATCCAGCAGCGGCAGCCCCAGCCGCGCATAATCCCCCGCAATCTTCACCACCAGGCGCAGGTTCGCCCGGATCATCTGGTGGCGCGCCTCCTCGTCCCCCTTCTTGATCCGCTTCGCCAGCTTGATCTCCTCCTCGGGGGTCAACAACTCCACCTGCCCGATTTCCTTCAGGTAGATCCGCATTCCTTGGTCGTCGCGTTCGTCCATGGCCCCCATATTCCAAAACTTGCGCCTAAAATGCAAGCACCGCCCCACCCCGTCCAAAACCACACGTCGGAATGTTGGAATAGTGGAATGTTGGAATGCTGAAAATTGGACATTGAATATTGAATTCCCCGTCTTGACTTCCCCCCGCCCCCTCCGCACACTCCAAACCATGCGTTGCCCCAAATGTACCCAAGCCGATGACAAGGTGATCGACTCCCGTTCCATCCGCAACGGCGAAGTCATCCGCCGCCGCCGCGCCTGCACCAAATGCGGCCACCGCTACACCACCTACGAAGAAGTCGTCAAAGACATCCTCACCGTCCTCAAGCGCGACGGCCGCCACGAGGAATACAACCGCACCAAGCTCCGCGCCGCCATCGCCCACGCCGCCGTCAAACGCCCCATCTCCGGCCCCCAGATGGATGTCCTCGTCGACGAAATCACCCAGGCCATCCAGGCCGAATACGAGCACGAAGTCCCCTCCACCGTCATCGGCCGCAAAGTCATGGACAAGCTCGAAAAACTCGACGAAGTCGCCTTCCTCCGCTACGCCTCCGTCTACCGCCGCTTCCGCGACGCCTCCCAGTTCCTCTCCGAAATCGAAAACCTCATCGGCCGCCAATGACCCCCTCCCGCGCCCAGCCGCCGCATAAAAGTTTTCCACACAATGGAAAAATGTTTCGCGATTTTTCCACACAATGGAAAAAATGTTTCCACACTGTGGAAAACTTTTTCGAATGATCCCGATTCCCTCCAGCGCCGACACCCGCGAAATCCTCCGCGCCCACCTCGAACAACTCCTGCGGCACAATCTCGACCCCGTCGCCTCCGAAGCCGTCACCACCGCCGTCGTCCAGTTTCTCGCCGACCAGAACCTCGCCCCCCCGCTCCCCGACGACTATCTCCACATGATGATCTACCGCGCCCTCCGCGCCCTTCACCAGGACGATGCCGCACGCGCCTGGGCCGCCACCCACCTCCCCGGCAGCGACGATCTCCCCGTCTTCGATCCCGACATCTGGCCCGGCCCCGTCCCCCTCCTCGTCTGGCAACTCTTCGCCTCCCGCCTCGTCCGCCCCGCCCGAACCCGCACCGCCGAAGGCCGCATCCTGTGGACGCTCGACTTCCGCCGCATCCGCCAGGAGCAGGCCGGCTGGATGGAAATCACCCTCCTCCCCGGACTGCGCGCCCTCCTCGAACAACTCGCCCCCGCCTGGGACGACACCGCCGGCGCCGGCCTCCTCGGCCTCCGCGGCCTCTACGCCGCCGGGTTCGCCCCCACCCCGCGCCGCCCCCGCAAGGCCCAGGCCCCCGCCGCCTACGCCCCCCTCGATGCCGCCGCCATCCGCGCCTTCTGCCTCCGCGTCATGACCCACCTCCAAACCACCCGCCGCTGGCGCTCCACCCCCGACGTCCTCTACCTCGATTTTCCCCCGCGGAAATAACACCCCAGAACCTTCATTCACAGGACCCTTTTTTTGAAAAATTCGCATCCGCACGACATCATCGACCTGATCGCCCAGATTCGGGAGGCGGCCAATCTGCTGATTGAGAAAGAGCTGCAGGCCCGTGGGCTGACCGGCATCGTACCGGCCCACGGACTGGTGTTTTCCTTCCTGTTCAGGCAGGATGGTCCCGTTCCGATCAAGTCCCTCGTGGAACGCTCCGGACGAGTCAAGTCCACTGTGACCGGCATCGTCCACACGCTGGAGCGGCATGGCTATGTCTTCAAGCAACAGTGCAGCCAGGACGGCCGCTCGGTCTTGATCGGCCTGACGGAAAAGGGAAAGGCGATTCGGCAGGATTTCGAGGAAATTTCGATGATTCTGAAAAAACAGGTCTACGGCAACATGCCGCAGGCCCACCGTCGCCAGTTGATGGAACTGCTTTCAACCATCGCGCTGAACCTGGAGGATTGATATTTTTTTAGTTGAATAGTTCGGCCACGAACTATATAAGCGGCACTGACACGATCCAATGGCCTTCAAAACGAAACGAGGAGAACTCAACAATGGAAAAGAGCGGCAAGAACTACAAACTGGCTTCCATCGGAAACATTCAGGAGGTGGCCCGGCAAACCCTGCACGATCGCCTCCAACTGACGGGCGCGGAAGTGTCCATCAATACCCTTCCGGCCGGTGTCAGCGTGCCATTTGTGCACGCCCACAAACGCAACGAGGAGGTGTATGTGGTTTTGGAGGGCAAGGGCATGCTGTACATCGACGGCGAAGAATTCCAGATCCAAGCCGGCGATGTGCTGCGCATCGATCCGGCGGGCGAGCGCTGCTTCAGGGCCGATGCCCACTCGCCCATCCGCTTCATCTGCATTCAGGCGGACGCCAAGAGCCTGGTGCAGTTTACCGAAAAGGACGGCATTCCCTGCGCGTCAAAACCAAGCTGGCTCTAGCCCGTAGCGAAGCCTCCATTGACAATGGAAGTGCGCCTCCCCCGTCCTGGAAGAGGCGCACTTTGTTTAG
>CAYNHA010000202.1:0-3839 GCA_964397035.1 uncultured Verrucomicrobiota bacterium
GGGATGGAGGTTGGGAAAGAGTTCGTGCAATACCTTGCCCACGCGCGAATCCAGGTGCTCGGGAACGCAGGCGGCGGGCGCGGCGGGGAGGGCGCAGGTGCCCTCGAGCGGGCGGATCGAAGTCGGGGATGGAATCAGGTGGAGCATGAGGAAAGTTTTCCACAGTGTGGAAAAAAGTTTTCCACACTGTGGAAAAATACAGCCGATTTTTCCACGCAATGGAAAACTTTTTCGCGATTTTTCCACACAATGGAAAAAATGTTTCCACACTGTGGAAAACTTTTTCCGCGGGGATGTGCGGCGGCTGGGCGCATGGGGGAATCAGGTGGGTTCGGAGCGGCGCTGTTCGACGAGGGCCTTGGATTGCTCGCGGAGTTTGTATTTTTGGATTTTGCCGCTGGCGGTGAGGGGGTAGTCGGTGACGAAGAAGACGTAGCGGGGGACCTTGTAGGCGGCGAGATGCTGGCGTACGTGATCGCGTACGGCTTCCTCGGTGAGGGTTTTGCCGCGGTTGAGGATGAGGAAGGCGACGGGGAGTTCGCCGTATTTTTCGTCGGGGGCGCCGACGACCTGGGCGTTCATGATTTCGGGCAGGGCGAGGAGGAGGTCCTCGATTTCCTTTGGGGAGATGTTTTCGCCGCCGCGGATGATGATGTCTTTGATGCGGCCGGTGATGCGGTAGTAGCCTTGCGGGTCGCAGGTGCCGAGGTCGCCGGAGTGGAGCCAGCCGTCCTTGTCGATGACGGAGGCGGTTTGCTCGGGCATTTTGTAGTAGCCGTGCATGACGTTGTAGCCGCGGCAGCAGACTTCGCCTTCGGTGTTGGGGGGCAGGGGCCTGGAGGTGGCGGGGTCGAGGATGGCGACTTCGACGCCGGGGAAGGCGGGGCCGACGGTGGAGACGCGCAGCTCGACGGGGTCGGTGCCGTAGGTCTGGGTCATGCCGGGGGAGGCTTCGGTGAGGCCGTAGACGGAGGTGATTTCGGTGACGTGCATGTCGGCGACGACGCGTTTCATGACTTCGATGGGGCAGACGGTGCCGGCCATGATGCCGGTGCGCAGGCTGGACATGTCGAACATCTTGAACATGGGGTGGGTGTACATGGCGATGAACATGGTGGGGACGCCGTAGAGGACGGTGCACTTTTCCTGGTGGATGGCGGCGAGGCCGAGGAGGGGGTCGAAGACTTCGACGACGACGAGGGTGGCGCCGTGGGAGAGGATGGCCATGACGCCGAGGGTGACGCCGAAGCAGTGGAAGAGGGGGACTTGCAGGCAGAGCTTGTCGGCGTCGGTGAAGCGCTGGCGGTGGCCGATGCTCCAGCCGTTGTTGAGGATGTTGTGGTGCGAGAGCATCACGCCCTTGGGGAAGCCGGTGGTGCCGGAGGTGTACTGCATGTTGACGATGTCGTGGCAGGTGACGGCGGCGCGGGCGGCGTCGAGGAGGGTGTCGGGCTGGTGGTCGCCGAGGAGCATGAGTTCGGCGGTGGTGTACATGCCGGCGTGCTTTTCCTGGCCGACGTAGCAGACGTAGCGGAGGTGGGGATAGGTCTTGCTGCAGAGGTGGCCGCGGGGGACCTGCTTGAGCTCGGGGACGAGCTGGTTGATGATCTGGAGGTAGTCGACATCGCGGAAGCTGTCGATGAGGCCGAGCATGCGCATGTCGGATTGGCGCAGGATGTAGTCGAGCTCTTCGGCCTTGTAGGCGGTGTTGACGGTGACGAGGACGGCGCCGAACTTGGCGCAGGCGAACTGGAAGGTGAGCCAGTCGGGGACGTTCTTGGCCCAGATGCCGATGTGGTCGCCCTTGCGCAGGCCGATGGTGAGGAGGCCCTTGGCGAGGCGGTTGACGCGGTCGTCGAACTGCTTGTAGGTCCAGCGGAGGTTGCGGTCGGGATAGACGAGGAAGTCGTGGTCCGGGGTTTCCTTGGCCCAGAATTCGAGCTGCTGGCCGAGGGTGAGGGTGGTGAAGCCGTCGGGACCGGCGTGGATGGGGGCGTCGGTGGCGGTGGGGGTGGTCATGGGCGAATCCTCCAAGGGATCAGGCGGGGGCGTAGACGACGGCGAGGATCTGGGCGTCGCCGCCGAGGGCGTGGACGTGATGGGGGACGACGGACTCGTAGTAGATGCTGTCGCCGGCGTTGAGCTGGTGGGTGTCCTTGCCGTAGAGGATTTCAATGGAGCCGGAGAGGACGAAGATGAATTCCTCGCCTTCGTGTTCGTTGAGGGTGATTTCGCCGGTGGCGGGATGGACCTCGATGAGGAAGGGTTCCATGTTGCGGGCGGCCTTGCGGGGGGCGAGGGGATGGAAATCGAGGGTGCTGCGTTTGCGGGCGGGATCGTTGCCGGAGAAATGGAGGGCCGGGCCGGGGTCGCCCTTGCGGACGATGGCGGGGCCGGATTGCGATTGATCGTCGAGCAGGGTGCCGAGACGGACGCCGAGGCCGCGCGCGATGCGCAGGAGGGGCGTGAGGGAGGGAACCAGGTCGCCGGCTTCGATGGCGGAGATCATTTCGACGCTGCACCCGCTGTGCTTGGAGAGGGTGTCGAGGGAGATTTCGCGCCGTTCACGGAGCTGGCGGATGCGGGGGCCGATGAGATTGGGTTCCTGATTCATGGGGGTTCTCCGGGGCTGGTTCTGGATTTTCGGGTGGGCAAAAAAAACGCTCCGCCGATGCCGGCGGAGCGAAGAGGCGGAAGGCCTACGCCATGCCGGCGATGTCTTCGGCGATGTCGCGGGCGGCTTCGATGGCCATTTCGCGGCGTTCGTTGGAGTCGAAATGGCGGGAGGAATCCTGCCCGTCGGCCCAGGCGATCTGGATGTCATCGACGCCGATGTAGGCGAAGATGGCGCGGATGGCGGGGGTGAGGCCGTCGCGGACGTCGTTTTCCTTGTAGACCTGATCGGAGGAGACGAGGAGGACGACGGTGCGGAGGTGGTGGGTGGGGACCAGACCCTCGGACCCGAAGGAAAACATCTTGCCGGGGACGACCACTTGGTCGAGCCATGCCTTGAGGATGGCGGGCATGCTGTTCAGCCAGACGGGCATGGTCAGGACGAGGACGTCGGCATCCACGAGGGCCTGGGCGTTGTTGTTGGAGAAGTTGGCGGCGGATTCCTCGTTCTTGGAGGGGATGTAGGCCGGATTGGCGACGGGGCCCCAGAAGTAGTTGAGGGCTTCCGCGCTGACGTAGGGGGGCTTATTCTGGTAGAGGTCGATGTTGTTGACGACAACATCCGGGTTCTTCTCGGTCAGCGCCGCAAAAAACTCAAAGGCCAATTTCTTGGAGCTCGACGTTTCCGCCGGCCGCGGGTTGGCAATCACATGCAAAACATTCATCCAATGGCTCCTATCCGGTAAAAGTGAACAATGAAGTGGGATAGATGCCACAAAGGGGAGGGGGAAGACAATGCAAAAAATCCGGGAATCGAAATTTCGGGGCGAAAGCGCTTGAAGAAGCGGGCTTGGCGTGAATAATCAGGCGCAATTTTGGAAAGGTGACCCACATGGACATTCAGAAACTGTTTGCGGAACGGATTGGCGGGGCGAATTTTGGCCAGAGCACGGCGATCTACAAGTTTGAGAAGATCAAAAGGGCGAAGCGGGCGGCGCGCGAGGCGCATCCGGACGTGGAGATGCTCGATTTCGGCGTGGGCGAGCCTGACCAGATGGCGCCCAAGGCGATCCGGCAGGCCCTGAAGAAGGCGGTGGATGATCCGGCCAACCGCGGCTATGCGGACAACGGCATCGCGGAGTTCAAGGCGGCGGCGGCGAAATACATGGCAGATTTCTTTGAGGTGACGGATCTGGATCCGGCGACGGAAATCAACCACACGATCG
>CAYNHA010000203.1:0-17397 GCA_964397035.1 uncultured Verrucomicrobiota bacterium
GCCGCGACGGACTCCTTCGCGGGCCCATTCGACGGCATCGAGTTCGGTGGGTTTGCGTCCGCCGGGGGTGTAGACGGTCCAGCCGGGGCGTCCGTCGGTGTTGCGGCGGGCGTCGATGGCGAGGACGACGCATTGGGAGCCGAATTGGCGCGAGGCGTCGTTGATGAGGCCAGGGTTGAGGAGGGCGGCGGTGTTGAGGGAGACCTTGTCGGCGCCGGCCTGGAGCATTTTCCGGATGTCGGCGGGTGCGCGGATGCCGCCGCCCACGGTGAGGGGCATGAAGACCTGGGCGGCCACGGCGCGGACGACCTCAACCATGGTGTCGCGTCCATCGCTGGAGGCGGTGATGTCGAGGAAGGTCAGCTCGTCGGCGCCCTGGGCTTCGTAGGCGCGGGCGATGGAGACGGGGTCGCCGGCATCGCGCAGTTCGACGAAGCGGACGCCTTTGACGACGCGCCCGCCGGTGATGTCGAGGCAGGGAATGATGCGCTTGGCGGGCACGGGGCGCGGAATCCTACCAGTATTGGACGATGCGGTTGACGATGCGGCGGCCCAGGTCGTCGGCGGCGGGGCGCAGGGCGACGTTTTTGGAGGAGGTCATGTCGCCGGCGAAATCGAAATCGTACCAGCCGGTGAGGCCGGGCGATTCGGCGACCACGGAGTTGTCGACGCGCCGGTGCAGGACGAAGGAGGCGCGGATGCTCATGCGGTATTGGTTGACGGTGGAGCTGGCGCCGGTTTGGTAGGCGACGGGATCCAGCCAGAAGTGGGTGAGGGTGATGTCGAGGATGGTGTCGGCCGTTTCCTCGGAGGCGACGCGCAGGGAGCCGTCCATTTGAATCTGGGAGAGGATGGAGCGGGTGACGTCCTGCTCAATCAGGGGCTCGGAGGTTTTGTTCACGCAGGTGGGCACATAGACGGTGCGGATATCGTCTGGAAGCATGGAGCCCAGTCGATAGCTGGCGCACCCGGAGGCCAGCAGGATCAGTCCGGCGGTGACAAGCAACGAGAGGAATCGGTTCATCCTATTTCTCCTGGGACGGGTTCAGTTGCGCGATGCGCTCGCGTGCGGCGGGGGCCTGTTCGGCATCCGGATACAAGGCAACAAACGTCTGGTATTCGATGAGGGCGGCGGCAGGCTTTTTGAGAATGGTGTCGTAGTAGCGGGCCAGGGCATAGGCATTCTGGATCTGGCGCTGGTAGAGGCGCGCCAGTTCGGCTTCCACGGCTGCGCGGTGTTCGGAGTTCGGATAGCGCTGCAGGAAGAGGGTGTTGGCGGCGCGGGCGGTGGAGAGGGCGCGGCTGTCGTTGGGGGCGTCATCGGAGACCTTGATGTGGCATTGCGCCTGCGCATAGGCGGATTTTTCGGCATATTCGCTTGTCGGGAAGCGGTTCAAGGTGGTGAAGTAGGCTTCGATGGCCTTGTCGTAGTCGTAGGCTCTATCGTTGGCGACGCCGGTCAGGTAATAGGCTTCGGCGGTGTGCCGGCCCTCCGGGGCGCTGGCGACGATTTTTTCAAAGAGGGGAATGGCGCGCTCGGGGGCGTCGAAGCCGGGAATGAAGAGAAAGTGGCCCTTTTTGGTGTTCATCAGGGTTTTGGCGATGTCCATTTGGCGGTCGATGACCTCGTTGAAGGCGAAGTGGCCGGTGTAGTGCTCCAGGAGGTATTGGTAGGCGTCGAAGGCTTCCTGGGGATGTCCGCGCAGTTCGAGCAGGCGGGCGTAACGCATCTGGGCATCGGGGGCTTCCGGAGAATGCGGCCAGAAGAGGCGAAGGGCCAGAGCCTGTTTTGCGGCGGCGCGGGTCTTGCCGGCCTGTTCGAGTTCCTGCACGTATTTCCATTGGGCGTCGGGTGCTTTTTTCTTGGGACGGACGAACAGGTGGAACCCTCGCTTGGGAGTGGTTTCCACATAGGGTTTGGCGATGGCCCCGGTTTCCGGCGCCGTGGCCAGCAGGCATCCCAGCAGGAAAAAGAAAAACAGACCGCGCCATCCGGCTTTGGAAGAGGTTTTCAACATGCCGGGAACATTACGCAACGGGCGGGGGGCGGTCAAGGTTCTTGGAAGGGCTTGCACGGGGAATGCAAGATGGATAAAGTGCGGGCTTTCAACTCCACATAACGACGAAAGGGAGAAGAGATGAAGAAAGTATTGATTCCTACCGCGCTGGATGCCGTGGCCAAAGAAATCCTGGAGGCCCATGGCGGCTATGCGGTGGTGCAGGTTCCCAAATGCGACGTGGCCCAACTGGTCCGCGACAACCCCGACGTGCATGCGCTGATCGTGCGCAGCGAAAAAATCACCGCCGACATCATCGACGCGGCCCCCGGGCTCAAGGTGATCGTGCGGGCGGGTGCCGGCTACAACACGATCGATATCCGCCATGCCCGCAAAAAGGGAGTGGACGTGATGAACACGCCGGGGGCCAACTCCAACGCGGTGGCGGAGGAAGTGGTGGCCATGATGCTGGCCGATGCGCGCCATCTGGTGGCGGCCGATGCCTCCTGCCGTGCGGGGCAGTGGGAAAAGACGGCCTTCATGGGCACGGAGCTGACCGGAAAGACGGTGGGCATCGTGGGGCTGGGCTACATCGGGCAACTGGTGGCGAAGCGCCTGGCGGGATTCGAAGTCAAAACAATTGGCTACGACCCGTTCACCTCCGAGGAGAAGGCGGCGGCGCTGGGCATCGAGCTGGTCAGCCTGCCGGAATTGTTCAAGCGCGCGGACTATGTTTCGCTTCATATTCCCGAAAACGAGGAAACGCGCGGCATGATCAACCGCGTGCTACTGGGCGGCATGAAGACGGGCGCCACATTGATCAACTGCGCCCGCTCCGGAATCCTCAACGAGGCCGACCTGCGCGCGCTCAAGGCCGAGAAGAAGATCCGTTTCCTGAACGATGTGTATGCCAAGGATGAAGAGGGTCCCAAGAGCGTGGCGGACATTGCCGACCTGATGCTGCCGCATCTGGGCGCGAGCACGCGCGAAGCCAACCGGAAGGCGGTCGAGCTTTCCGCGCGCGAACTGATCGACCTGGACGACAAGGGCATTACGAGCGCGGTGGTCAACCGCGACGTGCCCGCCGGGCTGGATCCCGCCTTCGGGCGGCTGGCCAACGTGCTCACGCGCATTTGCCGCCGCGTGCTGGGGGCCGATACGCGCCTGAAACTGATCGAGACGAGCTTCTACGGCTCGCTCAAGCCCTATGCGCAATGGCTGCTGACGCCGGTGACGGCCGGCCTGAGCGCCGAATACGACACGGGCATGGACCACAAGCGCACGCTGGCCTTCCTGGCGGACATGGGCGTCGACTACGTGAACCGCGTGACCGATGACCACAAGGCGTTCACCAACTCCATCACCGTGGACCTGACGGGCAACATCGATGCCGAGCACCTGGTTCGCGCCAGTGTCCGGGGAACAGTGGAAGAAGGCAACTTGCTCGTGGCTCGCATCAACGACTTCGACAAGCTGTACTTCGAGCCCGTCGGCAACTGGGTGGTGTTCACCTACGAGGACCGTCCCGGCGTACTGGGACGCATTGCCGCGGCCCTGGCGGCGGCGGGAGTGAACATCGACGACGTGCGGAATCCGCATGACTCGAAGGGCAAGACCTCCCTAGCCATCCTGAAGGTGAACCGGGCGGTGGACGAAGCGCTGGTGAAGCAGATCGGCGCCGACATCCAGGCGCACGTGGCTTTCCACGTCGAGCTGTAAGCGCCGAGCGGCATGTCTTCCATAACCACGGCATGGATGGCCGCCCTGATGGGGGTGGTGGAGGGAATCACGGAGTATCTCCCGATTTCCTCCACCGGCCACCTCATTCTGGTGAACGAATGGATGGGCAAGCCGTTCAGCGACGTCTTCGAGGTCGTGATCCAGTCCGGCGCCGTTCTCGCCGTTCTGGTGGAATACTGGAGACGCTTTGCCCGGCTGGCGGACTTCTCGGATTCCGCCGGTTTTTCGGGCATGCGCGGCCTGTTCTGGCTGGCCCTGACGACATTGCCGGCGGTGGTGCTGGGGGCGTTGTTCCATTCGGCCATCAAGGAAGTTCTCTTCACGCCGAAGGTGATTGCGATTGCGCTCGGCGTGGGCGGGGTGGTCATGATTGTGATGGAGCGCTTCCTGCCTTCGCACGACGAAGGCGGCGTGGACGGCATTGGCTGGAAGCGGGCGCTGGGCGTGGGGTTTTTCCAGTGCCTGGCGATGGTGCCCGGCACCTCCCGGTCCATGGCCACGATCCTGGGCGGACGCCTGATGGGGCTGGGGCGAAAGACCGCCGCCGAGTATTCGTTTTTTGCCGCCGTGCCCGTGCTGATGTTGGCGGCGGTGTTCGATCTCTACAAGGAGTGGGGCTCCCTGCAGCGGTCGGACTGCATTCCCTATGCTGTCGGGCTGCTGGTTTCATTCGGGGTGGCGCGCCTGGCGATCCGGTTCCTCATGAAGCTCATTTCGCGCCACACCCTGGAAGCGTTTGGCTGGTACCGCATGGGGCTCAGTCTGATGGTCTGGTGGTGGCTGGTCTATTGAGGGGACAGGCCGAACCACATGCCGCACAGCAGGTCGGCCCCGGAAGAGTGGCCGAAGGTGCACACGGTTCGGACGCGGGCGGCGGTGGGCGTGGCCAGGAGGTTCTTCACCGCCCCGTTCACGCGGCCCTTTGCGGCCATTCCCAAAAAGGCGTTGGAGACGGCATTCTGCCCGAGGGCATGCGGCAGCAGGTAACGGGCCTGAGCCTTTTTTCCCTGCAGTCGAAGAGCCAGCATCCAGCCGCATAGGAAATCATCGCCGGAAGGCGTGAGCCCTTCGCCGCAGCCGCGGATGAGACGGGCGGCATCGGCGATGCGCCGGGCTGCCACATGGGCAAAGGCTTTTTGGAAAAGGGCGTCCCGGTTTTGCTGCTGCCGGGGGAGATGGCTGGTTGGCGCATAAATCGAAATGAGGCTTTCGGGCGGCGCCAGACGGGGCAGGGCGGATTGCAGGATGCGCAGGAGAGCGCGGCGCTTTTCCTCGGAAAGCCGGGGCATTTCCGAATCGAAGACCGGAGAAGGGCATTCGGGTGGCATGCGGAGCCGGTCTTCCCGGACAAAGGCATTGGGATTGGAAACCACCAGATGGAGGGGACCCGGCCCGATGGAACGGTCCACGGCAAACAGCGCGCGGTTGGCGGGTCCAAGCAACAGCACGCTCCGGTTGAAGCGCGAACGGACGGTATATGTTCCGGCCCGTATTTGATCGCCGATGGAGAGGATTTTCATGCGGCGCAAGCGGTTTTTTCCGTCCTCCGTTTGCGTGCGGGATGTTTTCCACAGTGTGGAAAAAAGTTTTCCACAGTGTGGAAAACTATTTCCCGGGGCAGGGAATTGCGAAGGGACCATTCCGGTGGTACTTTTTCGAAGGTTTTCAAAATGGCTTTCCGTTTGCTCCGGACTATACCGGAATTCCAGCGCCGAAGAGAATTGTTTTGATTTGATGAATAACCTTTTCAATCGGCGGGCGGAACGGGTAGTCTTTGAAACAGGATGATGAACCCAACCGATCTGAAGGAGAATCCATGAGCGAAAGCAGTCCGGTAGAAGTCACGTTCGAGGAGATCATGTTCACGCTGACGGCTGCGACTCAGGACACGTTTTCGATGTTCATGGGGTTGGACCTGTTCGCGGGGAAAGTGATCATGAAAATCGAGCCCATCCACGCGGATGTGGTGGCCATCGTGGGGGTGGGCGGCGAGCGGGTGGGCTATGTGATGATTGCCGCCAACGATGAGAATGCTCTGCGCATCACGCAGAAAATGATGATGACCGAGGAGGTGGAGGATTCGTCGGTTTGCGATGCCTTCGGGGAGCTTGCCAACAATATCGCGGGTGTGTTCAAAAGCAAATACGTCGAGGCGTACGGGAAGGTGGCCATGGGCCTGCCGCTGGTGGTGGCCGGCAAGATTTCGCCGATTGGCGCGCTGAATGCCGGCCCGGGGTCGGTCAACATCAAGCAGCAGGGGGCCATCATTCCCTTCATGGCCCACGACGAAAAGATTTCCTTCCACGTCATGGTCTACATGTGATCGGCGTGGCCGCCGCTGGCGGGGCCGCAGGCCGGAGGGGTCACGGGCGGGTGGCGCGCAGGTGGTAGAAGGCGGCGGGGCTGGTGGGGGCGATGTCGAAGGCAAGGGTTCCGTTCTGCAGGCGATTGGTCTGGGCGACGGCCTGCCAGACGAGGGTGTTGCTTTGGAATGATCCTTGGTAGAGGCGCCAGATGGGGCCGGTGGCGAGGAGTCCGCAGGTGATTTTTCCATCGGCGAAAGAGGCGTTGAAAACGGAGGCGGGGTTGGTGGGGTCTGTGCCGGCGATGGCTTCGTGGGTGTTGCTGAGGCCGTCGCCATCGTCGTCGTTCCAGATGGCGTCGACCCACTCGGGGTGGTCGATGAAGGGGTTTCGGTTGTACTGGTAGGAGCGGAAAATGAGTTCGTTGCGATTGCTTTCGGCGGCATCGGGGGGATCGGCGGCATGCCAGGCGAGAAGGGTGGAGAGTTTGCCCATGGTGTTGGTGTGGGTGGGGTCGTCCGAGAAAGAGAGCGCCGAAGTGTTGGGCTCGCTGCCGTCGTAGCGGGTGGCCATGTAGAAGACGGCGCGGGCCACGTTGCCGCGCGAGGCCGGAGGGGGCGACCACGAGTTGGAGTCCATGGAGGTTTCCGGGGCCACATTGGTGGCGGGCGAACGATAGCCGGGGTCGGCGGGGTCGCTCGTGTCGAAGTATAGATTACCGCGCAGGGAATTGGCGCCGATGTGTTCGGCAAAGAGGTTGTGGACGTCGACTTGGTCGGGGCCTGCGTTGCCGAGACCGCGAGATTCGGGCCAGCCGTGTTCCTTGTTCCAGCCATGGGGGGGGGAGTTGTAGGAGGACTTCGGGATGGAAGACGTGGGATTGTAGAGAAGGAAGACGTTGTTGGTGTTGGCGGGGTCCGTGTGCAGAACCTTCATGGCATCGTTTTCCTGGTCGTCCGTGAGCTGGCGTGCGCCGGCGGAAATGATATCGTGAAGCTTGGCCTTGAGGGCGGCTCCGGTGAGGCCCTGGGCATAGTGGTAGTAGGGGTAGATGGGGGTGACTTCGATGGTGAAGGTGCGCGAAGATAGGCCATCCTTGTCCTCGGCATGATAGACGATGGAGTGGGTACCGGTTTGGGAGGAAGACGGCGTCCAGGAGAACACCGTAATCAGCGGAGTGGTTCCGGTGGCGGCGTTGAAACTGGAACCTGTTGGAAGGTTCGTGGCCCAAAGGCGGACGGTGTCGACATTGGGTTCCGTGGCGGTGACGGTGAGCTGGATGGCATTGCTGTAGGCCGTCAGCAGGCGGTTGGTGTCGGGGGAGAAAAGGATCGTGGGCCGTTCAGGCGGGGTTCCGCCGTAGGAGGTCCAGACGATGTTGTCGATGGCGACTTGGCCGGCATCCTTGTTGCTTTGCTGGATTTTGAGGGTGAAGTTACCGCCGACGTTGAGGACCAGATTGCTGGAGTGGTTGGTGATGTTTTGCCCCCAGCCCTTGATGGTGTGGCGGGTGATGCCGTTGACGACCACATCCACGCTGACGGTTGAGGTGAACATTTGCATCCAATCGAAGGAGAGGGTGCCGCATCCCCCGGTGAGGATCCCCGAGGCGACATAGGCGAGGTTGGTGCCTTTGTTCAAACCGGGGGTGGGTGCTTGGATCACTTTGTTGCCCCGGCATTGGACATAGCTCCAGGTCGAACCATCTTGGCCAAGGAATGAGCCGTTGGTGGAGGCACTTCCCGTTTCCGGGAAGTGGGCGAAATTCTCCATTCCTGCCGCGGTTGCCATCTGCGGGGAAGCCTGGAGGACCCCTGACAGAAGAAGCGGAAGCCAGCGATGGGAGACTCGGAACATGGGAAACCGGTTACCCCGCGATTTTTTGTTCGGAATTGCGGATGCGATTGGCCAGTTCGTCCAGTCCGCCGGGGATATCGAGGCCAAAGCTGGCGAGGACGGTGTCGTTGATGTCGTACTCCTTGGAGCCGCCGCGAAGGCGGCGGGCCATGGGATGGGCGAGGAAGATGAGCTGGGCGCATTCGCGGGCGGCCTTGGGCGCGGAGAGCGGGGCGCGGCTGTAGCGGATGGACTGCACGAGGCGTTCGGGCAAATTCCAGTGCTCGGCCATACGGGAGCCGATCCGGGTGTGGTTGACGCCGGCGATCAGGTTTTCCGCGGCGGCGGGCGAAGCCTGCTTTTGCACGCAGAATTTCTGGAGAGCCTGGTAGGCGTCGGGATTTCGGCCTTCGAGAATGATGCGCCCCACGTCGTGGAGGAGGCCGCTGACATAGGCGATTTCGATGGTGCTTTCGGAGCAGTTCAACTGGCGCCCGATGGAGGCGGCCAGTTCCGCGATATCCATGCTGTGCTTCCACAGGCGCTCCAGCAACTGGGCGGGATAGTGGTTTTCAAGGGCCTTGCGGGCGCCGAAGGTGTCCAGGATCCCCCGCAAGCCCCGGATGCCCAGAAGGCTCAGCGCGGTCTCGCAATTGTCGACGCGCTGGCTGCGGCGGTAGACGGCGGAATTGGCCATGCGCAGCACTTCGAGGGTGAGGGCGGGATCTTTCCGTATCAATTTGGCGAGGGCGGCATAATCCACATCCGGATTGCGCAGCAGGTCGCGCAGGGACTGGATGTTTTGGGGAACCTGCGGAATGGATTCGATTTCGTGCAGAATGGCATCGGTGAGATTGTCCGACTCCTCGTCGCTCACCAGGTCCAGCGGCAGGGTGATTTCGAACAGGGTCAGGCCGTTCTCGCTCGAAAACTGCAAGCCGCCGTCCGGCACCCCCAGCCGACGCAGAATCATGCCCAGCATGACCAGGCCCAGGCCAGCGCTTTCGGATTGGTCCTCCACCTGCTCCATCACCTCGTCGAAGGATTCATAGAGCTGCGAGGCCGTGAGGCGCTGGGCTACGCGCTGGCGTTCCACCTCGACCATTTGGGCGGAGTTGGAGATGCGCAGGATCAGGTTGTTGGCATTGCGTTCGATGCGGACTTCGACAAAATCGGCATCATCAATCGGCACCGGGGAGTCGGCACTCTCTTCCCGCAGGAGCTCGATCCCCTTGGCATAGTCCCTGGGGTCGAGGATGTCGAGGCCGGCATGGCGGAAGGTGCGCCGCTTCTGGTTGGCGCGCACGGCGTTTTCGAGGAGCTCGCGCAGGCAAAAGGACACCTGGTCGTGGAGTTCTTCCTTCCCGAGGTCCACCAGCATCTGGTAGAGCACGGCAATCAGGGCTTCGATTTGTTCCGGAGTCAGGGTCGGGGCTCGGACAGCCAAGGGTTGGCCATCCTGGGGGACGACGAAATCTTCCATATTTCTATTCCATAGAGTTTGTCCAAACTATCCCCCTCCGGTTTGCGCTTGTCGACACTTATTGAGGAGGGAAAAGGCGTTCCCGGTTCAGGTCCAGGAAGGTCTCGCGCCAAGGATAGAAGCGCAGGAGCGAATCGTTGCGGAACCCGAGAATCGAAAGGGCGGCAAAAAGAGCTTCGACGGTGGCGAGGCCGGTGCCGGGGTCCTCGTGGATCTTGGAGCGGCGGGGGTAGGCGGTGAGCCATCCGGGAGGAATGGAGCGGGCTTCGACCGGCTCGACGGCCTTGCGCATGCTGACGGCGTGCCGCCAACTGGCGTCGAGCAGGAGAAGGGGGCGGTTGGCATCGGCGGGCGTGAGGGGCGGCGCATCGGGAGCGAGTAGCAGATGTCTCGAAAAGTCGGGTTTCTGGCGCAGGGGATAGGGCAGGAAGTCCAAGCCCGGCGTGCCGCGCAGGGGGCGGACCGTACACTTGGCGGGATCTTCGCCGCGCCGGACGATGATGAGGATGGAGGGAGGCATGGGGGAAGGGTATGCGTTTCGGTTTGAGTTGCAAAGGGCTTTTGTCTCACAATGTTCCGCAATCGGAGAACCGGACATGGCAAGAGTGAAGCTGGATATGAACGGAGTGGTCTTTGTCTTCCGCACGGAACTGGATGTGCGGATCACGGACATCAATTACGGGCGGCATGTGGGGAATGACGCGATGCTGGGCCTGTTGCATGAGGCGCGCCTCCGGTTCCTGGCGAGTGCCGGATTTTCTGAAGAGGACATTGGCGGCGTGGGCATGCTGATGGGGGATGCCGTGGTGCAGTTCAAGGCGGTGGCGTTTCGCGGCGACAACCTGGTGGTGGAGATGGGGCTGGCCGACGTGGAGCGCCGCACGGTTGACCTGATGTACCGCGTGACGCGCACCGGCGATGGCGCCGTGGTGGCGCTGGCCAAAACCGGGATGGTGGCGTTTGATTATGCGAAGAACCGGCTGGCGGATTTGCCGCCTGCCTTTCTGGAGAAGATGGGAGCGAAGGCGATATGAAATTTGCGCTGATCCAGATGAATCCAACCGTGGGGGCGGTCAAAGAGAATGCCGCCAAGATTCTACGGTTGGCGCAAGAAGCCGCTGCCGCCGGAGCGGAGGTGGCGGTCTTTCCGGAGCTGGCGTTGTGCGGATATCCGCCGGACGATCTGGTGCTGCGTCCCCGCTTCATGGATGCCGTGGATGCGGAAGTCGGGAAACTGGCGGCGGAACTGCCGCCTCAACTGCTGGTGATGGTGGGCGCGCCGATGCGGGAAGGCGGAAAACTTCACAACACCGCGATGCTGTTTGCAGACGGCAAGCGGGTGGCCGTGGCGAAGAAGAGGCTCTTGCCCAACTATGGCGTGTTTGACGAACGGCGCATTTTTGCGCCGGGGACGGAGCCTCTCGTGTTTGAGAGGGGCGGAGCCCGGCTGGCGGTGCACATCTGCGAGGACTCCTGGTGGCCCGAGGGGGAGTCTTTTCGCGGCCTGAAAGGAAATTGCGATGTGCTGGTGAATTTGTCGGCCTCTCCCTATTGCCAGGCCCGCGAAAACGACCGGGAGGAAATGGCTCGGAAGGCCACGGCGGCCCTGGACGTTCCCATGCTGTACACCAATATCGTGGGAGGGCAGGATGAATTGGTGTTCGATGGAGGCGGAATGGCGATGCAGGCCGATGGACTCCTGGCCGCACGGACGGACTTGTTTTGCGAGGGCAGCCGGTTGGTCGATGTCGTGCCGGATGGCAAGAAATGGGTTTTGGTGCCGGGCCGCATTGCGGACCTGCCCAGCCCCGTGGAGGAAGTCTACGAGGCGCTCAAGCTGGGCCTCAAGGACTACACGAGCAAAAATGGGTTCCCGGGCGTATTGGTGGCCCTTTCGGGCGGCATTGATTCGGCGCTGGTCGCCACGATTGCGGTGGACGCGCTGGGCAAGGAACGCGTGTTTGGCGTGACGATGCCCTCGGTGATTACCTCGCAAGAGACGTTTTCCGATGCGCTGGAATTGGCCCAGCGGTTGGACATTCCGTGTTTGCAGATTCCGATTGCGCCCGCCGTGGATGTGTTTACGGGATTGTTGAGTCCGGCATGCGCGTCCGTCGATTGGATGAAGCCGCTGCCGGGGACGCTGATGGAGGAAAACTTGCAGGCGCGTATCCGCGGGGTGATGGTGATGGCGCTGTCGAACCGCTACGGGCACATGGTGGTCACCACGGGCAACAAGAGCGAAATGGCCACGGGCTATGCGACGCTCTACGGCGACATGTGCGGCGGGTTCGCGCTGATCAAGGATGTGCCCAAAATGCTGGTGTTCGAGCTGGCGAGGTGGCGCAACACGCTCGGCGAGGTGATTCCTCCCACGACGATTTCGCGCCCGCCCTCGGCGGAATTGAAGCCGGGGCAGCGCGATTCGGATTCGCTGCCGCCGTATGAGGTGCTGGATCCCATTCTGGAGCGCTACGTGGAGCAGCAGATGGGCCTGAAGGACATCATCGCCGAAGGCTTTGACGAAGCCACCGTGCGCCGGGTGGCGCGGCTGGTGGATCGCAGCGAATACAAGCGCCGGCAGGGGGCGCCCGGCGTCAAGATCACGCCGAAGGCCTTTGGCCGCGACCGCCGCATGCCGATCACCAACGGCTTCCGCGAGTAAAACCGGCCGTTCCGGAAAACCGGAACCCAACAAGCTTGACATTAACTAATCAGTTAATTAAATTGCGCGCCATGAAACCAAAACCGGGAATCGAAGGCGCTGACGTTCGGGAGCGGCTGCTGGACGCGGCGGTCCAGTTGTTTGCCGAGCAGGGCGTCGCGGGGACGGCGGTGGCCGAAATCGCGGCGGCGGCGGGGGTCACCTCGGCGATGGTGCATTACTACTTCAAAACGAAAGACCAACTGCTGGATGCCGTGGTGGAAGGGCGGCTGGTGGGGCGGTTCATTGCCTATATCGGCACGGAAATGGAAGACTTCCGGGGCGATCCCTTCGCGATCACCCGCCATTTGGTGGCGCAGATTGTCGCGGCATCGGAGCGCATGCCGTGGCTGGCGCCGCTGTGGGTGCGGGAAGTGGCGAGCGAGGGCGGGGCGCTGCGGGAAAAGTTGATTTGTCGCGTGGACCGGGACAAGCAAGCCCGGTATCGGGCGGCCATCGAGGCGGGGCAGAAGCGCGGCGAGGTGAATGCGGACGTGCAGCCGCAGCTGATGTTCATGTCGATCATGGGCCTGACGATGCTGCCGCTGTCGGTGATCAAGAGCTGGGAGAAAATCCCGATCATTGGAAAGTTGCGCAAGCAGGATTTGGAAAAGCATGTGGTGGCCTTGCTGATGCATGGATTGTCCGTCCCGAAAACGGAGCGGACGAAAACCGCTGGAAGGAAATGACAATGAAACAACGGTGGTGTGTTGCGGGGTGGGTGTTGGGTCTGGGCGTTGCGCTGGCCGGGTGTTCGAGGGAGACGCCGGGTGTGTTCCAGGGATACGTCGAGGGCGAGTTCGTCACGGTGGCGACATCCATGGCCGGTCGCCTGGACGTGCTGGCCGTGGCGCGGGGCGGATCCGTTGCCGCGGGCGATGCGCTTTTTGCGCTGGAATCGGAAAACGAGGAGGCGGCCGTGCGCCAGGCGCGGAAGCAGCTTGCCGCCGCGGAAGCCCAGCTGGATGACTTGAAAACGGGGAAGCGCCCGCAGGAGCTGGACGTGATTCGGTCGCAGGTGGCGCAGGCCAAGGCGGATGCCGAGCGGTCCGAGACGGAACGCGTGCGCGACGAAGAGCAATTCGCGGCGGGAGGCATTTCGCAGTCGCAATTGGACCGGACGCGCGCGTCGGCCGAGATTTCGGCGGCGCGGGTGCGCGAGCTGGAGGGGCAGCAGGCCGTGGCGGAATTGCCGGCGAGAGAAGACCAGATTCGGGCGCAGAGTGCGCAAGTGGCGGCGGCCCGTGCCGCGTGCGAGCAGGCGGAATGGCGGCTGAACCAGAAGAACGTGGCCTCGACGGTGTCCGGGCGGGTGTATGACACGTTGTATCGGAAAGGCGAGTGGATCCCGGCGGGGCGTCCGGTGGTGCGGCTGCTGCCGCCCGAGAACGTGAAGGTGCGGTTTTTCGTTCCGGAGACGGAGCTGGGGCATTTGACGGTGGGCCAGGACGTGGCGCTGCGCGGCGACGGAATCGACGCGGAAATCATGGCGAAGGTGACCTATGTGTCGGGAGAAGCGGAGTACACGCCGCCGATCATCTACAGCAACGAGCGGCGATCCAAGTTGGTGTTCATGGTCGAGGCGCGGCCCGTGGAGGCCGGCGCGAATCTTCATCCGGGCCAGCCGGTGCAGGCGGCCTTGCGGTGAGCCAAGAGGGGCATGCCATGGATAGCGCCTTTGCCATCGATGTCCGGAACCTGAACAAGCATTTCGGGCGGAAGCACGTGGTCCGGGACGTTTCCCTGCAAGTGAAGCCGGGGGAAATCTTCGGATTTCTCGGGCCCAACGGAAGCGGGAAAACCACCACCATCCGCATGATGTGCGGCCTGCTGACGCCCGACTCGGGAAGCGGCACCTGCCTGGGGTTCGACATTCTGCGCGACCGGGAGCAGATCAAGCGGCAGGCGGGATACATGACGCAGAAATTTTCGTATTGGGACGATTTGACCATTCGCGAGAATCTCGATTTCGTGGCGCGCATGTACGGCATGCCCAAGCGCCGACAAGTCGTGGCGGATGCGTTGGACGAACTGGGGCTGACAACGCGCTCGGAGCAGTTGACGGGGTCGCTGTCGGGCGGCTGGAAACAGCGGCTGGCCCTGGCGGCCTGCATGCTCCACCGGCCCAAGCTGTTGCTGCTGGATGAGCCGACGGCGGGGGTGGATCCATCGGCCCGGCGCGACTTCTGGGAAGAATTGCACCGGCTCTCGGCGCGCGGGATTTCGGTGCTGGTGAGTACGCACTACATGGACGAGGCGGAGCGGTGCCACAAGCTGGCCTATATCGCCTATGGAGAGCTCTTGGCCAAGGGAACGGCGCAGGAAGTGACGGACTCGCAGGGCCTGAGCACGTGGATGATCCATGGCGAGGGACTGGGCGAACTTTCCCACGCACTGCAAAACCAGCCGGGCGTGGAGCAGACCGTGCTGTTTGGCTCGGTCCTGCACGCCAGCGGATCGGACGGCGCGGCCCTGGAAAGGGCCTTGCGCGAGGCCACGGCGGGCGGGGGCTGGCGCATGGAACCGGCGGAAACGGGGCTGGAAGATGTGTTCATCCACCTGATGGGCAAGGCGCGGGACAACGCGGAGGGAGACGGGCGATGAAGCGGATCCGCGCATTTTCCTTCGGCCGCTGGTGGGCGATGGTGCTCAAGGAGTTTTTGCAGTTGAAGCGCGACCGCGTCAGCTTCGCGATGATCGTGGGCGTGCCGCTGATGCAGTTGATTCTCTTCGGGTTCGCGATCAACACCGATCCCAAGCATCTGCCCACGGCGATCCTGAACGCCGACCCCAGCGAATTCACCCGGTCGTTCGTATCCGCGATGGAGCAATCGGATTATTTCGAGATTGCGGGGAGCGTGGCTGACGAGGTGTCGGCGCGGGAGGCGCTGGCGCGCGGAGACGTGCTGTTCGTGGTGAACATTCCGCCGGATTTCACGAGCCGCCTGCTGCGGGGCGAGCGGCCTTCGCTGCTGGTCGAGGCGGATGCGACAGATCCCACGGCCACGGGCATGGCGCTGGGGGCCATGGGGCCGATCGTTCGCTCCGTGTTGAACAAGAACGCGGTGGGCGCCTTGAGCGATTTGGCGGGAGTGCCGGACGCGTTCGACGTGCGGCTGCATCGGCTCTACAATCCGGAAGGCATCACTCAGTACAACGTGGTGCCGGGGCTGATGGGCGTGATCCTTACGCTCATGATGGTGCTGATGACGGGGCTGGCCATCACGCGCGAGCGGGAACGGGGCACCATGGAAAACCTGCTGGCGATGCCGGTGCAATCGATCGAAGTCATGACGGGGAAAATCGTGCCCTACATCGCCATCGGCCTGCTCCAGGCCACGCTGATTCTGGTGGCGGCTCTGGCGCTGTTCCGCGTGCCGTTCGAGGGAAACCTGCTCACGCTCTACGGCGTCTCGCTGCTGTTCGTGGGGGCGAATCTCACGGTGGGCATCACGCTTTCCTCCCTCGCGAAAAACCAGTTGCAGGCAATGCAGATGACGGTGTTCTACTTCCTTCCCAATTTGCTGCTGTCCGGCTTCATGTTCCCGTTTTTCGGCATGCCGAAATGGGCCCAGTTCATCGGCAATTTCCTGCCGCTGACCTATTACAACCGGCTGGTCCGCAACATTTTCCTCAAGGGCGGGGAGTGGGGCGATTTGTGGCCGAACATTTGGCCGATGATGGTGTTCACCGTCGTGGTGATGACGATTGCCACATTGTTTTATCGGAAAACGCTGGATTGAGGGGTCGACATGAACAAGTGGATTCATTGCGTGGGTTTGTGCGGCGCGCTGGCGGCGTTGACAGGTTGTGCGACGGGACCGCGTTTCCAAACTCCCGAGTCGCCGAAGAGCGATTCGTTGGGTGGGGTGTCGACGAATTTCAATGTGGAGATGGTCATTCCGGAATCCTGGTGGGAGGTGTTCCAGTGCGAGGCGCTGAACGCCGCAGTGAGCGAGGCGCTGGAGAACAGTCCCACGACGGCGCAGGCGCTGGCCCGGCTGACGCAGGCGCAGGAGGACTTCCGTGCCCAGTCGGGCGCAACGGAATTTCCGGCGGTGGATGCGGGACTTTCGGCCAAGCGGCAGAAGGTGAATCCGGAGGCGATGGGGATGGAAAACGTGCCGGTGCCGGATCCCTTCTCCGTTTATCAGGCATCGGTTTCGATTTCGTACGATCTGGATTTCTTCGGCCGGAACCGCCGCGTGCTGGAAGGGTTGAAGGCCAAGGTGGACCAGCGCGAATTCGAGCTGGATGCGGCGCGAGAGACGCTGGCGGCGAATGTCGTGTTGGCCTTTGTTCGCCGGGCGGAAGTGGCGGAGCGGATGGCGGCGGCGCGGGACGTGGTGGAGGCGCGGAGCGTGCAGTTCGCGATGGCCGAAGAACGGCACAAAGCGGGCGGAATGTCCTCTATGGACTTGGAACGGCAGGGCCTGCTGTTGGAACAGGCGAAGCTTTCATTGCCCGCGCTGGAAAATCAGGAAGCCCAGCTTCGTCGGCAGTTGGCGGTCTATCTGGGGAAAGAGCCTGCCGAGGTACTACCCGACGGCGTGGAGCTGTCCGCGCTGCACCTGCCGGAGGAATTGCCGTTGCGGCTGCCCTCCGAGCTGGCGCGGCGGCGGCCGGACATCCGCGCCGCCGAGGCCGTGTGGCACCAGGCCTGCGCGAACGTGGGCGTGGCGACGGCGAACCTGTATCCGCAGTTCACGCTGTCCGCGAGCCTCGGGTCGCAGACGACCGATGTGGGCGATTTGCTGAACAACCTCAACGTGTGGAGCGTGGGGGGGGCGTTGATGCAGCCCGTCTTTCGCGGCGGCGCGCTGCGGGCGAAAAAGCGCGCGGCGGTGGCGGCCTACGACGAGGCGGCGGCGGCCTATCGCCAAACCGTATTGCGCGGCCTGCAGGAAGTGGCCGACGTGCTGGGCGCGCTGGAGGCGGATGCCCGCACGATGGAAACGCAAGCCGCGGTGCTGGAACGAACGGCCACCGCGGAGGAAATCGCGCGTCGGCAGAACGAAGCGGGCGGCATCAGCCGCATGGCGCTGCTGGACGAAACCATTCGCTTGCGCCAGGCCCAGAGCGAGAGCGCGCGGGCGCAGGCGGCGCGCATGGCCGATGCAGCGGCACTGTTCCATGCGCTGGGCGGCGGCGCGCGCTAAAAAAGTTTTCCACAGTATGGAAAAATGTTTCGCGATTTTTCCACACACTGGAAGAAATTTTTCCACACGGTGGAAAAGGTTTAGGGGGCAACAAAACGCGCGGGGGGGCTAGTAGATTTCGTCGCCTTCTTCGCGGGTGTAGAAGAGGTTGAGGGGGTTGGTGGGGCAGGCGGCG
>CAYNHA010000204.1:0-46785 GCA_964397035.1 uncultured Verrucomicrobiota bacterium
CCCGAGGTGGTGGTTTCCGAATACCGGGCGGCGGATTTCGAGGCCCTGTGGCCGGTGGTGGACGAGGCGCTGGAGGCGGCCCTGGCCGGTTTGCAAGCCATGCGGAAAAAGGAGGGCACGGCGCTGGGGCGCGATTTGCGGGCCCGGGTGAAGCAGTTGGCCGCGCTGTCGGGGGAAATCGGTCAGCGTGCGCCGGGGGTGCTGGCGACGTACCGCGAAAACCTCCTGAAGCGCCTTGCCGAGGCATTGCCGGGAACCGATTGGGCGGGCGATGAGCGGCTGCTGAAGGAAATGGCCCTTTTTGCGGACCGGTCGGACATCACCGAGGAGCGAGTCCGCCTGGAGAGCCATCTGAAGCAGGTGGACGATTTGCTCAAAAAAGGCGGTGTGGTGGGTCGGACATTGGATTTTTTGGTTCAGGAAATGGGGCGCGAGATCAACACCATCGGTTCGAAGGCAAACGATGGGGAAATCACGCGCCGGGTGATTGCATTCAAGACGGAATTGGAGCGGATCCGGGAACAGGTCCAGAACGTGGAATAAAGGAACAGAGAAGGCAATGAACGGAAGAAAACCCAGTTGGAAAAACATCATTTTCATCGTGTCGGCCCCGTCGGGTGCGGGGAAAACCACGCTGTGCGACAAACTGCAGAAGGAGTTCAAGGACATTCACTACGCCGTGACCGCGACCACGCGGGCTCCCCGCGGCGACGAAGTGGATGGGAAGAGCTACTACTTCCTGAAAATGGAGGAATTCGAGGCCAAGCTGGCGGCCGGTGGCTTCATCGAGAGCGCGGTGGTGCATGGAAACCGGTACGGGTCGCCGAAGGGCCCGGCCGTGGCGGCGCTGGAAGAAGGATGCGATGTGCTGATGAATCTGGATGTGCAGGGAGCGGCGGCCGTTCGGGAATATGTGAAGAATGCGAAGGACGACGATCCGTTGAAGCGGACGTTGGTCGACATCTTCGTGGTGCCGCCCTCCGCGGAGGTGTTGAGGAACCGCTTGTTTGACCGGGGCACGGACAGCATGGAAGTGATCGAGAAGCGCATGAAGCAGGCCCGGGAGGAAATCTCGCACTGGAACGAATACAAGTACATGGTGGTCAACGATGATTTGGCGGAGGCGTATGACCACATGCGCGCGATCATTCTGGCCGAGCGGCATCGCAATGCGAACCGACGCGAGGATTATCGTGGCTGATTCCCCAAAGATCCTGTTGGGCGTGACCGGCTCCATTGCGGCCTACAAGTCGGCGGATCTGACGCGCCGCATGCAAAAGCGCGGCTGGGACGTGTGGGTCGTGATGACCGCCTGCGCCACGCAATACATCGGCCCGCTGACGTTCCGCGCCCTGACGGGCCACCCCGTGGCGCATGGGACGTTTGCGGAACTGGAACAGGAAACCTATACGCATCTGGGCCTTTCCGAAGGAGCGGCGGCGATGGTGGTGGCCCCTTGCTCGGCCCAGACCCTGGCGCGGCTGGCGCATGGTTTTGCCGATGATGTGCTCAGTTGCGCCGCCTTGAGCCTGAAGGCTCCCTTGTTCGTGGCGCCGGCCATGAATACGCGGATGTGGGAGAATCCCGCCGTGCAGGAGAACGTGGCGACGTTGCAGCGGCGAGGGGCGATTCTTCTTCCGCCGGGCACGGGCGAACTGGCTTGCGGCGACACGGGCGCGGGCCGCCTCTGCGAACTGGACGATATCGTGAAGGCCGTTGCTCAGCGCATCGCGGCGGGCTGACGGCGTGAAGGTGCTGGTGACAGCGGGGCCGACGCGGGAGGCCATTGATCCGGTGCGCTTCATCAGCAACCGGTCGAGCGGAAAGATGGGGTATGCCGTGGCCGAAGCGGCCGTGCGGGCGGGGCATTCCGTGCGGCTGGTTTCAGGGCCGGTGGCGATCGAAACTCCGCGGGGCGTGAAACGGGTCGATGTGACGACCGCCGATGAGATGCTCGATGCCATCCAACGGCATCTGCGCGCATGCGACGTGCTGGTGATGGTGGCGGCCGTGGCCGATTGGCGTCCAAAAAAAATTGCAAAGAAGAAGCTGAAAAAAAGCGATGGACCTCCGTGCATCGAGTGGGAAGCCACGCCGGACATCTTGAAAACCATCGCGCCGATGAAAAAATCCTCGCAGGTGTTTTGCGGATTCGCCGCCGAGACCAACCGCGTGGATTCGGAAGCCAAACGCAAGTTGCGCGAGAAAAAACTGGATGTGCTCGCGGCGAACGATGTTTCAAAAAAAGGCCGTGGATTCGAGTCGGAATGCAACTTGCTGAATCTGTTTTTTGCGGACGGACGTGTGGTTCGCGGCACGCTCTCCACGAAAAGAAAATGCGCGGAAGAGTTGGTGGAGGTGTTGGAAAAACTCTTCGCGCAGAAAAAAAATCGCGAAAAGAAATGAAAATCTATTGACGTTGTTAATAACTTCGCATTACTGTCTTCACCAACGAGATGAAGATGTTCAAAATGACAAGCGCAACCTTCCATATCTTCGAGCGCGAAATTGAATTCGGGAAATCTCGAGTCGCGATTTAAGTGAAAAAGAAACACAGGACAATGTTTCAAGTGAACAACTTCAAGAATACCCTGACCGCCTTTGTGCGTCAGGTTGGAAGGGGGGGAAATACACAATGGCAGTGAAGAAGGTTGCGAAGAAGGTCGCGAAGGCGGCTCCGGCCAAGAAGGCGGTCAAGAAGGTCGCGAAGAAGGCGGCTCCGGCCAAGAAGGCGGCAAAGAAGGTTGCGAAGAAGTAATTTCTTCCCCCTGTGCTGGGCCGTGCAATGCGGCTCAGTCAATGAACGGCGGTGAATTCCCATTTGGATTCGCCGTCGTTTTTTTGTGGCGTGGGCAATCGCCTCCGGAAGGATTCTGCGCCTTCGCTTGCAATGGGAAAGGGGGTGGAGTAGTTTCACCGGACATTTTCAAACGTAAGGAGAGTCGATCATGCAAGAGAAAGTCATTCAGTTCATCGAAGAAGTGCGCCCCCTGATTCAAGGTCATGGCGGGGATGTCGAGTTTGTTTCCATGGACGGCAACACCGTCAACCTGCGGTTGCATGGCGCCTGCCATTCGTGTCCGCATGCGATGATGACGTTGAAGAATGGCATCGAGGCCGAGATGCGCGAGCGGGTGAGCCCGGAGCTGACGGTCGAACGCGTGATGGACGCGTAGGCGTTTTGCTTTTGGTATTCCCAGGCCGCCCCGAGGAGGGCGGCTTTTTTGTGCCCTTCAGGGGGAGGGCGAAGCGCGGGGAGGAGCGGGAAGTTTGCCGTTCACCGCATCGCGGACGATCTGCTTGGTATCCTCCGGAAAGTCCGACCGCAGGAGCCAGGTGATGAAATTGGGATCGGACGAAACGGCATCGCGCAGCAACTGGCCCTGGAACTTTCCGAAGTTGAAGGCCACTTCGCCCCTGACCCACTTGAGGCGTCCGGCGCGGTCCACCCAGGCGGGGTCGCGCGGGTCGCAATATTCGTTGAGGGCCTCCATGGCTTCGGGCAGTTCGGGATACTTGCGGAACTGTCCATCCAGGACTCGGATCGTGGCGAGGACGTCGCCGAGGGCATCGTGGGAGTTGTCGTGCGACTCTCCGCAGTAATAGCGAAGGGCGGCGGAGAGGTCGCGCGGCTCGTTGCGGAAGAAGATGCGCTGGGCATCGAGAATACGGCGGCCTTCGATGGAGAAGGGTCGGTTGGAACGGGCGAATTCCTCGGTCAGCAGGGGGATGTCGTATCCGAGGATGTTGTATCCGGCGAGATCGGCATCGGCGAAATGGGTGGCGAGGGCTTCCGCCATTTCGGCAAACGTGGGGGCGCCCGCCACGTCGGCATCGGTGATGCCGTGGATGGCGGTGCTGTCTTCGGGAATGGGGATGCCCGGGTTCAGCAGGTAATTGACTTGTTCAACGGAACCGGAAGGCTCGTAGCGGACAAGGGCGATGGACACGATGCGGTCGGTGCGCTTGTTGAGGCCGGTGGCTTCCAGGTCAAAGACAACGAGGGGGCGTTCGAGCCGCAGACGGCTCGGCAGCGCGGGGATGGTGCTTTCAGTCATGCCCGCAGGATGCCGCAACGGACGATGGAGGAAAAGCAGAATCGCGGACCGGTCAAGCCTGGCGGTAGGCCGCCTTGCCGATGGAATACACGTTGAAGCCGATTCCGTAGAGGGATTTGTGGTCGAGCAGGTTGCGGCCGTCGAACAAAAAGGCGGGCTTCACCATGTCCTTGAAGATGCGGGCATAGTCCAGCGCCTGGTACTGGCGCCATTCCGTCAGGATGGCGACGGCATGCGCCCCCTTGGCGGCCTCATAGGGATCGGGCTCGAACTGAACACGGTCCTTCACGTCGGCCAGATCGATTTGGGCCTGTTCGAGTGCCTCGGGGTCGGTGATGACCAGTTGGGCGTGCTCGGCGATGAGTTCGCGCGCGACAAGGATGGCGGGGCTTTCGCGGGTGTCGCCCGTGTCGGCCTTGAAGGCGAATCCAAACAGAGCGATGCGCTTGCCGGCGATGGTGTTGAACATTTCCTTGAGCATGCGAGCCACGAAACGGCGCTCCTGGTACTCGTTCATCTTGACCACCTGCCGCCAGTATTCGGCCACTTCCTGCAGACCGTAGTTTTCGCAGAGGTAGACCAGGTTGAGGATGTCCTTCTGGAAGCAGGAGCCGCCGAAGCCAATGCTGGCCTTGAGGAACTTGGGGCCGATCCGGCTGTCCATTCCGATGGCGCGGGCCACTTCGCCCACGTCCGCATCGGTGGCTTCGCACAGCGCCGAAATGCTGTTGATGGAGCTGACCCGCTGGGCCAGGAAGGCGTTGGCGGTCAGCTTGGACAGTTCGCTGGACCACAGGTTGGTGGTCAGGATGCGCTCGCGGGGCACCCAGGCGGCATACACGTCCACCAGGGCCTGGACGGCCTTTTGCCCTTCGGGGGTGGGGTGTCCGCCGATCAGGATGCGGTCCGGGTTGTCGAGATCGGCCACGGCGGTGCCTTCGGCCAGGAACTCCGGATTGGACAGCACCTCGAAGTGAACGCCGGCCTTGCCGCTGTTGAGGATCCGCTCCATGGCGGCGGCCGTGCGGACGGGCAGGGTGCTTTTTTCGATGACGATCTTGTTGGACGTGGAGACTTCCAGGATCCGGCGGGCGCATTTTTCCCAGTGCTGCAGGTCGGCGGCGCTGCCGGCGCCGTAGCCGAAGGTTTTGGTGGGCGTGTTCACGCTCACGAAGATCATGTCGGCTTCCGCGATGCCTCGGTCCACGTCGGTGGAGAAAAACAGGTTCCGGCCGCGCGCCTCCTTGACCACGGCGTCCAGGCCGGGCTCGTAGATGGGGAGATGGTCCGAGTTCCAGGCATCGATCCGCTTCTGGTTGATGTCGACCACCGTCACCTGGACGGATTTGTTTTTCTTGGCGATCATGGCCATCGTGGGACCGCCGACATATCCAGCGCCAATGCAAAGAATCTTGTACATGAACATCCTCTCCTGATCTACGGGTGAAACTGGTCCGCGTTATATCACTCCTTTTGCCGATGGGAAAAGCTTTTTGATCTGTCCGGAGGCGTCCAAAATAGTTTTAGAATTGGCTTGCGGGCGAATATCGCGCTCGAATATCTTCCGCGATGTACCTCCGCATGTCCATGGGTCGCCGATTTGCGGGGGGCGGGTTAAAGCGCGGCCCATGGTTACAGGAGTTGATGAGTACGTGAAAATATATGTTGGGAATCTCTCGTTCAGGGCCACGGATGATGATCTGCGTGCAGCTTTCGAGCCGTATGGCGAAGTGGTCTCCGCGCGGGTGATTAAAGACAAGGAAACCGGCCGCTCCCGCGGTTTTGGTTTCGTCGAAATGCCCAATCAGGAACAAGGCAACAACGCGATCGCCAAGGTGAACAACACCGAAATCAACGATCGCGCGGTTCGCGTGAACGAGGCGCAGGAACGCCCCCCTCGCCGCTAGGTCCAGATTCGAACAACCCCGGCAGGTTTTCCCCTGCCGGGGTTTTTCTTTGCTCCAAAAGGTCCGGGCGGGGTTCGTTTTTCGTTTACAGGCGGGAAATTCAAGCGTAGAACGGTAAACCGAAAACACAACAAAACCGTAATGATTCCAATAGGAAGTCCATGCAACCCATCATAAATCTGCTTGTTCAACTCCAAGAACTCTCCATTGCCCGCGCCCAACAGGAAGTGGGCATGCCCGGATCCCAGCTCGACCAACTGGATGCCTCCATTGCCGCGCTGACCAAGGAACTGCCGGATGCGGTCAGTCAGCAATTTTCGCGCCTGCTGCAGAAGAACCATCTGGCCATCGTGCCGGTCGTCAACGGTGGCTGCACGGCCTGCGGAATGGCCTTGCCCGTGTCGCTGGTCCACAAGGTGCACGCCGCCGAACAGATCTACTCCTGTCCCTCTTGCGCCCGCATGCTGTTCCACCGCGATTCCGGCGCCCGCAACACGCGCAAGTCGCCCCGCCGGAGCGATCCGCCCAAGGTGGGCATTGACCGTTTTTCCGCCGAAACGCTCATGATTCCCGCCCTGAAGGGCACCGACCGCGACTCCGTCCTGGCCGAAATGTGCCAGAAACTGAAGGACGAAGGTTTCGTGGATGATGCCGGAAAACTGCTGGAATCCGCGCTCAAGCGCGAAGCCATCGTTTCGACGGCGGTGGAAAATGGTTTGGCCTTTCCCCACGTCCGCTGCGTGGAAGGCGGCGCGTTGACCCTGGCGCTGGGCATTGCGCCCAAGGGCATCAAGTTCGATCCCGCCGGAAAAGCATCCACGCGCATCGTGTTCTTCATGGTCATTCCCACCGCGGCCAGCGCATTTTATCTGAAGCTCCTCGCCGGCCTTTCGCAGGTCTTCCAGAAACAGGAAAACCGCGAGAAGCTGCTGGAAGAGGATACGCCCGAGAAATTGTGGAAGGCGTTGCTGAAGGCGACGCGCCTGGTCATCCAGTAGCCCTTGCCTTCGGCCACCTCCCGGCCGAAACTTGGGTTTGACACCGGACCCGGAATAGGTTGCCCTGTTCCCCCATGAACAAACGACGCAATCTGGTTTTGCTGGGCTTCATGGGCACCGGGAAAAGCGCGCTCGCCCGCCGGGTGGCCGCGCTGACCGGCTGCCCCTATCTGGAAATGGATGCCGAGCTCGAACGCCGCGCGGGCCGGGCCATCTCGAAGATTTTCGCCGAGGATGGCGAAGACGCCTTCCGGCGAATGGAATCGCAACTGGCGGCGGAGTGGGGCACGCGCGAAGGTTCCGTCATTGCCTGCGGCGGCGGCGTGGTGCTGCGCGAGGAAAACGTGCGCGCCCTGGGTTCCAACGGCGTGTTGGTTTGCCTGACGGCCCGCCCCGAAGTCCTGCTGGAACGCACCTCCCGCTCCAAGAAGCGGCCCCTGCTGGCCGGCGAAAACCCGGAAGAGAAAATCCGGAATCTGCTCGCCGTGCGCGCCCCCCTCTACGCCAAGATTTCCCATCAGCTCGACACGTCCGATGCCGACCTGGACACGCTGGCCGAAAAACTGCTTGATCTGTGGGCGCAAGCCACCTGACACCGATGGGACGGTACGTCGTCAGGCGCCTCTTGCAGGCCATTCCGACCGTGGCGGGCGTGGTTCTCATCACGTTCATCCTGTTCAACGTGGTGGGTGGATCGCCCGCCGCCCTGGTGCTCGGGCAGAACGCCGGGGCCCGCTCGCTCGAGGAATTCGACGAGGCGCGCGGCTACAACAAACCCCTCTTTTTCGGGAACTGGGCTCCCACGCGCGCTTTGGAGGCCGTGGATTTCGAAACGGCCTCTCCCGGTCTGCGTGCCAAATGGGGCGCAGGCGAAACCGGATGGCTGCGACTTGAACCCGGCCAGGAATTGGCCCTGCCCTTCGCCTTTCCGCTGCCCGAAGGCGAACGCTGGCGCCTGACGGTCGAAGGGCGGGGGGAAGGTTTTCCACACTGTGGAAAAAAGTTTTCCACACTGTGGAAAAAAAGCGCTGATTTTTCCACACCGTGGAAAAAAGTTTTCCACACTGTGGAAAAACCCGTTTTCCGGGCCGAAGGCGGAGCGGTGGAGATTCGGCGCGTGAAGTTGGAACGGGGCACGGGGCATTTCTTCGATAGCCAGTTGCTGGACTATGTGAAACGGGTGGTTCGGCTGGATTTTGGAACGAGTACGAGCTTGAACCAGCCGGTGGGGAAGTTGCTGCTGTTGGGCATCGGCCCAAGTTTGTCGCTGACGGTTCCGATTTTGGTGGTGGAGCTGGCGGTGAGTTTGACGCTGGCGCTGCTGTGCGCGTATCGGCGCGGGTCGTGGCTGGATCGTAGTTTGGTGGCGGTGTGCGTGGCGCTGATGAGCGTGAACTATCTGGTCTGGATTGTGTTTGGGCAGTTCGTGCTGGCGTACAAGCTGGGGTGGTTTCCGGTGTGGGGATTCGAGTCGTGGAGAAACCTGCTGCTGCCGGTGGGAATCGGCGTGGCGACGGGGCTGGGCGCGAATGTGCGGTTTTACCGGACCATTTTGCTGGAGGAAATGCACAAGGATTACGTGCGAACGGCCTTTGCCAAGGGGCTGGGCCCGCGGAGGGTGCTGTTCAAGCACGTGCTGAAGAATGCACTGGGACCGGTGATCACGAACGTGGCGCTGGCGCTGCCGTTTTTGTACACGGGCAGTTTGCTGCTGGAAAGTTTCTTCGGGATTCCGGGACTGGGATATCTGAGCCTGAATGCGATTCATTCGTCGGACGTGGATGTGGTCCGGGCGGTGGTGCTGGTGGGGGCGCTGCTGTTCACGGCGGCGAACGTGCTGGCGGATGTGGCCTTGGCGTGGGTGGATCCGAGGGTGAAGCTGTCATGAGCGTGGACGCCGTTCAGATGGAGGAGTCGCGCGCGGGCGTGTCGTTTGGCCGAGAGGCCTGGCGCATGGTGTGGCGGAGCCGCCTGTCGCGCGCGTGCCTGGCCGTGCTGGCGGTGTTTCTGCTGGCGGCGGTTTTCGGGGAGGCGGCGCACGCGTGGTATTCGTGGAAGGATGCGACTCCGCCGTGGCAGGCGCAGAACCTGGCCGAACGGTATGGGCCGCCGTGCGCGGGCCATTGGCTGGGCACGGACGGGCTGGGGCGCGATGTGGCACTGCGGCTGGTGCAGGGCGCGCGGATTGCCTTCCAGGTGGGCGTGGTGTCCTCGTTGATTGCGATTCCGATTGGCGTGCTGCTGGGCTGTCTGGGCGGATATTTTGGCGGGAAAACGGATGATGCCGTGGTGTGGATTTCGACGACCTTCGCGTCGATCCCGGGTTTATTGTTCGTGCTGGCGATTGCGATGGTGGTGGGAAAAGGCTTGCTGGGCGTGTTTTTGGCGATTGGACTGACGACATGGGTGGGCGTGTGTCGGCTGATCCGCGCGGAAGTGCTGCAGCAGAAGGGTCGGGGATACGTGCGGGCGGCGCGGGCGCTTGGATTTTCGCACGGGCGGATCCTGTTCCGCCACATCCTGCCGAATGTGATCCATGTGGCGGTGGTGTCGTTCACGCTTCGCTTCCCGGCGGCGATCGGGACGGAGGTGTTCCTGAGTTTCCTTGGAATCGGTGCGCAGGGGGAGCCGAGCTGGGGATCGATGATGGCCTCGGCGCGCCTGCGGTTGTGGCAGGGCGTGTGGTGGGAACTGGCGGCCGTGACGGCGGCGATTTTTGCAGTGGTGCTGGCGTTCAATTTGCTGGGGGATGCGTTGCGGGATGCGCTGGATCCACGTTTGAGAACCACAAAGGACTCCTGAAATCCGACGCATAGTTAATTAACTTTGCGTCGGATTTGGTTTGGGTTTTGCCGGGGAATGACCGAAGTGTATTGGTTGAAATGTTTCATGATTTTGGATTGATTATAGGCACAATACTGGAAATATGGTCGACGCATAGTTAATTAACTATGCGTCGATTCTGAATGGGGTTTTCGATTTTTGTGGGGTGTCCTTGACAGTCGTTGCGGGGCATGGTTTAGTTTGTCGCACGATGAAAAGTTCGTCCATTCAATATCTGTCCTTGCTCGCGTTGCGTGGCGACACCCGTGCCACGGCGGGCGGCGGGTGTTGCGTTTGATGGATTCCCGAAACCGTCTGTTTCCAGGAAAGCCCGCCAAAAAGTCATGTTTGGCGGGCGTTTTGTTGTCCGCGTTCGAGATGAAGAAAAGTTGATGAAGGAATAACAGGGATATGAAGAAGCCGGATCATGTGATTATTTTCGACACCACGCTGCGCGACGGGGAGCAATGTCCGGGGGCGAGCATGGGCATCCACGAGAAGCTGCAGGTGGCGCGGCAACTGGAGAAACTGAAGGTGGACATCATCGAGGCGGGATTTCCGGCGGCGTCGCCGGGCGATTTCGAGGCGGTGAAGAAGGTGGCCACGGAAATCAAGAAGTGCCGAATTGCCGGGCTGGCGCGGTGTGTGAAGCGCGACATCGAGCAGTGCGCGGCGGCCCTGAAGCCAGCAGGGAGCCGTGCGCGGATCCATGTGTTTCTGGCGACGAGCGCGATTCATCGCCAGTTCAAGCTGAAAAAGGCGAAGGATGAGATCGTGCGGCAGGCGGTGGAGGGGGTGACGTATGCGCGCAAGTTCTGCAAGGACGTTCAGTTCAGTCCGGAAGATGCTTCGCGAACGGAGCCGGAGTTCCTGGCGGAGGTGGTCCGCGCGGTCATCGCGGCGGGGGCGTCCACGATCAATATTCCCGACACGGTGGGATTCACGGTTCCGCAGGAGTTTCGCAGACTGCTGACCTATCTGCACGATCATGTGCCGGAGCTGAAGGATGTGGTGGTTCACGTGCATTGCCACAACGACCTGGGTCTGGCGGTGGCGAATTCGCTGGCGGCGATCGAGTGCGGGGCGCGGGGCGTGGAGGTGACGATCAATGGAATCGGAGAGCGGGCGGGGAATTGCTCGCTGGAAGAGCTGGTGATGGCGCTGAAGGTGCGGGGCGACCACTATGGCCTGCAATCGCGCGTGAAGACGCAGGAGCTGTTCCCGGCGAGCCGCCTGGTGAGCCAACTGACGGGCATGATGGTGCAGCGAAACAAGGCGATCGTGGGTGCGAACGCGTTTGCTCATGAGTCGGGCATTCACCAGGACGGCATGCTGAAGCACCGGGAAACCTATGAAATCATGCGCCCTGAGGATGTGGGGGTGGTGACGGGCACGGATCTGGTGCTGGGCAAGCACAGCGGCCGGGCAGGGTTTTCGGCGCATCTGCACCGCATGGGGCTTCAGGTGAGTCCGGAGCAACTGCAGGGCGTCTATGATGCGTTTATCGCGCTGGCGGACAAGAAAAAGGTGGTCTACGACGACGACATCATCGAGCTGCTGCGCGATTTCATTTCGGACGTGCCCCGTGTATATGCCATCAAGTACCTGCAGGTGTCGGCGGGAAACCGGACGATTCCAACGGCAACGGTTCAGATGGAAAAGGATGGAAAGGTGTCGCAGGATTCGGCCACGGGGTCGGGTCCGGTGGAGGCGGCCCTGAAGGCGATTGAGCGCATCACGGGCATCCAGGGCGAACTGAAGTCATTTGCGATGCAGGCGGTGACGCATGGCGAGGATGCGCTGGGCGAAGCTTCGGTGCAGGTGAAGTTTGGCGAGGATCTGGTGTCGGCCAAGGGATCAGACATCGACATCGTGATGGCATCGGCGAAGGCGTATGTGAATGCGCTGAACCGCCACCTGTTCCGAGTCCAGGAAGTGAAGAAATCGTAAATCAAGGACGAGTTCGGATTCCTCCGCTCCCGGATGGCCTGCGGCCGTCCGGGAGTTTTTCATGGGGCGACGGGTGCAAAAAAAAGACGCCGCAAGGAAAGCGGCGTCCGGAAAAAGAGGAAGGATTTCTACTTTTCGGTGATGTCGTCTTCGTCTTCCTCTTCGCTGTCGGTCTTGAACTGGCCCTTGATGTTCTTCACATAGAAGGCGCCCTTGGACTCCGCGGCGAGGAAGTCGGCATACACGGATGCGGGGACTTCCTGGTAATTGTAGACATCGGAGCTGTTGACCATCTGGATGCTCAACACCTGGGCAGCGGCGTCATAGCCGGCCTTGGCGATGAGAGAGGACTCGACGGGCAGCAGGTCAACGGCGAGGGCAGAAACACTGAAAACCATCAGCGAGGCGAGAATCCATGCAATTTTTTTCATAATCCACATACTCCTTGGTTAAACCGGAGCGAAGACTAACACGGACGGGAGGGCTGCGCAAGGAAAGTCAGAAGCGGGGAATCTCATGGTGGAGCAAAGAAGGTCACGCCGTCCTGGCTGACCCAGATGGTGTAATAGTGGGCGATTCCAGGCGTCAAATTGGAATGAACGAAAGTGGTGTTCGTGCCCTGGTAGACGAGGGTGCCGTTCGTTAGGGTGGCCGGAAAGGCGTTGGTGCTGTGGCGAACCTGGACGATGTTGGTGGCGATTCCGCAAAGGGTGGGGTCGGTCCATCGCAAAGCGACTTGGTTGGTCAGGGGAATGGCGCGCAGGCTGAAATCATGCAGAAGGTTCATATAGATCGATGGGCGAAGGGACGCATCGCCGATGAGCACCATTCCATACCACCATTGGGGGGCCCATCCGGCCCCGCGGTTGGCATTGAACCAGATGCGGAAGGCGCTGCCGAAGCAATGCCGGTTGGTGAGAGCGGCGTAAAAGGAACTGTCGTTCCACATGCCGCCGGTTTTGGTGGAGCCCCATGCGAGAAGGCCGCTTCGGTTTGTGCTGAAGACGGAGAGTCCGGCCAGATTGTCGGCGGAGCTGAAATCGGATCCGGAGCAGACGAAGAACCCGTAGAAGAGGGAATCGGGGTGGATAAAGACGTAGTTGGTGCCAATGAAATGAATGTATTGTTTGGGGTTGTGCTGGTAGTAGCCATGTCCACCGGACCATCCGTGGGAACGGGTGGAAATGAGCTCATAGGATTGGGGAAGGTGGTTGTCGCGGTAGTCGGCCACGGTGGTGATGTTGGACAAGTTCACGAGGGTGGTGGCACCGGCGTACACGGAGCCGATGGCGGTCTGATCGGAAGGTCCCAAATAGTCCCAATCGTCGTCGTTATAACTCAAAGCTTTGGCGGTGCCGTGCCACGTGCGGGTTCGGAAGGCGTGGTTTTTGGCGAGATAGGCGTTGAGCACGGCGGAGGGGGCTCCAAGGAAGGGGAGTTTATCCAGGCGCATGCGGGAAACCCAGATTTCGATGGCCTTGTCGCCGGTCCAGGTGTCGTATTTACCACTGGTGAATGGGGAGACGGAGTTGGTGTCGCGCCAGGTCCCGTTCATATCCATGTAGAACAGGTCGCAGGCGAAAGACTCATATTCATCCGCGCCCCCCCAGTTTTGAATCAGTTCATACACGATGTAGGGAAGGTTTCCGATGAGGATGGCTCCTTGGAGGGAGGAGGGTTCGTTGTAACGGCTGATCAGGTGGTTGCGCAGATCGGTGGCGTTGCCGGAGGAAAACCGGTAGGTCAGCACGGAATAGCCGGCGGACTGGAGGTCGGAGGAAAACCGAGAGAGGTTGGCTGCGGCGGCATCGTAGAGGGCGCTTTCGATCACGAGGCAGATGCGGTTGGTGGTGGATGCGGCCGGGGGCGTGGTATCGGCGGGGACGGGGTCCATGAGCAGAGGGCCTTCAAAAGACGGAGCCTCGATCGGCGGGCGCATCGGCTGGTCGGGCGAGAACCATCGGCTGGGAATCGGGGTCTGGGCCGAACTGTGGAGAGCCCATCCTGTCCACAGCAGCGCCATGACCATTCCGGTTCGGGCTGCACTGGAAACCTGGGTTGTTTTCACTTGTCGCATCCTGAGGATGACCTGAAATCCGCCTGATTGGGAATAATGACTGAAAGGGGTGGACTTGGCAATATTCGGGAATCGTTTTCCACGGTGTGGAAGAACATTATCCACCGGTGGAAAAGCGGGGAAGGGAGAGTCGATCGCGAGAATGATTGGAGATGGAAGAAATTCACTTATTACAATTAGTGAATTCACATATTATAATTTGTGAACGAGTGGACGGATTGCGAAGGAAATGGCTTTTCGGGTGGCGGTCATGGGTGTATGAAGGACGCCTACCCATAAGGAGATGTATGAAGAAGATTCAATGGATGACGATCGGGGCGATGATGGCGGTTCTTTTCTTGTTCGCGGGATGTGCAAAGGAAAAGGCGGCAGGGGATTTGTCCCTTCAAAAAGTGATGGAAAAGAAAACGCTGGTGTTGGGACTGGATGATGCCTTTCCGCCGATGGGGTTCCGCAACGAGAACAACGAGATCGTGGGTTTTGACATCGATGTGGCGCGGGAAGTGTGCAAACGCCTGGGCGTGGAGCTGGTTCCGCAGCCGATCGATTGGAATGCGAAGGAGCAGGAGCTGAACACGGGCAAGATCGATTGCATTTGGAATGGATTCACCATTACACCGGCGAGGCAGGAGCAACTGAATTTCACCGAGCCGTATGTGGGCAATGCGCAGGTTCTGGTGGTGAAGGCGGATGTGCCGATTTTCAAACTGTCCGAGTTGGCGGGCAAGCAGGTGGGATTGCAGGCGGGGTCAAGCGCGGCGGATGCGCTGGACGAGGCGGTCGAATTCAAGGCGACGCTGGCCAAGGTGGTGGAGTTCAAGGACAATCTGACGGCGCTGATGGACCTGGAGGCGCGCGGGGTGGATGCCGTGGTGATGGATCTGCTGGTGGCGAATGACAACATCGCGCGCTCTGGCAAGGCCTATCGCATTTTGGAAGAACGTCTGGCTCCGGAGGAATATGGCGTGGGGTTTCGCAAGGGCGATCAGGCGTTGCGCGATGCCGTACAGGCGCAGATGTCGGCGATGGCGAAGGATGGGTCGCTGGCGGAAATCGCGGTGCACTGGTTCGGGGCCAACATCACGATTGTGAAGTAGGCGGTCCCGTCGGGACGGAGCGGCGGACGTGGACAAGATGCTGATGCAAATGCTGGAGGGGACAGTGGTCTCCCTCGAGATTTTCGTGCTGACGCTCTTGTTCGCGCTGCCGCTGGGGCTGGTGGTGGCGTTCGGGCGGATGTCGCGAAACCGCTGGCTGAGCGGGGCGGTGCATGTGTACCTGCTGGTGATGCGGGGCACGCCGCTCATCCTGCAACTGATTTTCATCTATTTTGCGCCGTACTACCTGTTTGGTCTTTCCTATGACCGCTTCACGGCGGCGGTGGTGGCCTTTGCGGTCAACTATGCGGCATATTTTGCGGAGATCTACCGGGGCGGGATCGAGTCGATCCCGGTTGGTCAGCACGAGGCGGGAAAAGTGCTGGGGTTCACGCGGCCGCAGGTGTTTTGCCGGATCGTGCTGCCGCAGGTGGTGAAGCGCATTCTTCCGGCGATGGGTAACGAGGTCATCACGCTGGTGAAGGATACGGCGCTGGCGCAGACCATCGGGGTGGCGGAGTTGTTCCGCGTGGCGCAAACCGCCAGTTCGCGGCAGTTTTCCACGGTGCCCATTTTCGTGGCCGGCGTGTTTTATTTCGTGATGAATTGGGGCGTGGCCTTTGCCTTTGCGCGGTTCGAAAAGAAATTGGACTATTACCGATGAGCGCGGAATTGGGCATGGAAGTGATTGGAGTGGAGCACCTGAGCAAATCCTTCGGGACGGTCGAGGTGCTGAAGGACATCACCTTCACGGTCCGGAAGGGCGAGGTGCTGGGCGTGATTGGCCCTTCGGGCTCCGGGAAATCCACGCTGTTGCGGTGTTTGGCCCAACTGGACACGGTGGCCAACGGAACCATCCGGGTGTGCGGGGACACCTTGGTGGAGCCGCATCCGCACCATCCGGGAAAACCGCGATATGCGCACAAGGGAATGCTGAGGAAAATCGGACTGAGAATCGGTCTGGTGTTTCAAAACTTCAATTTGTTTCCACATTTTTCGGTGATGCGCAATTTGACGGAAGCGCAAATCCATGTGCTGGGAATTCCGCGGGAGGAAGCCCGGAAAACGGCGCTGGCGCTGCTTGCCAAGATGGGGCTTTCGGACAAGGCGGAAGCCTATCCCTTCCAGCTATCGGGAGGGCAGCAGCAGCGCGTTTCCATTGCGCGGGCGCTGGCGCTGCGGCCGGAGGTGTTGTGCTTTGATGAGCCCACGAGCGCGCTGGATCCCGAACTGACGGGCGAGATCCTGAAAGTGATCCGCGCGCTGGCGGCCGAAAAAATGACGATGGTGGTGGTGACGCACGAAATGGCGTTTGCAAGGGATTTGGCGGATCACATCATTTTCATGGATCACGGGGTGGTGGTGGAGCGCGGCATGGCCGATGACGTGATTTCGCGGCCGCAGCAGGACCGTACGCGGGCCTTTCTGGGAAGACTGGAAGGCAGGGACGGGACGTGAGGAATCGGGGAAACGAGTATATCTTTTGCGATGGACAACTGCTGGTGCGGGCGGGCGGCTTGGAGCCGGCGTGTTTTTCGGATGTGCTTTTGGAACTGCAAAAGACCCGGGAGATCCAGGATTCCTTCACGGTGCGCCCGCAGGGGTTCCTCGGGGCGGAAGTGTCCGGCGCGGCGGAAAATCCGCCGGATGGTTTTGCGTGGGTGCGGGTGCGGCAGTTGATCGCGGAGAATTCGCCGGATGTGGCGGCGGCGTGCCGGACGCTGGGGCTGCTGAACTGGCGGGCCAAGCACAAGTTTTGCGGCGCGTGCGGGAGCCCGATGACGGAGCATCCCAAGGAAGTGGCCCACCTTTGCGGGGCGTGCGGGCACACGGATTATCCAAGCGTCTATCCGGCGGTGATCGTGCGGGTGGAAAAAGAAGGAAAGGTTTTGCTGGCGAGGCACGTACACCGCATTCAGGAGATTTTCACTTGCCTGGCGGGATATGTCGAAGTGGGGGAAACGCTGGAAGAATGCGTGCGGCGCGAAGTGCGGGAGGAAGCCGGCATCGAGGTGGACGATATTCGCTATGCGGGGAGCCAGCATTGGCCGTATCCCAACCAACTGATGCTGGCGTTCAAGGCCACATGGAAATCGGGCGAGCTTTGCCTGCAAGAGGATGAGCTTTCCGAAGCGCGCTGGTTCGATCCATCGGAATTGCCCCCGATTCCACCGGAAGGTTCGGTGGCCTACCGTTTGATCCGGGGCCTGATATGAAAAGCACGGGATAAGGCATGACGGAACGGATGCTGTTTCTGGATTTGGAGACCCATCGGGAAGGGGATGGCATTTCCAAGGCGGGGCTTTGCATCGAGTCGCTGGATGGGGGCATGGCGTGGTTGTGGGAGGCGGCGCAGCCGAAGCGTTTGTTGGAAACCCGTTTGGATGATGCGCTGTTTGGCGCGGAGGCGATTTCGGGCCACAACATTTGGCGGCATGACCTGCCGGTGCTGGCCAAGACATTTCCGAATCTGGCCTTGCTGGAACAGTTGCCGGTGGTGGACACGCTGGAGCTGTCGCCGTTGTGTTTTCCGCGGAATCCGTATCACGCTCTGGAAAAGGACTACAAGCCGACGGGACGGGAGGAAAACGATCCGCTGGGCGATGCGGTTTTGGCGCGACAATTGCTTCGCCGCGAGATCGAGGTGCTGAATGAATTGCGCGGGAGGGATCCGGTGTTTCATCGCGCGCTGCACGGGCTCTGCGCGACCGGCGGAGGGCGCCTGGAAAAAGGCTGCGCGAGGGTGTTCGGAGGGGCAGCTCCCGCGGAAGGGGTGGTGGTCGAGGCCATCCGGGCCTGTGCGGGACGGAATGGGTGCGCAACGGCGGCCAGCCGGTTGGAGCTGCCGTCGTCCCGGGAGGAGCGGATGGCGCTGGCGTATGTACTGGCGTGGCTTTCGGTGGCGGGCGATTGCCGGTCCGTATTGCCGGGCTGGGTGTGGAAGCAATTTCCGAAAAGCCGGGAAATGGCGTCCCGGTTGCGGGATGTGCCTTGCGGAAGTCCATCGTGTTCGTGGTGCGGAAAGCAGTTCGATGCCCGTGCGCGGTTGAAACGCTGGTTCCCGGAATTCCGGGATTTCCAGGTGGATGAAAACGGCCACAGCTTGCAGCGGGAGATCGTGGAGATGGCGCTGGGAGGGAAATCGCTGTTGGCGATTTTGCCGACGGGGGGAGGAAAATCGCTCTGCTTCCAACTGCCGGCGCTGGCGCGGATGGAGCGGCGGGGGATGCTGACGATCATTCTGTCGCCGCTGCAATCCCTGATGAAAGATCAGGTGGATCAGTTGTCTCGTCGTGTGCCGGCGATTCAGGGGTGCGCGGCGGCATTGAATGGGTTGCTGTCGCCGCTGGAGCGACGCGACGTGCTGCATCGCATCGCCATGGGCGATGTTTCGTTGCTCTACATTGCGCCGGAGCAGTTGAGAAGCCGGTCGTTTTTCAATGCGGTCTCGCAGCGCGAGATTGGCGCGTGGGTATTTGACGAGGCCCACTGCCTTTCCAAATGGGGGCATGATTTCCGCACGGATTATCTCTACGCCGAGCGGTTCATCCGCGAACGGATGGGATCGCCCGTGGCGCCGGTGATGTATGTGACGGCCACGGCCAAGAGCGAAGTGATCGCCGAGATCCGCGCCTTCCACGAATCGATGACGGGTGAGCGCAATTTGCCGCTCTTTGAGGCTCCGCTGGATCGTCCGGGGCTGAAGTTCGAAGTGGTGAAGGCGGCACCGGGCTTCGAGCGGATGAAGAAAATCTCCGAGATCCTTTCGGAGCGATTGGGCGCGTATGGAAGGGGTGGGGCGATTGTCTTTCGTTCCTCCCGCGCCAAGGCCCGGGAGACTTCTGAATTTCTGCTCAAGGAAGGGTGGAAAGCCGCCCACTACCATGCGGGGCTTCCGCCGGAAGAGAAAAAAGAAGTGCAGGATCGGTTCATTGCGGGCGATTTGCAGGTGATCGCGGCAACGAATGCGTTTGGCATGGGCGTGGACAAAGAGGACGTGCGAGTGGTTATCCATGGTGACATGCCCGGATCGGTTGAAAACTACATCCAGGAGGCAGGCCGGGCGGGGCGCGATCGCCGGGAGGCCGACTGCATCTTGCTGTTCGACGACAACGATGCGGACTGGCAGTTCAACCTCAACGGGATGAACCGGCTGGGGCGGCGCGAAATCGCGGAGATTCTGCGGGCGTTGAGAAAGCACAAGCGGAAGGACGGGGATGCGCTTGTGGTGACGGTGGGCGAGTTGATGCAGGATACGCGGCTGCAGGAGGTGCTGGATCCGGAGGACCGCGGATTGAACACCAAGGTGAAAACGGCAATTTCGTGGCTGGAGCGCGCGCACTACTTGAAGCGCGACGACAATGTGGTGAATGTGTTCCAGGCGCGTCCGGTTGCGAAGACGCGGAACGAGGCGGAAGCTCGGGCTCTGGAATTGGGAGAGCCGCCGGAGCGCCAGAAATTGTGGGGCGACATTCTGAATGAATTCGTGGCGGCCCGGGCGGACGGGGGCATTGATGCGGACCGTTTGGTAACGCTGCCCTCGCTGTGGGAGTGGAACCAGAGGCAGGAGTGTCCCCGGAGTGCAATCCGGCTGCATGGATTGCTGTTCAGCGAACTGCGCGCCATGTCGAAGGCGAAGGTGCTGAAGGAATGCACTTCGATGTCGGCCTATGTGCGGCACAAGATTGCGGATCCTTCCCGCTTGCGGCTGGAGAGATTGTCGCGGGCGGAACAACGGTTGCACGAGTTGCTTCTGGAACAGGGAGCGATGTCGGGGGAGGAACTGGTGCTGGATACGGCGGTGCTGAACCAGCGGCTGAAGGACGAAGGCGAAAGCGAAGCGGGGTTGCACGATTTCGGGAGGATGGTCCAAACGTTGTCGGGTCTGGAAGAAGGGGGGAGGCGCTTGTTGGAAATCCGTCCGGGAAGTGCCACCCGCCACCACATTCGATTGAACGTGGAGATGCCGAAGGTTGCGGAGATGGCGGCGCGGCGCCGGGAGGAGGCGGCCCGCGTGTTGGAGGCGATCCTGGCGCAAATTCAGCACGAAACGCCGGGAGGCAAAGATGTGTTGGCTGAATTCACAATGGATGAATTGTGCGAGGCGCTGGAATCGGGGTCGCTGTTGCAGACGGGGCCGCAAAATGCCGCCGCTGCCGCCGAGCGGGCGTTGCTGTGGCTGCACGATTTGCAGATCATTCGCTTGCAACGGGGGTTGGCGCTTTTCCGGACGGCGATGACCCTGCGGGTGGAGGCGGAGCCGTCGCGCGGGTATGGCGTGAAGGAATACGCCCCGCTGGGCCTTTACTACGAGGAGAAGACGTTCCAGGTCCATGTGATGATGGAATATGCCCAGCGCGGATTACAGAACATGCAGGCGGCTCTGTCGCTGGTGCTGGATTATTTCCGCCTCGACAAGCGGCAATTCATCGAGCGGTATTTTCCGGGCCGAAGGAAAGAGCTGGAGCGGGCAGCCACGGCGGAAGCGTATCGGAAGGTGGTGGAAGAGCTGGGCGACGAAGAGCAGCGGCGGGTGGTGGAGGCCAATCCCGAGCAGAATTGGCTGGTGTTGGCGGGCCCCGGTTCCGGAAAGACGCAGACGGTGGTGCACCGGATGGCCTGGCTGTTGAAAATCCAGCATGTGCCGGCGCAATCGCTTTTGGCGTTGTGTTTCAACCATGAAGCGGCCGTGCAGTTGCGCCGCCGCCTGCGTGCGTTGGCGGGGGATGCGGCGAACGGCGTGACGGTGATGACGTATCACGGGCTGGCGATGCGGCTCACGGGGACATCCTTTTCGGCCTTGGCCGGACGTTCCGCCGCGGGAACAAAGGCTTCGGGTGAAATGGATTTCGAGCAGCCCCTTCGGGATGCCATTCGGCTGTTGCGGGGTGAATGGACGGTGGAATCCGCCGAGAGGGACGAGGCGCGTGACCGGTTGCTGGCGGGATTCCGCTATATTCTGGTGGATGAGTATCAGGATGTGGACGACCTGCAATATGAGCTGATTTCGGCATTGGCGGGACGCACGTTGAAGGATCCGGATGCCAAACTGGGGCTTGTGGCGGTTGGGGACGATGACCAGAGCATTTATGCCTTCCGCGGGGCGGATGTCCGGTTCATCCGGCGCTTTGAGAAGGACTACGAGGCCGAGATGTGCGGTCTGACGTCGAACTACCGGTCCAGCAAGGCCATTTTGGATGCGGCGGGTCGGGTGATTGCGGAAAACCGAGGCCGAATGAAGGCGGATCTGCCGATTCATGTGGATCGGCGGCGGAGCAAGGATCCTTCTGGCGAGCCCGTCCGACTGTTGGAAGTCAAAGATTTGGAAACCCAGGCGCTGGAACTGTTGCGACAGGTTGAAAACTGGCACAAGGCGGGAGTGGACTGGAAGGACATGGCGGTGTTGGGGGTGAACCACGAAGATTTGGATGCATTCCGTTCCGTAGCGGAATCCGAATCTGTTCCCCTGAATGTGAGGATATCGCCGGGGGAGTGGGCCAAAGGGTCTGGTTTGCCTGCCTTGTGGCGCATGCGCGAGTGCATGATGCTGCTGGAAAAACTGCAGGCCCGGGCCGGCCAACGGGTTTCCCGCGGGACATTGGAGGAGGCGATTGCAGCGGTTCGCCAAGCGTGTGGAGGTGGAACGTGGCCGGATTTGCTGGCGTCCATGGGGGAGGATTTCCCGGAAGAGGAGGCCGATGCAGAGGAGTGGATCGAATATTTTCATGAAAGTTTGGCCGGATTTCGTCGCGAGGGGCGTTTGGGAAGACAGGGTATTTGGCTGTCGACCCTTCATGCCGCCAAGGGGACGGAACATGGATGCGTGGCTGTTGCTGGCCGTTGGCAGAACCCGTGGCGCAAGGACCCAGAGGAGGCGCGTCGCTTGCTCTATGTGGGCATGACGCGGGCCAAGCATGCATTGGCGGTTGTGGATTGGTCGGAAGAGGGGTGCCCGATTCTGGATCCGTTGAGACGGACGGACTCGGTGATTCGGGAAAAAGAGACTGAGCCCAAGGGGAGGTTGCCGTTGAAGAGGTACCGCGTGCTGGGGCCAGCCGATTTTGATTTGTCCTTTGCGGGGAGGGGAGACGCGGGACGGGTGGAGCGAATTGCCAAGGCGTTGGGAAAGGTTCGAGAGGGGGAACGGTTGAATTGGGAAGAGACTCGTTCGGGAATTATCCTCAAAACGGCGGAAGATGGGGTGGCGTTGTTATCCAGGGACGGGTCTCGACGGTTCATTCAGCATGCGGGACAGGTGGAAGAAATCCGAGTATTGGGCGTTTACGGCTGGCGGAAGGAAGATGCTGAACCTGAATGGCGAAAGACATATGCTACCAACCGGTGGGGAATTCCGCTGTGCGAAGTGGTGTTGAGACGGGAAGAGGGTGAAAAAAGGGATATAGTTTTATAAAACATGACCCCAAAATGGAGTTTGAGGTTGTCCTGGGGAAATTTGGTAGATTGATGTGATGTAACCAGAATGAATGAAGGCTGTTAAAGAAATTGATCTAGCACGGTGTTGGGTGGAAACCTAAAAAGGGATATAGTTTTATAAAACATGACCCTGATTGGCAGTCAGCACGTACGGAGAAAGGTAGATTTCTTTGTTTAACTAAAACTGCATGAAATAATTGTATCTCTTTTCGTGTCCAATGGTGGTGGGGTCGCCATGACCGGGATAGACGGTCAGATCATCGGATAGGGTTGCCAGTTTGCGGAGGGATTTTGTGAGGGAGCGGGGATCGCCGCCTGGCAAATCCGTCCGTCCGGCAGATCCGCGGAACAGGGTGTCGCCCGAGAATAGCGCGTTGTCTTCTTCCAGCTTCCAGCAGACTCCGCCGGGGGTGTGGCCGGGTGTTTCAACCACGGACCAATGGGCACCTGCCAATTCAAAAAGCGAGGATTCTGTGACGAGGACCATCGGTCCTTTTGGTTTTTGAGGAGCGACATAAAAACCGGGGAGTTCGTTTCGGGCCGTGAAGCACCATGCGGCATCCTGGGCGTGAAGATGGATCGGGGCGGGAAACAGAGCCGACAGTTCTGCCGCCGCGGAAACATGATCGACATGGCCGTGGGTGAGCAAATAGGCCACCACAGTGACGTTGAGTTCGCGCAGTCGCACGATGAGCTGCTGGGCGTCATCGCCGGGATCGATCACAACGGTTTGGCGGGTGACGGGGTTGGACACGAAATAACAATTTTCTTCTAAATATCCGGTGGTCCGTGTTTCAATGTTCATTCCATGAAACCAACAGATTTGAATCAATGCGTCAAGGGCGGATCGGACGCCGTCTTGACGGTGTTGGATCTGGGCGTGGGGCTGGTCACCGATCACGGGCGCCGTTTGGAGGTGGTGGGGAAGGTCCACCTGAGTTTGCGTGCGGGGTGCATGGTGGCGCTGGTGGGCGAAAGTGGTTGCGGGAAAAGCATTACGGCGGCGTCGCTGGGGGGGCTGTTGCCGCGTGGCATGGTCATGGATCGGGGAGAGATTCGTTGGGCGGACGGGATTCCGCGCGGGCCCGGAAAAGGCTTGGCGTATGTTTTCCAGGATCCCGGCGAGTGCCTGGATCCGGTCTTCACGATTGGGAATCAAATCCGCGAAGTGCTGCCGCCGGAAGACCGTGACCGGGCGGAGGCCCGGATGGAAGAGATTTTGCGCACGGTTGGATTTGAGGAGCCGTCGCGCGTTTTGGTGAGCTACCCTCACCAGTTGTCGGGTGGCATGCAGCAGCGGGCGATGTTGGCGATGGCGCTGGCGGGACGTCCGCGCGTTTTGGTGGCCGATGAGCCAACCACGGCGCTGGATGTGACAGTGCAGGCGAAAATCCTGCGTTTGCTGGCGGAGTTGCAACGGAAGGAACACCTGGCGGTTCTGTTGATCACGCACAATCTAGGCGTGGTGGCCGAGGTGGCGGATGAAATCCATGTGATGTATGCGGGCCGCGTGGTGGAGTCGGGTCCGGTGGAACTGTTGCGCCGCCCTTTTCACCCTTACGTGAAGGGGTTGCTGAACGCCCTGCCCCGTTTGGATGGAAAGGGGGAACGGCTGGAAGGAATCGAAGGTACGGTTCCGCCGCTGGGGAAGCATCCGGCGGGTTGCCGTTTTCATCCCCGCTGCCGGTTGGCACGGGCCATTTGTCAGGAGAAGGAACCGGAGTTGCAGGAGCGGGCGAACGGGCATTTGGCGGCCTGCTGGGCCTGTACGGAGGGGGGCTGGTCATGAGCGGCGTCTGGATGAAGGTGGAAAATCTGTCCGTGACCTATCGTACCGGGCGGCGCGTTGTCGAAGCGGTGAAATCGGTGTCTTTCGAAGTGGTTCGCGGGCGCTGCCTGGGGGTGGTGGGAGAGAGTGGCAGCGGGAAAAGCTCTTTGGCGCGCGCTATTCTGGGGATCGAAGAGAACGTTTCGGGGCGGATCGAATTTGACGGGCAGGAGGTGCTGTCCTTGGATCGCGCGGGCCGATTGGCCTTTCGCCGCCGGGCGCAGATGGTGTTCCAGGATCCGCTGGGTTCGCTGAATCCCCGCATGAAGGCGGGCGCCGCACTGGCGGAAGTGCTCAGGGTGCACCGGTTGGCGGCAACGAGTGAGGAAGCGGCCCGGCAGGCCGTCCGTTGGTTGGAAACCGTTGGACTGGACGCAGCCTATGCAGATCGTTTTCCTCACGAGCTCAGCGGCGGCCAGCGACAACGCGTTAATCTGGCCCGGGCCTTGTGCGTGGGGGCGGAATTTCTGGTGGCGGATGAGCCGGTGAGTGCGCTGGATGTGAGTGTGCAGGCACAGATTTTGAATTTGCTGAAAACCCTTCAAGAAAAGCGGGGAATCACGTGGGTGCTGATCGGACACGACCTGGCGGTGATGCGCCACATGGCCGACGACGTGATGGTGATGAAGGCGGGAGAAGTTGTGGAGCGGGGGGCCGCTGCGGAGGTGCTGGCCTGTCCTTCCCATCCGTACACGCAGGAATTGCTGGCGGCTGCTCCGAATGTTTCGCGTTCGCTGGACCGCCGGGCGTCCGTCACTTTGGGGTTGAAGACCCCCTCGGCTCCGGTGCAGGATCGCGCCCGATATGCGTGAAACGTGGAACCATTGGGTTGAATCGGCAGGTGGCGCCTCTGCCGTGCGCCGCCATGCCCTGATCTGGGGCCTTGCGGCGTGGATTTGGTTCCGGCCCTCCAATGAATTGACGACCATTGTGATGTGGCTGACGGGGTTCTATGCGGTTTGGAATTGGAGGAAGACGCTGGCCGCCTGGCGGAATCCGGCGGGTTTTTTCTTCGGGCTGGGCGTGATTTGGGCCCTGCTTTCGGTGATATGGAGTTTTTATCCGGCGGGAACAGCACGTGATTTGCTGGAAGCGGCCCCTTTGGCGGGCGCAGTGCTGGCCGTGCCCGTCTTGTTTGATTCTCCGCGCCGCGTCTGGTCGGCGTTGCTGGTGAGCGCGGCCTGGATCACGGCGAATCTGGGGCGCGATCTGATCCGTTTGTTTGACGAGCTGGGCTGGCCTCTCCTTCTCCGGGAGGCGCGCTTTTTCCATCCGTATCTCTACACGCATCCCAATGTGTCCAGCATGATGGCGGGCCTTTGTGTTTTGGTTTTCGCGGCGCGGTGGATCGCGGGTGCGCCGGGACCATGGAAGAAGGCGGCCTTGGCTCTGGGCATTCTCCTCGATCTGGCATATCTGGTGGTGATGGCCTCGCGGGGGCCCCAGCTTGTTTTCGTTTTCGTGGCCTTGGCGTTTCCCCTTGTGCTGATGCCGGGTTGGCGTGCGCGGGTGGTGGCGACCATTCTGGTGGTGGGAGTGGCCGTGACGTTGGTGGAAGTGGTGCCGCGGGTGAACCCCAGGTTCCGCGACCGGACCATGCGCAACTTCAGCCAGCGCGACACGGTTTGGAGCCACTCCATGATGCTGGCGGGTCTCCGGCCTGTTTGCGGATACGGGTTTGGAAAGGAAGTCTTCGACAAGGCTGTTTATGCCAATCCGGAGCAGCGGGCGCCTCTGGTGCCGTTCCGCTATCCGCATGCCCACAGCTATTGGATCATGCTCTATTTCCAAGGGGGAAAAGTCGGCTTTTACCTGTGGAGTTTGGGATGGTTGGCGCTGGGGTTCCGCCTTGGAATCCAGGCCTTTCTCGCCGGACGGGCGGAAATCCGTTGGCGTGAAAAACTGCGCGCACGCGCCCTTCCCGTGTTGCTGGGAACGGGAATGGCCTTTGTTCTGGTTTACGGCATCGGGGATTTCCCGGACCAGGTGATTCGCTTCTCTCAATTTTGCCTGGCCGGGCTGGCGGTCTCGAGGGTGATTCCCTTGTCCGGGAAAGAGGGAGGAAACGCGTGAAAATCAGTGTCCTCACCACCCTCTACAACCGGCCGGATCACCTGCGCCTGCTGGTGGCGTCGCTGCTGGCCCAGACCCGCGTACCCGACGAATTGGTGGTGGCCGACGATGGTTCCGATGAAGCCACCGTGGCGGCCACAACTCGGCTGTTGTCCACGTGTAGGATTCCCTCGACAGTGGTGAGGCAGGAGAAAGACGGCTATCGGCTGGCGGCGGCCCGCAACAAGGCCATTCGAGCCTCCACGGGGGACTACCTGCTTTTCCTGGACTGCGACATTGCGCTCTTGCCCGACGCGGTGGACCAGCACCGGCGGCATTCCGCGCCGCGCCGCCTCCTGTGCGGCAACCGGGCTTTGCTGGATGAAGTGGTGACGAAAGCCCTGATGGCGGCCGTGCCCTCGCCCTCCCCGGAGGACTGGGAAATGGCATGGGCGGCCGCCGATGTGGCCGAGCTTGCGGAAGCCGCTCGCCTGTTTGCGCGGCAAGCCGCGTTGAGGCGCTGGCATGTGGCCCGTCCGCACAAACCCAAATTGCTGGGGTGCCATTTTTCGCTCTTCCGCGACGACGTGGTGGACGTGAACGGGTTCGACGAGAATTTCGTGGGCTGGGGCTATGAAGACGACGACTTTGCCCGCCGCCTGTACAAAACGGGCGTGGAGCCCCGGAGTGTGATTCACGAGGCCCGCGCGATGCACTTGTGGCATCCCTCGCTGGCCCCGCAGGCGTTGGAGCGGCATCGCGACCGGCCCAACCGCGCCTATTTCCGACGGTGGCGCGTGAAGGCATTTTGCCAGAATGGACTCAAATGAAAATGGATTGGACCGAAAAAACGTGGATCGTGGCCACCTGCGGGCGCGGCTGCGCCGATGTGCTCAAGGGCGAGCTCCGCGCCATGGGCTATGAGCCGCAGGATGTCTCGCCGACTTCCGTTGGAATCGAAGGCGATTTGCGCGATGCGATGCGCCTGAACCTGTGGCTGCGGACGGCGAACCGGGTGCTGTTCGAAGTGGGAGGGTTCGAGGTGGATTCCGCGGACGACCTCTATGCGGCCGTTCGCGAACTGCCGTGGGAGCTGTGGCTTCGCCGGGATGTTCCCTTCCACGTGCATGGCGTGGCCCAGCACGAGACCATCCGCGATCCCCGCTATGCCGTGCTGCGCTGCAAGGACGCCATCGCCGACCGGTTCGTGGACATGACCGGCGCGCGTCCCGACTCGACCTCGACCCCCGACGGCGCCTCGTGCGTGGCCCTGTACTGGAAGGAGCGGTCCGCCCAGATATTCATCGACACCAGCGGCGCGCCGCTTTCGCACCGCGGCTATCGCTGGCGTTCGTGGGTGGCCCCGCTGCGCGAGACTCTGGCGGCCAGCATCCTGCTGGAAGCAGGCTGGGGCCGGAACAGCGCGGAAGCCTTCATCGGCCCCATGTGCGGCAGCGGAACGCTGGCCATCGAGGCTGCGTGGATGGCGCAGAACCGCGCCCCCGGCCTGGAGCGCGAAGACTATGCCTTCCTGCACCTGAACGATGTGGACACGTCCGCCTGGCAGGAGCTGAAGGACGAAGCGCGCGCCAAATTCATCGCGGCTCCCCGCACATGGATCGCCGCCTCGGACGTGGATGCGCAGGCGATTTCGTGCGCGCGGGAAAACGCCGAGCGGGCCCGGGTGGCCGGCATGATCCGCTTCCACACCTGCGATTTCCGCGACACGCCGCTGCCGAAGCCGCCGGCGATGGTCCTGATGAATCCCGAATACGGCGAGCGCATGGGGGAGGAAGAGCGCCTCGTGACGCTCTACGAATCCATCGGCTCCTACTTCAAGGACAAGTGCCAGGGCATGCGCGCGCTGGTCTTCACCGGGAACCTGCCGCTGGGGCGCAAAATCAGCCTGCATCCCGTCCGCCGCGTGGCCCTGTGGAACGGTGACATCGAGTGCCGCCTGCTGGAATACGACATCTACGAAGGCACCCGCGATGCCCGCCTGATCCGCAAGCATGGCGGCGCCGGAATTCCGCCACAATAGACTATACTTTCCGCAAGTTTTTCCTAGGATGGGGGGAACATGAAACTCAGCGTTCCCATCTTGTGCTACCGCGTCATCTCGCCGGTGTGTGGAATCACGCCGGAGGAATTTCGCGCGCATCTGGAGTGGCTGGCCTCGCACGGCTGGCACAGCATTCCGCTCGACGACGTCATCGATTACGTCAAGGGCGGCGCCGAGCCCCCGAAGCTTTCCTATGCGCTCACGTTCGACGACTGCTATCTCGACAACTGGGTCCATGCCGCGCCCGTTCTGCATGAATACGGCGTACGCGCCTCCTTCGGCTGCGCCACGGCCTACCTGCACGACGGTCCTCGCCGTCCCGACTCCGCCACACCGGGTGCCGACCTGCGTGAACTGCCCGTGGCTCGCGATGCGTGGGACCGAGCCATCGAGCGCAACGACCCCACCGCCTTCATGAACCGCACCGAGCTCAAGGCCCTTGTGGAGCAGCAGGGACACGGTCTCTTTGGCCACACCCACACGCACCAGGCCTGTTTCAGCTCCAACAGGCCCATTGGCCAGGTGCAGACCGACATCCATCCGGGCGTGCATGGCATCTACCTGGAAATCCGCGACGGCCAGCCCATGTATGCCAGCGGATCCGCCTATGCCCACAACGGCTTCTGGCCCGAATCCAGCGATCCGCTGGATACCCATTTGGCGGAGCGGACCACCAGCGAGCGCATCGAGTTTTGCTTGAACGAATTCACCCTCTGCCGCGAGCGCCTCGAAGAGCTCACCGGAAAACCCTCGCGCGCGATGAGCTGGCCCTGGGGCGAATACGACGGCGTGGCCATCGAGGCGGCGCTGCTGGCGGGCTACGAAGCCGCGCTGTCGATGGACTGCGGGGCCAACCGCCCGGGCACGCCGCTCTTTGCGCTGCGCCGCATCCGGATGCAGGGCGGCGTGGGCTGCCGCGAGCTCCACCACCGCCTCTTCATCGCCCAGAATCCGCTGCTGGCCGCCCTCTTCCGCAAGACCTACCGCCGCGCCCGGGGTTGAACCGGTTTTTCCACAGTGTGGAAAAAAGTTTTCCACAGTGTGGAAAACTCGCTTAGGATGGCGCGCATGTCTGACTTCCAGCTCCAACCGTTGCAACTGGGGACGCTCCGAATCGAGTGGCCCGTTTTTCTGGCGCCCATGGCGGGGTATACCGATGGGGCGTTCCGCTCGCTGTGTCTGGAAAAGGGGTGCGGCGCGGTGGTGACGGAAATGGCGAATGCGTACGGGCTGACGATCGACCACCTGCGCACGGGCTACTACCTGCATACGTGGGGCGAGGAGCATCCCATCGGGGCGCAGATCTACGGTTCCGATCCGGCGGTGATGGCGGCGGCGGCGGCCAAGGTGGCGGAAACGAAACTCTTCGATTTCCTGGACATCAACGCGGGCTGCCCGATGCCGAAGATCCGCAACCGCGGCGACGGGGCGGGGCTGATGCGCGATCCGGCCCGGATGGCCGAGATCGTGCGGCAGGTGAGGGCGGCGGCGGGGGAGGCAATGCCGGTGACGGTGAAGACGCGAATCGGCTGGTGCGCGGACACGATCAACGTGATGGAGACGACGTCGGGGGTGGAAGAGGCGGGCGCGGCGGCGATTTTCCTGCACGGGCGGGTGGCGGCGGTGCGCCATTCGGGGCCGTCGAACTGGGACTTGATCGCGGAAACGAAGCGGGCGCGCAGGATTCCGGTGATCGGCAACGGCGGCATCAAGACGGCGGCGGATGTGTTCCGGATGGTGCGCGAGACGGGCGTGGATGGCGTGATGGTCGGGCGCGTGGCGCTGGGGAATGCGTGGCTGTTCCGCGACATCCGGGAGCTGGCGGCGGGGCGCGAGCCGCGCCTGCCCGCGGTGGAGGAAGTGAGGGCGGAAATCCGGGAGCACCTGCGGAGGGAAATCGCGCTGATGGAGCGGCGCGGCCGCCGGGAGCTGAAGATGGGCGCGGAGCTGACGGCGTGCCTGGTGATGCGTCCGCATCTGGTTCGCTATCTGCGGGGCTTCCGCGAATTCGGGGCCCTGGCGCGGACGCTGGAGGAGCGGGTGGATGCGGCGACGCTGCTGGGGCGGATCGACGCGGTGCTGGCGTCGGGCCGCAAGTGCGAACCTCTCCCGGAGCTTGCGGGAGGGGATTGAGTCGAGTCGGAATTGGAACAGGCGGAGGAGGATCATCGCGACGCTATGAAACGGATCACGATTCTTTCCTGTCTGGTGTGGGTGGCTGGATTCGCGGGACCTGCGGGCGGGCAGATGGTTCCGCCGAATCCGGATTTGGCGTATCCGGAAGGGCAGGTGAACAGCGACACGGCGGACATTGTTCGCAACAAGCCGCGCATCGATGCGGAGCCGGTGGATCAGGACGAGTTGGCGCAGGCGCACCGCCCGAAACTGGATGAAATGGGGGCGGAATTGCTGGCGGAGGCGATGATGCAGCGGCTTCAGCCGCCCCGGCAGACGGCGCTGGCCAAACTGAATCCGAGCTTCGAGACGATGGCGGTGGCCTATACCGATCTGGGAACCTATGTGCGCGATCAGGGAGTTCCTTCTGAACGGCTGGAGAATGGCTATGTTCAACTGACGTTTTTGCAACGGGCGGGGGAGGACAGTGTTGGCGTGCGACTGGCGGATGCGATTCTGGCATCCAAGGGAGGGCTGCGTCCAGGAGATGTGATGGGGCTCGCAATCGAGATCTGCGGGGGGGATGTGCCGCTGGCCGCGCTGGCGGTGCATACGCTGTTGAAGGAGGCCAAATACCAGTCGATCCCGACCGAAACGAATCCCAAGCCGACGGGACTGGCCATGGTGGGGGAGTCGAAGGTGATGAGCCGTACGGGGCCGCGGGTGGAATCGCGCTCGGCGGCGGAATTGATGGCCAAGCTGGTGGATTTGCGACCGGCGGGAGACCTATATGTCCAGGACAAAATGGGGCCGTGGTATCACGCGTTCGGATTGCTGTTCGTGGGGACCGCTCTGAGCCCGGATTCGGCGATGGTCGGATCCATGGGGGAAAATGCCTGGCGATATTTCAACATTCGCAGCCATTGGGATCCGGCGAAGATGGAAGTGAACCGATGGGCCGCCGAAGAGACCTATGCACTGGGATTGCTGATGCAGTGGCAGTCGGCGGCGACGATCTCCCAGCATCGGGGCTGGTATGTGCCGCGCTTCCTGGACAAGCTGAAGGAGGATGAGCTGGAGCAGATCCTGCAGGATTTGCACGCGATGGATCGATTTCTGGTGAACGGGAAGCATCCTGCCTCCCTGCGCCGGGCGGTGGCCATTCACCTGGAGCGGGTGGAGAAGGAATTGCTTTCCCGGCGCAATCCGCTGGTCTATTGCACCTCGATCCGGGATTCGAAGGGGCAGGCGCGCTCCCGGCCGGAGATGAGCGTGGCGCTGTTTCCACCCAATCAGACGGTCTACATCGAGAGCCTGCGGGTGCCGCGTCCCACGCCTCCGCCGGGCCCAGCCGTCCCGCGCACATCGGGCACGCCGGTGCTGCCGCCGTGGGCGGAAGAGGAACCGAAGGCAACGAAACCCGCCGAGAAAGACGACACAGCGTATGACCTGTGGCTGAGGCAGATCCGGCTGCCCTACATGCGGGAGGGAGAAATCATGAAGCGGTTTCCAGCCTCAGAGTTGGGGGGTGTTGGGATGCAGGGCGATCTGGTGTTCCGCGGGAGCGTTCAGGGGCGAAGGGTGATGTTGGAGGTGACCTATCCGCCGGAGAATCGCGGAAATGGGTTGCCGGTGTTGGAGGGAGGCACGGCGGTGCTGATGTTCGATTCTCCGAAGCCGCCGGATTCCACTCCGCCGGAGCCGCCGAAGGATGGCGTGACCCTTTTCTATCCGCCGGGCATGTAAGCCGCGCACGTCTGGTCGCCAAGGTTGGCTTCCCTGTTGGATACGGCACGTTGGGTGTATCCTTGTTTCATGGACCTCCGTCGGCTTTGTGCCGCAATCCGCGCCATGGGAACGGAAGTTGCGCTCCGATGGACCACGGATGAACACCGATGGACACGGATTTCAAAAGGGGGTGAGGGCCGAAAAACCGGAGAAAAGTTTTGACTAGTTATTATAATAACTAGTTGATTTGGAGGGATGCATCCTCGTCTCATGGACGGCCCAATTCATACCGAGCATGTTCAAGCGGGATGGGACTGCCATCGAGAGCGCGGAGAGGGGGCGAACGGAAAGAGATGCCACACCCCCAGCCGCGCTCTATTCAGCATTGCGAAAGCGAGATAGCAGATCAGTGAAACGAGGATGCTCTCCGGAATGATGCTTGTACGGGATTGAGCTGTGCAGGGGGGTGGGGATTTAGTAGAACAGGGGCGATGAAACAGGGCCTTTTCCAAAGTCAACAGGTACGTCAGGAAATGAAGCTGGCGCCGCGCATGGTGCAGGCGCTCCGCTTCCTGCAGGTGCCGTTGCCGGAATTGCGCGATCTGATCCGCAGCGAGATGGAGCAAAATCCCGTGCTGGAGGAAAAGGCGGTGGACCTGGAGCCGATGTTGCCGGCGCTGGAGCCAGTGACGGCGACGACGTTCGACGAGGTGGACCAGGAGAACGACTACGAGCCGGATGATTTCGGGAGGGACATCGACGCGCTGGAGCGGATGCTGGCTCCCCATTCGGCGGAGGAACAACCGGGCGCGGCGCCCACGGCGGAGGCCGAGGAAAAGCGGCAGTTTTTTTTGGATTCGCTGACGGCGCCGCCGTCGCTGCATGCCCATCTGGACGAGCAGTTGAACGAGTCGGGGATGGATGAAGCGCAGAAGAGGGCGGGGGAATACATCATCGGCAACGTGGATGAAAACGGATGGCTGTCGGTGGATGTGGCGGAAGTGGCGAGCGAATCGGGCGAACCGGAAGAGGTGGTGAAATCGGCGCTGGCGGTGATCCAGGACTTCGATCCTCCGGGGGTGGCGGCGCGGAACCTGAAAGAATGCCTGCTGATCCAGTTGCGCCGGTTGGGGCACGGGGAGGGGTCGCCTGCGGCCATCTTGGTCGAAGGGCATCTGGAGGGGCTGGGATATTTGCAGGCCGCCGACCTGGCGCGGGTGGCGGGGCTGAAGGAAGAAGAAGCGGCGGCGGCGATCAAGGCGATCGCGCTGCTGGACCCGAAACCGGGGCTGCGGTTTTCGGCGCCGCCGCCGGTGTATGTGACGCCGGAGGTGGAAATCCGCAAGACGGCCGAGGGGGAATATGTGGTGGAGATGCTGCGGGACGGGTTCCCGCGGCTGCGCATCAGCGCGGAATACGAGTCGATGCTGGAAGATCCCGAGACGGCGACGGAGGCCAAAAAATATTTGGCCGAAAAAGTGCGTTCGGGCAAGTTCCTGATGGACAGCCTGCACCAGCGGCGGGAAACGGTGCGGCGCCTGGCCGAGGAGATTGCGGCGGCCCAGCGGGAGTTTTTCGAGCATGGCATCTCGAAGCTGAAACCACTGACGATGGCGGCAGTGGCGGTGAAGCTGGGGGTGCATGAAACGACGGTGGGGCGGGCGGTTTCGGGAAAATATGCGCGGACGCCGCAGGGGATTTTCGAGCTGAAATTCTTCTTCACCACGGGACTGACGATGGCGGACGGGCAGACCATTTCGACCGAAGCGGTCAAGGAGGCCGTGGCCAAGGTGATGGCGCACGAGGATGTGAAGCATCCGCTCTCCGACCAGGCCATAGCGGAAAAGCTCAAAGAGCAGGGATTCCAGGTGGCGCGGCGGACGGTGGCGAAATATCGCGAGCAACTGGGCGTGCCGCCTGCGCACAAGCGGAAATGATGTGGGTCAGGAAGAACCGGACAATGAAGATGGATTTCAAGGTGATGGATTTTGTGGAGTTTTGCCGGACGAACCGGCCGGCGTATCATGCGCAGTATTATGCCATGTATTCGAGCTGGTGGGACGGCATCACGACGGACCCCAACCTGATGGTGGTGCCGGTCGACGACCACATGGTGCATCGCGGCGATGGCCTGTTCGAGACGTGCAAGTGCGTGGACGGGGCCATCTACAACCTGGACGCGCACCTGGCGCGCTTGGAGGGAGGAGCCCAAACCATATCCCTGCAACTGCCCTGGAGCCGGGAGGAGATTTGTCGCATTGTGGGCGAGGTGCTTCGCGCGGGCGGGCGGCGGGATGCGCTGGTGCGGATTTTTGTTTCGCGCGGGCCGGGGGGGCATTCGGCGAATCCGTATGAATGTCCGAGGCCGCTGCTGATGGTCCTTTCGATCCGGCTGCCCCCGCCGTTCATGGAGGCTCATCCGGAAGGCGCGAAGGTGGGGGTGAGCGGTGTGCCCGCGAAGAGCGGTTTTTTCGCGCAGGTGAAGAGCGTGAATTATCTGCCGAATGTGTTGATGAAAAAACAGGCAGTCGATTCGGGCGTGGATTTCATGCTGGGGTTCGACGCCAACGGACACATGACGGAACTGCCCACGGAGAATTTCGGCATCGTGACGGCGGCGGGGGTATTGATGGTGCCGAAACCGGAGCATATTTTGCTGGGCACCACGATGCTGCGGGTGCTGGCGCTGGCGCGAGAAAAACTGGTTCCGGCGGGTGTTCTGGCGGGAGTGGAAGAGGCGGATGTGCCGAGGACGGAATTGGAAAAGGCCGCCGAAATGCTGGTGTTTGGAACAACACCGCATGTGACGGCGGTGACGGAATTCGCGGGCCGTCCGGTGGGCGACGGAAAGCCCGGGCCGGTCTGGCGCGAATTGAGCCGGGTGTTTGAAGAGGATTTGAAAAATCCGGCCCAACTGACCCGATTGATGTAACCGAATCGGGAGCCGGAACGACTCTCCCCCGAAGGATGAAAAGGTGATGGTCATGAAATTATCCGGAGAGACGGGGAAAAGACGGGCAGCCTGGCTGGCGGGGGTGGCGGCCGTGTGGATGGCGGGATGCGTGGGCGTGCCGGATGCGGAGCAAATGAGGGATCTCCGCGCAAAGTCGGCGGAGACGCGCATCCGGGATCTTTCAGAAAAGCAAACGACTCCCAGCGTGGTGTATCTTTCGGGGCCGCTGAAGCTGGCGGACGCCTTGGCGCTGGCCATGGCGCAAAACCGAACCTTGCAGCAGGAGCAACAGGGGCCGGAAATAGCGCGCGGGCGCATTCAGGCGTCGTACGCGGAAGCCTTGCCATCTTTGGGGCTCACGGGGGGATATGTGCGGCGCGACGAAGAGCTGGGCAGCACGGTGAACGGCCAGTATGTGACGACGCGGTTCCAGGACCAGTACAATGCGGGGCTGAAGGTCACGCAGCCAATCTACAACGGACGCATCGGGTCGGCCCTGCGCGCGGCCCGGCTGTATGAAGAGTGGGCGGCGGCGGGGTTGCGGGATGCGACCGATGTCGTGCGCTACGACGTGGTGAGGGCCTACTACGATGCGGTGCTGAGCGGCCATTTGCTGGATGTGAACGTGGCGGCGCTGGAAACGGCGAATGCCCAGCTCGCGACGGCTCAGGCGTTGCGGCGGCAGGGGATGGCGTCGAACTACGACGAATTGCGCGCGGAGGTGGAGGTGTCCAATTTCCAGGCCCAGGTGCTGCAGGCGCGAAACAACAGGGACCTGGCCTACACGACCTTGTTCCGACTGCTGGGGGCCTCGCCGGAGAGCGAGGTGGATTTGGTGGAGGAAATTCCCCTGGTGCCGGAAGAAATTTCGTTCGGGGAGGCCGCCCGGACGGCGTTGGAACGGCGCGCGGATTTGACGGAAGCGGAATACGCAATGAGGATGCAGCGCGAAAGCGTGGCGGCCGCCAAGGGGCGCTATCTGCCGGATGTGTCGGGCTATGCGGCGCAGGTGTGGGCGAATCCCGATCCGCACCAATCCACTTTGGACGACTGGGGCGACGAGTGGCAGGCGGGCATTCAGTTGAGCTGGCCGTTGTTCGACGGGTTCGGGCGCAGCGGGGCGCTGATCCAGGAGCGGGCCAAGCTGAAGCAGATGGAAATTGCGTTGCAGGATGCGGAAGAGAAGGCCGTCAGCCAGATCCGCCAGGCGGTGCTGTCGCTGGAAACGGCGAAGGAATTCGCGCGCTCGCAGAGCCAGAACCTGGAAACGGCGAAGGAGGCGCTCCGGCTGGTGGAGGCCGGGCTGCGGGAGGGGCAGAACACGCCGCTGGAAGTGATGGATGCGCGGCAGGCGTTGACGAAGGCTTCGGCGAACTACTACCAGTCGCTGTTTAGTCACGCGATGGCCCGGGTGTCGCTGCAGAAGGCGATGGGATTGATGTCGGACGGTGCGTTGCCGGATGGTCCGGTGCTGAAATGAGGATGGCGATGAAAAAACGGATTTGCGGAATGTTGGTGGCGGGCCTGGCTTGTGGAATGGGTCTGGGCTGTTCCAAGGCGAAGGAGAAGGAACCCGCCGCCGCGGAGAAGAAGATGGCGCCGGTGGCCGTGCGGACGGCTACGGTGGAGCGGCGCGATATTTCCGAAACCCTGTTGTTCACGGGCGAGCTGGAAACCCCGGTTTCGGTCGAGGTGTTTTCGAAGGCGCAGGGGCGGGTGGAAACGGTGAACGTGACGGAAGGGGTGGAGGTGAAGCGCGGCGGGATTCTGGCCGAGCTGGACCGCCGCGAGCTGGAGGCCCGTCTGGCCCTGGCCGAGGCGCAGGTGCAGCAGGCGGCGGTGACCGAGGCGGACCGTGAACGGGAGCGCCGTCGGCTGGAGGCTCTGTTTGCGGAAAACGTGGCCACCGAGCAGGCGCGGGATGCTGCGGTGACGGCGCACGAAAGCTCCCGGGCCGCGTTGGCCCAGGCGAAGGCCCAGTTGGATTTGGCGAAGGTGAATCTGGACGAGGCTACGCTGGTGGCGCCGATGGATGGAGTGGTGTCGGCGCGGCGAGTGGATCCCGGCGCGCTGGTGGGGCCGGGAACGGCGGTGGCGAAACTGGTGCAGATGGATCCGCTCCGGCTGATGCTGGCGATTCCGGCGCGGCTGCTGCCGCTGATGGAAGAGGGGAAGACCGACGTGTCCGTTTCGACGGACGTGCAACCCGGACGGGAAACCGTTTGCCAGGTGGCGCGGATTTTTCCGACGGTGGAGGTGGCCACGCGCACGGCCCGCGCGGAAGTGCTGCTGCCCAATCCAAAGGAAACAGGCGGCTGGTTGCTGCGTCCGGGCATGTATGCCACGGCGAGGCTGACGCTGGCGACGAGTCCGGGCGCGCTGGTGGTGCCGGTTTCGTCCGTGGTCCGCATGCTGGACCGCCGGCTGGTTTTCGTGGTGCGCGACGGGGTGGCCCGGGCGGTCGACGTGAAAACGGGAATCCGGGACGGGGCGGACATCGAAATTCTGGAGGGGCTTGCCGAGGGGGATGAATACGTGGCGATGGGCCAGAACAAGCTGACGGACGGGGCGCCGATCGAGCGGGTGGGGGCCTACGGTGCCTCCGCCGCGGAGGGTGCGCAATGAAGTTGCCGGAACTGGGCGTTCATTATCCCATCACGACCCTGATGGTGTTTCTGGCGGTTTTCGTGCTGGGGGCCGTCATGATGACGCAGCTCCCGGTGGATCTGATGCCGGAGATCGAGCGGCCGACGGTGACGGTGGTGACCACGTGGGAGGGCGCGAGTTCGGAAGACGTCGAGCGCAAGGTGACGAAAATCGTGGAGCGAGCGCTGGGTTCGGTGAACAACCTGGATTCGATGTCGAGCACAACGATGGAAGGCGTTTCCTCGGTGGTGTGCGAGTTCATCTGGGGCAGCAATCTCGACGAGGCGTCGAACGACATCCGCAGCAGCCTGGAACGGATCCGCAAAGTTCTGCCGGACGAGGCCGACCCTCCGGTTCTCCTGAAGTTCAACACGTCGCAGATTCCCATCCAGTTTTATGGGATCACCTGCACGGAGAGCATCGAAAGCCTCGAGGAAATCGTGAACAACGAGATCGCGGACCCGCTGAAGCGGCTTCCGGGGGTGGGATCCGTCTCGCTGTTTGGCGGCCTGGAGCGGCAGGTGAACGTGAACCTGTCGCCGGAGCGGTTGACCGGATTCGGGCTGACGCTCGAAGAGGTGGCGGCGGCGCTGGCGAAGGAGAACCTGACGCTGCCGGCGGGGAATCTGAAGGTGGGCCGGTTCGACTACACGATTCGGGTGCCGGGCGAATACCGTTCGCCGGATGAAATCGGCGACATCGTGATCCGTTCGCGAGAGGGTGCGTTTGTGAGGCTGCGCGATGTGGCCGATGTGGAAGACGGCTTTGCCGAAGAGCGCCGGATCGTGCGGGTGAAGGACCGCCGGGCCATCATGATGATGATCCTGAAACGCTCCGGGGCCAACACGGTGGATGTGGCCCGGCAGGTGATGAAGGAGCTGTCCGACAACATCAAGCCAACCCTGCCGCGCGACATCGAGTATTTTCTGATTTTCGACTCGAGCGACCAGATCACCCAATCCATTTCCAATGTAGGCGAGACGGTGCGCTGGGCCTTTGTGTTCGTGGTGCTGACGACGCTTTTTTTCCTGCGCAATTTCCGGTCGTCGCTGATCATTGCGCTGACGATTCCGTTTGCCCTGATCCTGGCGTTCATTTTCATGTGGGTCATGGGGTGGACGATCAACATTATTTCGATGGCGAGTCTGGCGATTGCCATGGGGATGGTGGTGGACAATGCGGTGGTGGTGCTGGAAAACATTTCCACGAAGGTGGAGCGCGGAACCGCGCCGCGGGAGGCGGCCATGTTCGGTGCCGACGAAGTCGGCACGGCCGTCAGCGCCTCCACCCTGACGACCATTGTGGTGTTTGTTCCGCTGATCTTCCTGACGGGGGAGGCGGGAATTCTGTTCAAGCAGCTTGGCGGGCTGCTGACGGCCACCTTGACGGCGAGCCTGGTCTGCGCGCTGTGGCTGACGCCGATGTTGAGCTCCAAGTTGCTGCAATCTCCCCGTCAGCGCAAGACGCGCGGCCGCTGGGCGGAGACGTTCCATGGGTGGAGCGAGCGTAAATTCGAGGCGCTGGATCTGGCCTATGCGGGGCTGCTGCGGCGCGGATTGCGGCGGCGCTGGGTGGTGGTGGCGGGCGCGGTGGCGGTTTTCGCTGGAAGCATCGTGCTGTTTCGGGGGCTAGGTTCCGAATATGCGCCGGAAGACGATTCGGGGCGTTTGACCCTGCTGGTTCAGGCGCCGGTGGGTACGCGGGTGGAGGAGACGGCGCTTCTTTGCCAGCGGGTGCTGGATGTGGCGCTGGAGAAGGCGGGAAGGGAAAATGTCCTGACCTATGCCTTCCGCTGCGGGGACATGGGGGGCATGGTGGGAGGGGCCTCGGGATCGCACATGGGGCGCGTGATGCTGCGCCTGGTTCCGCAAACGCAGCGCGAACGTTCGGTGCAGGCGATGGGCCGTTCCATCAGCGAAGTGGTTTCCCGGTGGCCCGAGCTTCAGAAATTCGCCGTCGACACGGCGCAGGCCGGGCCGGGCCGGAGCGGCGGAGGCAAGCCAATCCTGATCGAGGTGCTGGGGTTCGATCTGGATGTCCTGCAGAAGGTGGCTGAACAGGTGCTGGAAATTGTGCGGACGACGCCGGGCGCGGTGGACGGGGACATTGGCCGCGATCCGGGGCGTCCTGAAATCCACGTGGAGATCGACCGAACCAAGGCGGCGGCGCACGGTCTGAACGTGTCGCAGGTGGTGAATGGGATGCGGACGCTTTTCTACGGAACCACGACCACCCGTTTCCGCGAGGAGGACGAGGATTACGATGTGGTCATGCGCCTGGCCGATCCCTTCCGGCAGACGGTGGGGGACGTGGCGCGCAGTGAGATCACGCGCCCCGACGGGCGGCGGATCCGGCTGGATAGCGTGGCGGACGTGGTGGAGCGGCTGGGGCCGCTGCAAATCGACCGCAAGAACCAGGAGCGCATGGTCAAGGTGGAGGCGGATGTTTTCGGGCGCAGCAGCGGCGAGGTGGTTCGCGATTTGCAGAAGCGCATCCGCGCGGAGATTCCGTTGCCGTCGGGCGTGGCCGTGCACTTTGGCGGCACGGCGGAGGATCAGGCCGAGACGTTCCGGCAGATGGGCCTGATGCTGGTGCTGGGAATCCTGCTGGTCTACATGGTGATGGCCTCGCAGTTTGAAAGCCTGCTGGACCCGTTCCTGATTCTGTTCTCGATTCCGTTTGCCTTCACGGGCGTGGCGATCAGCCTGACGGTGATGCGGCTCACGGTGAGCATCATGTCGTTCATCGGCATGATCATGCTGGTGGGCGTGGTGGTGAACAACGCCATTGTGCTGGTGGACTACATCAACCTGCTCCGGGCGCGAGGGGAATCGCTGGCGGATGCCATTGTCCATGCCGGGCGGTCCCGGTTGCGGCCGGTGCTGATCACGACCATGACGACCACGCTGGGGATGGTGCCGATGATTGTGAGCCGGGGCGAGGGTGCAGCGACGTGGAAGCCGATGGCGGTGACGATTGCGGGGGGATTGACGTTTTCGATGCTGGTCACGCTGGTGCTGGTGCCGGTGCTGTACAGCCTGGCGCATTCGCGCCGGGCGCGGCGGCGGGAGCAGCTTTCCGCCGAGAAGGGAGTGCTCTCATGAAAATGGTGTGGATCATGCACGACGTGGTGTTGACCGACGAGATGCAGGACCTGCTGGACGAGCTGGGGATCGTGGGGGTTTCGCGCTGGAGCCGCATGGTGGGGCGCGGCCCCAAGAGCGGCTCGCGAATGGACAACCATGTGTGGCCAGGAGCCAACTCGGGGGCCTTTGTGGTGGTGGAGGACGAGATGGCCACGCGCCTGATGGGGAGGCTGAAACTGTTGCGCGACGAGGTGGGCGGCATGACCGGCGTGTGGGCTTTCACGACACCGGTGATGGAGATGCTGAAATAGGGCGGTCTACCGGTTTTTCTCGTACCACGCGATGGTTTCGCGGAGACCTTCCTCGAAGCCGACCTTGGCCTTGAAGCCGAAGAATTTTTCGGCGCGGGAGGTGTCGAGCATGCGTCGGGGCTGGCCATCGGGCTTGGTGGAGTCCCACGTGATTTTCCCGGTGAATCCAGTGAGCTTGGCGATGAGGGGGACGAGATCCTTGATCAGGATTTCGAATCCCGCGCCGATGTTGACGGGTTCGGAGCCGTCATAGCGTTCGGCGGCAAGGACGATGGCTTCGGCGGCATCGCCCGCGTACAGGAATTCGCGGGAGGCGTTGCCGGTGCCCCAGACGACGATTTCGGACGCGCCGGAATCGCGGGCTTCCACACATTTCTTGATGAGGGCGGGAATGACGTGGGAGGAGGCGGGGTTGAAATTGTCGCGCGGTCCATAGAGGTTGACGGGCAGGAGGAAGATGGAATTGAAGCCGTATTCCTGGCGGTAGGCTTGCGACTGGACGAGCATCATCTTTTTGGCAAGGCCGTACGGGGCGTTGGTTTCCTCGGGATAGCCGTTCCAGAGTTCTTCTTCGCGGAAGGGGACGGGGGTGAATTTGGGATAGGCGCAAATGGTGCCGAGAGCGACGAATTTTTCGATTTTGCGCAGACGGGCTTCTTCGAGCATGAACAGGCCCATGGCCATGTTTTTGTAGTAGAACTCGCCGGGGTGTTCGCGGTTGGCTCCAATGCCGCCGACCACGGCCGCGAGGTGGATGACGAGGTCGGGGCGGAAATCATTGTACATGCGCTGGACGTTGGAGTGTTCAACGAGGTCGTAGTCCTCGACACGGGGCACAAAGACATTCGTGCAACCACGCGTCTGAAGGGCGGCGAGGACGAAGCTGCCGAGAAAACCGGCGCCGCCGGTGACCACGATGCGTTTGGATTTGAGATCGATCATGCGGGACTCCCACTGTTGAATGCGGTGGAAAATAGACGAAAATGAAAAGAGGGGCAACGGGAAAGCGGAGAAGGAGTGAGGCCAGTTCATTCGATCCCGCCAACGCAAGCCGGAAAAGGAAGCGCGATGCGTCAGCGAAAATGACTATGTATTATAATAACTAGTTGATTTCAAACGGCCTTTCTTTCTCGGAAATCCTTGTGTGATTTTCACGTGAACTCAAAACCTTGAACCTCCTTTCTGGAAGGGGCATACTGCGGGACATGAAAACAACCTATTTCAGCGGATTTCGGTGCTTCCGTTGCGGAACGGAGCAGGGTGCGGATTTTGGCGGGTATGTGTGTCCGGCGTGTGGGGGAAACCTGGAGGTTCGCTATCAGTGGCCGAAGGGAAGGGGCCGGTGGTGGGTGGATGAGGAGCGCAAGGACATTTTCCGCTACCGCGCGCTCCTGCCGGTTTCGAGGTTGGATCTGGCTTCTCCGTTGCGCGTGGGAATGACACCGGTGTACGAGGCCAAACGGCTGGGTGCGGCGGCGGGGCTGAAGAATCTGTTGCTGAAGGATGATGGACAGAATCCAAGCGCCTCATTCAAGGATCGCGCGGGGGCGGTGGCGCTGGTGAGGGCGCGGGAGGTCGGGTCGAAGGTCCTTTGCGGGGCCAGCACGGGCAATGCGGGAAGCTCGATGGCCTGCCTGGCGGCGAGCGTGGGAATGCCGTGCGTGATTTTTGTGCCGGAAAAGGCTCCGGCGGCCAAAATCGCGCAGTTATTGATCTTCGGGGCCAAGGTCCTGGCCGTGAAGGGGACGTATGACGATGCGTTTGACTTGTGCATGGAGGTGTGCGCCAAGCGGGGCTGGTTCAACCGCAACACGGGGCACAATCCATTCACGCGCGAGGGGAAAAAGACGGCGGCAATCGAAATATTCGACCAACTGGGCGCGATTCCGGACTGGGTGGTGGTGCCGACGGGCGATGGAAACATCATCGCGGGCATCTGGAAGGGTTTTCGCGATTTGAAGGAGTCGGGCATCGTGAACAAGATGCCGAAAATGCTCTGTGCGCAGTCGGAGGAGAGCCGGGCCATTGGCGAGGCTGTTTGGATGCTGCAGAAGAGCGGGAATGCGCATCCGGACTGGAAAACGGTGGAAATTGCGCCGGTGGCGGCAACGACAGTGGCCGATTCGATTTCGGTGGATATTCCGCGCGATGGATTGGCGGCGGTACGGGCGGTGATCGAGTCGAATGGTGCGGCGGTGGCGGTTCCGGATGCGGAGATTCTGGCGGCCATTCCGGAATTGGCGCGCGGTGCAGGTGTATTTGCGGAGCCGGCGGCTTCCTGTGCTTGGGCCGGGCTGAAAAAGGCCGCCCGGGAAGGTATTGTGAAGCCGGAAGAGACCGTGGTGTGCATGTGCACGGGCAACGGACTCAAGGATGTGGCCAGCGCGCGCAAGGTGGCGGGCGATCCGACGCCGGTGGAAGCTACGGCGGCGGCGGCGATGGCGGCAACGGAAGGGATGGGCTGATTCGATGGAACCGATCGCCTTGCAGTTGCGAAAAGTGGGTCCGCAGGACCAAAGACGGATCTGGGAATGGGTGAACGACCCCGTCATGCTGGGATTCGCCTTCCAGACGCATGATCCGGTGCCGTGGGAGAATCATTGCAAGTGGTTTGCCGGAACCTTGGCGGGCCAGAAGCGGACGCAATATGTGGCGGAAACGGCTGATGGAACGCCGGTGGGGCAGATTCGCTTTGAGCCGAACGAGGGGGAACCGGTTGTTTCGGTGTATCTGGCGACGGAATTCCGCGGAAAAGGGCTTGCACCGGGGCTGATTCGCATGGGGACGGAGCAATTCTGCGCGGAAAAAGGGGCGACGGTTGTTTTGGCGTGGATCAAGCCGGAAAACGAGGCTTCGCGGCGCTCCTTTTTGAAGGCGGGCTATGGGGAGGCGGAGCTGATGGAGTTTGCGGGCCAGCCGGCATGGCGCCTGGTTTATCGTCCGCCCCGGAACGGATAAGGACACTTCCCGGACGAATCCGGTGCCGACGGCATAGCTGGAAAAGGTTTAGCCGATCGGCAAGGTGATGATAAAGCGGGCACCCCCTTCGGAGCGGTTCTGCACTTGGAGATCGCCGCCGTGGTCCTGGATAATGCCTCGGCTGATGGACAGGCCCAAACCCGTCCCCTTTTCACCTTTGGAGGTGTAAAAAGCATCCCAGATGGCGTCCAGCTTGGCGGGTGGTATTCCGGTCCCGTTGTCGTCCAGAGTTAGGCGAACCTGGTTGGCGATGCGTTCAACGGAAATCCCGATGAGGCCATCGTTCCCGGATTCCTCGATGGCGTCGACTGCGTTGTTGATCAAATTGACCAAGACCTGCTCGATTTGCTGGGGCCGCATGCGCACGGGTGGCAGATCCGGACTGAAGCGGGTGGTCACCGTTGCCCGATTCTTGAGCTTGTAGGAGCAGAGCTTGAGAGCGTTTTCCACGGACGCGCCAAGCGAGGCGGGCTTGCTGTGTTCGTCGTCGCGCTTGGCGTAGCCCTTCATGCCGGCCACGATGCGGGCGATGCGATCGGTATCGTCCAGAATGGCTTGAAGATAGGCACCGCCGGTCTGGATATATTCCCAGAATGCCGCCGGGGCATTGGCAAGGGCGGCCGGCGTGTCGTGCGCCGGGAGGGACTTGAAAGAACGCAGCAACATATCGGCGTGCATCATGATGCACGTGAGTGGATTGTTGATTTCGTGGGCGATGCCGGCCGCCAGGGTTCCGAGCGTGGCCAATCGTTCCGAATGGACGAGTTGGCGGGCTCGCGCTTCGGCCAAGGCTTCGAGGTGATCGCGGTGGCGCTTCAGCTCGAGATGGGTTTTCACCCGGGCGCGGACGATGGACGGGCAGAAGGGCTTGGTGATGTAGTCCGCGCCACCCACTTCAAATCCGCACGACTCCTCTTCCTCCGCGTCGAGGGTCGTGCAAAATATGACTGGAACATTTTTGAGAGTGGGGTCGGACCGTGCCTGGCGGCAGACGTCGTATCCGTTGATCTCCGGCATGTTGATATCAAGCAGCATCAAGTCGGGCGGGTTGGACCGGGCCCGTTCGAGCGCTTCCACGCCGTTTTTGGCAACGGTGATTTCGCCCAGGTCCCGCAGGGTCTCGATCAGGGCGCGGAGGTTGGCGGGCTCGTCATCGGCAACGAGGAGACGGCAGGTCGGATTCGTGGATTTCATGTGTGTGTTCCATTCACGGTTTTGGAGTTTCGTTTTGCGCGGGGCGCGAAAACGCCCACTGCTCGATCAGATTTGCGGTTTGGCCCAGGTCGAACGAATCGGAAGTTTGGCGCAGGCGCAGAATCTCTTGCTCGCCAAGTCCGGCTTGCCGCAGGTGGGGCAACAGGTTTTCGAGTTGGTCCAGGCCTTCCGTGTTGCCATTTCGGAGAAGCGGGATGATGCGTCCGCAGGCTTCCACAATGGTCGCAGGCGGCGTACCGGATGAACTTGTGCCGTTTGGCGGCGAGGGCGATGGAGATTCCGCCAGAAGCTGGCGAAGGGCACTGAAAGCGACTTCGAAGGAGGCCAATAGTTCGGCGGCCTGGCTCCATCGTTCCTGCCGGAGGCAAAGGTCGATCTCGCGGGCGATTCGATGGATATGCAGGGCTCCCAGATTGGCCGCGCTGCCCTTGACGCTGTGTGCCAGATCCCTTGCCCGGGCCAAGTCGCCGGAGCGAATGGCCTCATCCATGCGCTGGGCATCGTCCCGATGTTCGGCGAGGAATTGATCAAGAAGCCTGCGATGGAGCGGTCGGTTGCCACGCAGGCGTTCCAAGGCGGCGGCCTCGTCCAGCACAGTGTCTGAGCATGCCGCAATGGACGGGGATGGGGGTGGCGGGGGGAGTCCCTCGACCGCGGAAAGCGGCGACAGATGGTAGACCAGCGTCTCCAAGAACACGTTTCGATCAAGGGGCTTTTCGATGTATCCATCCATGCCGCATTCCTTGCACCGGTCTTCGTCTTCCTTCCGTGCATGCGCGGTCATGGCGACGATCGGTGTTCGGGGGCGTTTGGTTGTGCCAGCCTTTTCCAGTTCGCGGATTCTTCGCGTGGCCTCGCAACCGTCCATCACCGGCATTTGCACATCCATGAGGATGAGGCCCCATTCCGCGGTTCTGGCTTTCTCAACGGCTTCTAGTCCGTTTTGGGCGGTTTCGACGATCATGCCGAATTCAGTCATGTTCTCCATGGCGATTTCCCGGTTGATGGAGTTGTCGTCCACGAGAAGCACTCGGGCATTCCGGAGAACGGGAGCATGAATCGGCATTTCGGTGGACGGAAGACCAGGTGTCGCCAACGGATGGGGTTTGTATCCCCAGGCGGCCAGCAAGGCATGGTGAAGCTTCGAAAACGTCAGCGGTGTTTCCAGGCGCTGGATGGATGGAGAGTCCTTGCCGTTCCAAATGGGGTTGGATGACTGCGGATCGAGAAGGAGGACCAACGGAATGGAACCGTCGAGCACGGCAGCCCAATCGTCGCCGATTTCCGTGCGGGCGACGTCCAGAATGACGAGATCGGCCGCGGCCAGGCATTCCGCGGCCAGAGGAGCGGTTGCCGGTTGGGGGTTCAGCTTCAGCGTCCGGCACATCCGTTCCACTGCGGTCCTTGTGACGGAGGCGTCGCCCACGAGGAGCACGGTCTTTCCCGGCCAATCCCCGGGCTGTACG
>CAYNHA010000205.1:0-11847 GCA_964397035.1 uncultured Verrucomicrobiota bacterium
TCGCCAAAGGAAGCCCCGTTTCCATACGTCGCGCTGGCGGAATAATTGGTTCCGCTGACGGGGTCGCTGGTGATCGCCCCGTCCCGCATCAGAACCAAGCGGCGGGACCCGTTTCCATTCACCCATCCCACCGTCATCTGATTGGCCCCGACGCTGCTGAACACCACACTGCTGGCGCTCGTGACCGGTGCGGCAATGGTCGTGGAACGGGAGGCGGTCGGACGGCCCGTGACCAGATAGTTTTCCCCGCTGGAGGAACCATTGAACTCGAAAAGCGCAACGGTATACGACGTGTTCGCCGAAAGCCCGGTCAGATTCACGGAAGTTCCGGTTCCCTTATAGACAACGAAACTGCTGCTGCCCAAATCCGTGCCGGAGCCAAACGCGGCATCCGCCGTATACACCACCCCATCGACGGGATTGACAGGGACGGCCCCCGCGCGCACCACTACCAGAACCGAAGCCCCGTCGCCACGAGTCCAGCCTACCGTCATGCTGGAATTGTTCACCGCACTGAACGAAATAGAAGATGCCGCCACTGCCGGTTCGCTGGACAAGGTCCGCGCCTGCAAAAACTTTGGCGTCCCCGTCAGGAAGTCAACGGCACCCCACACATCCCCATCCCAGGGATAGGCCAAAAAAGTATAGGTGGTGTTGGCACTCAGGCCAGACACCGTGACCTCATCGATGCCGTCTTGGTGGCTGACGCACCGCCAGCCCGAACCATAGGCGGTAGCCATGGAATAATTGGCGTTTTCGGAATATCCCGTATCGTCCACAGGGGAAAAAGGCGAAGTCTGCGATGTGCCGGACCGGGCAAACACAATGGCCCCCGTCGGGGCATCCCCGTCGCTGGCGATGTTGGTCCATGCCAGCGTAATCGAACCCGCCGTCCGAACCGTATTGGTCAAATAGGTCAAGGGCCCCACCGGCGCAGCCAAAGCCGAATGACCCACCATCCAACCCACCAGGACAACCAACAAACCCCAACCACTTGCTTTCTTCACCTTTAGCCTCCGTGTGTGGACATTCAAAGCTCAGATACGGCGTGAGAATAGCACCCCGCATATTTCCAGCGCAAAGAAATAGTGGAACAATTTATTGGCTCATGCGAAGGAAAGGGAGTCGGGCCTATCTCAGTTCATTCATCAGTTTCAGCAGGAATTGTCGGCTGGTTTCCGCGCCATATTGCGACACGCAGCGGGCCCGGGACTTTTCTCCCATCCGGCGGGCGGTTGCAGGATCGTCAAAAATTTCTCCCATCGCCCGGGCGGCTCCTTCCGGATCGTCTGCCGGGACCAGTTTCCCGCACCCTTCCAGCACCTGAGGCAAATCCGAAACCGAGTTGGCCACAATGGGTTTTGCCATCGCCATGGCCTCGTACACCTTGCAGGGCATCTGGCTGCGGGCCAGCAGCGAATCCGCCAACGGAACGATCAGCACATCCCCCAATCCCAAATAAAGCGGCATGTTGTGGTGAATCTTCCGGTTTTCTTCCCCCGTTGTCGCCGGGCAGCAAATGGTTTTCCCGTAGACAGGATGCTTCATCATGTTCTGAACATGCTCATTCATCGGCCCTAAAATAAGGAGAAGGCAATCTTCCCGATTCAGCCGCGCCAAAGCCTCCGCAAAAACCTCGACCCCCTTGTGCGGACGGACCACGCCGCCAAAAACAACCAATCGCTTGCCCTCCAGTCCGAGGCTCTGTTTCAATGCCATAACCGCCCCGGCATCCTGCGGCTTGAACCGCTCCGTATCCACGCCGATCGGAAAGACACGGGCATTGAATTTCTGTTGCAGAAACCGCGTTGTCCCCAGGCACACATCGCACTCCCGAAGCCGCCGCTCGACCCACGGCACGTAGACGTTGTTGAGCGGATGCGCCCAGTCGCGAACCCAGTTCTTCACCCGCTCTCCCGCCCCCCAGGAGGCCGAAACAGCCCCATCCCACTCATCCAGATAGGCCACCACCCGGCATCCCCGCTCCTGTTTCGCCAGCAAGGCCGCCGGCAGGGAACTGCCAAAGGCTTTCATGGAAACCACCACATCGCCCGTCAGGGCCCGCGACAATTTCCGCACTTCCCGAAAATACTCGGGAAAACGGTACAGTTGCGGACAGTCCACCACCCGGTAGGCAAACTCATCCGAATACATCGAATTGGCCCCCCCCCAAAGCGCCGGGCCCACGATCTCCACCTCGTGCTCGCCGCACAGATATTTCGCCATGCGTGCCGCAATCCCCACGATGGGCCAACCCAAATCCGGAACAACAAAGGAGACCTTCACGGACAACACCCCATCCGCTGCGCCAAAGCCCGGCCACTTTCAAAGGCGCGGTCGGACCAAATATACGCCCAGTTTCCATAGAGACCGGCGGTTTCGATGCCACGGCTGCGAAGCCACTCCCGCACGACGCCAACGGCCGCCGCGCGGTTCAGGTCGGACACCACATACGAGAAGGGATAGCACCGGATTTCAGCGGCCACCACCTCCGTCCGCCCGAACTTCAACAGCCGCGCCAAATCGTCCACCGCCTGTTCGCGCAGCATCTCTTCATCGGGTCGCGCATCGCCCGGAACGAAAATCTCCGCCTGGATCGCCGTCCTCCCGTTGGCCTCGCCCGAAAGCGAAAAGGGAAACGAAACACGTGAAATGGGAATGTCCGGATCGTACACGTAAAACCAATTCGCCGGACTGAGTCCCACCCTCGACACCACCACGTTCACGCAGTACTGGCGCAGAAAACGGAGTTCCGCCGCCGCCTCCCGCACAGAAGGCGGGGCATCGACAGCCATCGAAACAAGGCTCGGCAGCGGGATCGTCGAAACCAGTGTGCCAAACTCCTCTTCCGTGCCATCTCTGAAAACCACGCGCCGTTTTGCCGTGTCCACCCGCACCGCCCGCTTGTTCAGCCGCAAATCCACACCTTCGGCCAGATGGGACAGCATGGCATAGAATCCACCGCGCTTCGGATACAGGAACCGGTTGAAAACCGCCTGCTTCTCTTCCTGGTGTCCCCGGGCTCCCGCCACAATGTTTTCCACCTGCGACGGCAGCAAGCGCCCGCCCAGCCAATCCGTCGCCAACTCCGCCATTGGCACATGCCAGTACTTCGCCGTGTACAGGCGGTAGAAATTCTCCAGCAGAAAATCGCCATATTGGAACCGGCACCATTCCTCGTAGTTCTTCGGCGTCTGCCCCCGAAACTGTTCCTGCGCCTCCAGAAAACTCTTGAGCGCCGCATCGCGGTCCGCCGGCAACAAATCGGCCAAGTGATTTTGCACCGGATACGCGAACCATCGCTCATTCTTGTGGTTCAACACCACACTCTTCGACATTTCATGCAGGGGAACCCGGGCCCGAACCCTCTCCAACCACCCCTTGTCCTGCGAGTGACAGATGTGGGCGCCACGGTCGAACCACGCCCCCGCAAACTCGTGCGACTGCGCATGCCCCCCCGGCACCGCCTCCGCCTCGAACACACGGCACCCCGGACAATGCCGCGCAAACCCCAGCCCCGCCAGTCCTCCCCCCAGCACCATGACATTGCGCTCAGTCACGGGAACCCACCACGGATAAACATGGATGGACACGAATGGGAATCACAAAACAACTCGTTTCCATTGGAGTTTCGCGTATTTGAAATTGAGAATGAGGGCAACACGAAGCCCTGTGATTTTGAGATAATGGATCACCTGTCCGATTTCATGCTCGGTAATCGCATCGATTGTCTTGGCCTCCACGACCACGGCATCCGCGACAACCAAATCGGGGATGTACTCACCAACCCTCACATCTTTGTAATCCACATTGTAATGGGGTTGCTGCCGATAGGGAATTTTCCGCAACCCCATTTCCACACACAGGGCATTCTCATACACCTTCTCCAAGAGTCCATGTCCCAGCGTATTCATCACCTCCATGGCGCAACCAATGATTCCGCGGGTTTGCTCTTCCCCCAACAATCCGTGTCCTTCCGTGTTCATCCGTGGTTGCCCTTTTCATTCTCCTTGCACAACGCATCGATGCCTTCTTGCCAAGAAATGGCGGCCCGCCAGCCCAGATGGTTTTCGGCCACCGCCACGTCGGCATACTGTTCCTTGGGTTCCGTTGCCCGCATCGGACGGGCACCAAAATGAAATCGCCGATGGGCTCCCGTATTCTCGGCGATTCGCTCCAACACGTCCCGCAATTTCACCGGCACCCCGCGCCCCAAATTACACACCGTGAACCGGCCGCTCTCCGGCCTCATCTCCAGCGCCGCCTTGGCAATGCCCGCCGCGACATCCTCCACGTGCACGAAATCACGAAATTGAAGCCCTTCCGAAAATTCCGCCGCACGGTGATCCCGGGCGCAATGCAATGCGTACGGAATCACCATGCTCCCCCCCTGACCCGGCCCATACACCACAAAAGGTCGCAGCCAAACGGCACACCGTCCCGGCCCGCGCGACCACTGTTCCAGCGCGCGACACGCCGCATGCTTGGCGCGGCCATACAGCGACAAGTGATCTCCCGGCGCCATCTCCTCGCTCAGGCACCCTTCCAGTTCTCCATACTCCTCCGCGCTGCCCAACCCCACCACGGCGCGCAGTCCATCCTGCTCGAGCCACTTGGAAAACACCGCCAGCGAAGCAGCCTGCGCCTCCGCATCGGCCCGGTCCATGTTCCACGCCAGATGCACGATCCGGTCGAATCCCTCCAGCGCTGGAAGCGCCTCGGCCATTTCCACGCACCGATATTCCGCGCCTGTCGGAAAACCCGGCGGCGGCACCGGCACCCGGTCCAGCGCCAGTACGCGGGCCCCCGCGCCCGCCAGCCGCGCCACCACGCGCCGCCCGATGAAGCCTGCGGCCCCGCTCACCGCCACCTTCACCGGCGCGTTTTGCTGCGGCTCGTTGTTCATTCCGGATTTTTCCACACAATGGAAAACTTTTTCGCTTTTTTTCCACACGATGGAAAACTTTTTTCCACAGTGTGGAAAACATTACCCCGCCCAGGGGGCGCGGCCCGACTCGTAGATTTTTTCCAGCTCTTCCCGGTCGCGCATCGTATCCATGCAGCCCCAGAAGCCGTCGTGGCGGAAGGCATACAATTCGCCGTCGGCCGCCAGCTGGGTCAGCGGGGCCGCCTCCAGGCTCATGTTTTCATACGCGGAAAGCCGCGAGATGAATTCCTTCTGAAAAAAGAAAAACCCGCCGTTGATGTAATCGTTCTGGAGCTTTTCCTTTTCGCGGAACGCCTTCACCTTGCCATCCGTTCCCAGCTCCATCATGCCAAAGCGGGACGGCGGATGAACGGCCGCCATGGTGCCGAGGCGCCCATGCGCCCGGTGGAAAGCCAGCTCCGCATCCAGATTCACATCGCTCAATCCGTCGCCATACGTCAATCCGAACAACGGAGCCTCCACGTATTGGGCCGCCCGCTGGATGCGCAGCGCGGTCAGGCTGTGCTCCCCGGTCTCCGCCAGCGTGATTTCCCAGTCGCTCGCGGGCCCCTTCTCGAATTCCACCTGTCCACCCGCATGCAGGCGCATGGTGGACGTGCGCTCCCGGATGTTCTGGAAATACTCCTTGATCAGTTCGCCCTTGTAGCCCAGGCAAACAATGAACTTGCGGAATCCGAAGCGGCTATAGAACTGCATCAGGTGAAGCAGCACCGGCTTGCCCCCGATCGTCACCATCGGCTTGGGAATGTTGCGGGTCTCCTCCATCAGGCGCGTCCCGCGCCCGCCAGCCAGAATCATGATGGGAATGTCTTGGTTGTGCATGTGGATTTCCTTTAGGTTCCCGATTCGTATGCCAAAATTTCCGACTCCATGAACCGTCTCACACCTTCAGCATCGGATGCCGCCAGCAGGTCCCGATAGCCCGTCGCCGTACGCCTCACCGTTGTTTCAAAGTCCCAGCGGGGATGCCAGCCCAGCCGCGCGCCCGCTTTTTCGATGTTCAATTGAAGCAAATGAGCCTCGTGAGGATTCTTGGGATTGGGCTCGGCTTGCCACGCGGCGCCATGGCCCCACGCGTGACAGAGGCGCTCCGCCAACGTCCCCACATCGCGCGCGCTGGCCGGATCCGGGCCGAAGTTCCAGCCTTCCGCCACTTCGGCGCCCTGCTCCATCAGCGCCTGCCCCAGCCGGAGATATCCGCCCAACGGTTCCAGTACATGTTGCCACGGCCGCACCGCGTGCGGATTGCGGACCGACAGCCTCTTTCCGGCGCGAAACGCCCGAATCGCATCCGGCACAATCCGGTCGGCGGCCCAATCGCCGGGGCCGATCACGTTTCCGGCGCGGGCCGTCGCCAGATGGATTTTTCCGCCGGGCGCAAAGAAGGCATTGCGGTAGGAAGCCGCCACCAGCTCCTCGCAACCTTTGGAGGCGCTATAGGGATCGTGGCCGCCCATCGGATCGCTTTCGCGGTAGGCATAATCCTGCTCGCGGTTCTCGTAGCATTTGTCGCTCGTCACCACCACCACGGCGCAGGGATTTCCCGCCAGCCGCACCGCATCCAACACGCTCGCCGTACCTCTGACATTCGTGTCGAACGTGTCCACCGGATCGGCATACGAACGCCGCACCAGCGCCTGCGCCGCCAAGTGGAACACCACCTCCGGCACAAACTCCCGCACCAACCGGGCCATCCGTGCGGCATCCCGAACATCCACCGTCTCATGGCGGATCAGCCCCGACAATTCCGCGCGCAAAAAAGGCCCCTCTCCGCTCTCCGGCTCCAGCCCAATGCCCAACACCTCTGCACCCATTCGGTGCAGCCACAGCGCCAGCCAAGAACCCTTGAACCCCGTGTCCCCCGTCAACCAGACCCGTTTGCCTTGGTATGCTTCGGTCAACTTCATCGGGAGAATCTCCGTTTCATGATTCCGGGCAGTTGCTTTCCAAAACGAATCCACCGCCGAACGGATGCAAAACAGGGCGCCGTGTCCGGCAAATTCACCGATCGAATATCCTCGAGGAGCGAAGATCGATCCAGCCACTCCTGCTGAACAAAGAAGGAGTAGTGAAGAACCAGCAGACTCTGATCCAGAATGCACACCTGCTTGTTGGCCTCAAACCAGGCACACCAATCCGGCTCGTCGCGCGGGGGCAGACTCCCCCCCATTCGCTGCACATGCGCGTAATCGTAGCAAATGCACCCGATGCTAAAATATTGGCAGAACTCATGCCACCGCACTTGTCCCGATGTGGTCAATCGTCGACGTTGTTCTTCATTGGCCTCATCCATGTGTAGGAATTGCCTCGTGGCCCATTCGGCAATCGATGGGCTTTGCCACGTGGGCCCCTTGGGTTCCGCAGACGGCTTTGCCCCAAATTTCCTTTCGAATTCGTCCATTTTTTCGGGATAGAACACGGTCAGCAACCGATGCAACCCAAAGGCATTGTTCGGAATCAGCGGCGTAATCAACGCCAGATCGTGGCGATCCGCGTAGCGTTCATAGGTTTCCAGCATGCGCTCCGCCCAGCCGCGCGGAACAAACACGTCCTCATCCACCTTCACATATACGGAGTCCGGATAGCGGCGAATGCATTCATTCTGCACAAAGCAAATCCCGCCGGGGCGCGTTCCATCCCCTACCACAAAGTCCCATTTCACCTGCGGCCGCGCCGCAATATACCCCTCCACAAACCGCCGCAGGCGGGAAGGAACCCCATTCAGCAGAAAAACGACACGGTCAAACCTCGCAAACGCCTCTGCCTTTTCCAGAAAATCCAAACACAGGCGCAAACAATCCAACCGGTCATGCGTCAGGATCATCAAAATGGATGGCTTCGTTTTCATTCACTCCAGCTCAGCGGTGAATCATAAACAAAAGTTTCTCCCATGCAAGAACGAGCAACGGCTTCCCCAAGCGAAATGGCTAGAAATATCCGTCCCGCTTCTTTTCTTCCATGCTGGCGGAGCTGTCGAAGTCGATCACGCGCCCCTGCCGTTCGGACTGGCGCGCAAGGAACATCTCCTCCACAACCTTTTCGACGGTGTCGGCGTCCGACTCGATGGCGCCGGTCAGCGGATAGCAGCCCAGGGTCCGGAAGCGCACCTGCTTCATCTGCGGTTTTTCGCCGGGCATCATCGGCAGGCGATCGTCGTCCACCAGAATCCACGTCCCGCCACGTTCGACCACGGGCCGTTCCCGGGCGAAATATAGCGGCACCACGGGAATCTTCTCGCGCAGGATGTACATCCAGACGTCCAGTTCGGTCCAGTTGGACAAGGGAGACACGCGGATGGATTCCCCCTTGTGGATGCAGCCGTTGAACAGGTTCCACAATTCCGGCCGCTGATTGTGAGGATCCCACTGGTGGTGAGGATTGCGAAAGCTGTACACCCGTTCCTTGGCTCGCGACTTTTCCTCGTCTCGCCGCGCCCCGCCGAAGGCCGCGTCAAAACCATAATGGTCCAGCGCCTGCTTGAGGGCCACGGTCTTCATGACGTGCGTGTGTTTTTCCGAACCGTGGTCGATGGGATTGATCTGCCGCTCCCGGCCTTCCGGATTGGTCCAGACCCGAAGCTGCAGGCCCAGGTCGCGGACGGTGCGGTCGCGGAATTGGATCATCTCCCGGAATTTCCAGAGCGTATCGACATGGAGAAGTGGAAACGGCAACGAAGCGGGATGAAACGCCTTCCGGGCCAGATGCAGCATGACCGAAGAATCTTTGCCGATGGACTACAGCATCACGGGCCGCGCGAACTCCGCGGCGACTTCTCGCAGGATAAATATGCTTTCAGCCTCAAGCTGATCCAGGTGGGTGGATTGGAACGGGCTCACGGGGCCTCCTCCGGTGCGCGCAGGAATCCGCGACGGTCCAGTTCCTGCAGCAGGCGCTCGACGCATTCGGACAGGGGAACGGCGGCTGTATCCAGCTCCACGTCGGGCCGAAGCGGGGGTTCATAGGGTGCGGTGATCCCGGTGAACTGAGGAATTTCGCCTGTCCGCGCCCGGCGGTACAGTTGCTTGGGATCGCGTTGTTCGCACACCTCGATCGGCGTGTTCAGGTGAATCTCGATGAAACGGTCTGGGCCGACGATGCCTCGGGCACTCTCCCGATCATCGCGGTACGGCGAGATGAAGGCAGCCAGCACAATCAGCCCGGCCTCGTTGAACAAGCGGGCAACCTCCGCAACGCGGCGGATGTTTTCCCGCCGATCTTCCGCAGAAAACCCGAGGTCGCGGTTCAGCCCGTGACGGATGTTGTCCGCGTCAAGCACGCACGCCTGCCTCCCCATGGACAGCAGGGTGCGTTCGAGTTCACGGGCCATCGTGGATTTTCCAGAACCGCTCAACCCCGTCAGCCAGATTGTGGCCCCCCGCTGTCCGAGTCGCCGTTCGCGCTCTGCACGCGACACCAGCGAAGGTTCATGCGAGAGGTTGCACGCCGCGGGCAACTCCGGCACCGCGGGCCGGGCGACGGGCCGATCGAGGATCATGCCCGCGGCAACGGTTGCGTTGGTCAGGCGATCGATCAGAATGAAACTTCCGGTCCGCGGATGGCGGGCATAGTCGTCATAGGCCAGGGGACGATGCAACGCCAGACGCACGCGGCCCATCTCGTTCATGGACAACGCATCGGCATCGGCCTTGCGGAGGGAGTCCACATCCAGTTTGTAGCGGATGTCGGTCAGCGTGGCCGGAACCAGATTGTGCGTGTGCTTGACCTGGTAGACCTGACTCGGTCGCGCGGGCTCCTCGCCCATCCAAACCAGCATCGCCTCCCACTCGCTCCCGATCCGAGGCAGGTTGTTCGGGTGGACCAGCATACCGCCTCGGCCAACGTCCACCTCGTCCTCCAGTGTCACGGCCACGGATAGCGGCGGAAATGCCTCGGGTTGCTCGCCTGACCACGTCAAAATGGATTTCACCCGCGTACGGCGGCGCGAGGGCAGGCAGTACACGGGATCGCCCGCGCGCAGCACCCCGGAGGCGACCGTGCCCGCGTACCCCCGAAAATCGGGTGCCTTGCGAATGACGTACTGGACGGAAAAGCGCAGGTCCACCAAATTGCGGTCGGTGGTGAGGGTGGCGTTCTCCAAGCCGTGGAGCAGGGTCGCACCTTGATACCATGGCATATGCATGGAGGGCGAAACCACGTTGTCTCCATGCAGCGCCGAGATCGGAATGCATTGAATGTCCGACAGGGAAAGCCGGGAAACGGCGTCGGCATACTCGCGGCGGATCCGTTCAAAGACGTCCGCCGACCAATCCACCAGATCCATCTTGTTGACGGCCACAAGAACGTGCCGGATGCCAAACAGTGCGGAAATAAAGCTGTGGCGCCGGGTTTGGGCGGTCACGCCCCGGCGGGCATCGATCAGCACGACGGCCAAGTCGCAGTGGGACGCGCCAGAGGCCATGTTCCGGGTGTACTGCTCATGGCCGGGCGTGTCGGCAATGATGAACTTGCGCTTCTCCGTGGAAAAATACCGGTAGGCCACATCGATCGTGATGCCCTGTTCGCGCTCGGCCTTCAGTCCGTCGGTCACCAGAGCCGGGTCAAAATCGGTTCCAGTGGTGCCGTAAACCGCGGAATCCCGGCGCAGGGCCGCCAATTGGTCCTCATACAGCCGATGCGTGTCGTGGAGCAGTCGGCCGATCAGCGTGGATTTGCCGTCATCCACGCTGCCGCAGGTCAGAAACCGCAGCAAGTCCTTGCGTTCATGCTGCTCCAGATATTCGTCGATGCTCATGTTGAATGGTTCGGGGGACATTTCAACCTACCAAGGGCCAAGGTGAAACTCTATACGAAGAAACCCTTCTCTGTCATCCCCCGCATGACTTCAAAACAGATGGCACCGGAGTAAAGTCCGGCAACTCAAGCCGATGACCAGCAAGCCAACCAGAAACATGAAAGGTTTCAGCGGAATCCGCTTGCAGGCATAGGCAGCAAACGGAGCGGCCAGCCCCCCGCCAAGCGCCAGTCCTGCAATAATCGGCCAGTGCGAGAAACCCATCGAAAATAGAAACGTCAGGGAAGCCGCCAGCGTCACGAAGAACTCGGCGGCGTTCACCGAGCCCACCGTCAGGCGGGCATGATGCCCCCGGGCAATGAGGGTGGAAGCCACCACCGGTCCCCAGCCCCCGCCGCCAATGGCATCGATGAACGCCCCGAAAAATCCAAGAGGCGTCAGATGCGTCGATACATTCAGCGAAGGAACGGTGCGGAAAACCCGGACCACGATGAGGACGCCCATTCCAAGAAGATAGGCCGCAACCACGGGTTTGAATCGCTCGCCGGGAAGCTGGCACAACACATAGGCGCCGAGGACCGCCCCGAAAACACCCGGAATCACCAATCGCCAAAAAAGGCGGCGATCCACATTGCCAAAATAGTGATGGGACACCCCCGAAACGCCGGTCGTGAACACCTCGGCCGCATGCACCGTGGCGCTGACGATTGCCGGGGAAAGCCCCCTTGACAGGAGAAGAGTGGAGGCGCTCACCCCATAGGCCATGCCCAGCGTCCCATCCACCATCTGCGCCACAAAGCCCACAAAAACATAGAAGATCAGTTCCGTCATGTTGTCCCCGATGGAATCATGGCCCCGACACAAGGTCGACGCCCGACCTTCGGCTGATTTGATGCAACTTGTTGCAAAAGAGTGGCGTACCTGACAGGAGTTGAACCTGTAACCTTCTGATCCGTAGTTAGGAAATTGCCCATATCGCGGGTTCCATCTCAACCCTCATATCACCAACGGAATATATCATTATACATTGTATTACAAATAGATATGCATACATGTTGACTTCTTATCCCTGCTTCTTCGTTCTTCTCTGCTCGCGTTCCAGAAAGATACCATAAAGAACACCTCCGACTTTTCTATCCCAGCATGC
>CAYNHA010000206.1:0-7722 GCA_964397035.1 uncultured Verrucomicrobiota bacterium
GCCAGCAGGCCGCCGCCAAGGACCAGGGAGATGTAGGCCATGGGCAGGCTGGAGTCTTCGCGAACGATGAGGCGCAGCCCGTTGGAAAGGGTGCAGGACTGGATAAGCAGATCCGAGGTCTCTCCGCGCTTGGGGGAGGCCTTCTTTTCATCCTCGGGGGCCAGGATGGCCCACGATCCGTTTTCCGGGCGCAGGTATTTGCGGACCACGCGGGCAAGGTCGTCCGGGGTGACGCCCCGCACTTTTTCCAGATAGGTTTCGGTGTGGCGCGGGTCGCCGGCATAGAATTCACCGGAGGCCATGGCGCTGGCCTGGCCTTCCATGGAGGCCAGCTCCTGGATGGAGCCGACAATGACTTCCCGGCGTGCGCGTTCGATCTGGGCCATGTCGAAGGGTTCGGTTTGCCAGCGGGCGATTTCTTCGCGGAGGGCGGCGATGACTTCGGTTTCCTTTTCCGGCTCGCATTCGGCACTGATGCCGAAGAGGCCGGGATCCCGGGGGGTGTAGCTCCAGGCGTCCACATCGAGGACGATTTGGCGCTCTTCGCGCAGGCGCTTGACGAGGAGGGAGGAACGGCCCGAGCCGGTGACGGAGGCCAGCACATCCAAGGCGGGCGTGTCGGCATCGGCCAGGTCCGTGGCATGGAAGACCCAGGCAATGCGGGTGACTTCGTAGGGGCCGGTCTTGCGGCCCGTGCGTTCGGCCATTTGCGTGGGCTCGGCGGGGATCAGGACGGGTTCGGTGGTCGTGCGGGGGATTTCCTCCAGGCGGTCGCGGATGGCGGATTCCATTTCATCGACGGGGATGTCGCCGGCAACGGAGAGGATCATGTTGTCGGGCGAATAGTGGCGGCGGTGGTAGGCAATCAGATCATCGCGGTTCATGGTGACGAGGATGTCGCGCCAGCCGATGATGGGAACCCGGTAGGGGTGGGTCCGGAAAGCGGTCTCCCAGGTCAGGCGGTTCATCACGCGGCCGGGATCGTCCTCGCCCATGTCGACTTCGCGCAGGATGACCTCGCGCTCGCGTGCCCACTCGTCTTCCGGAAAGGCCGGATGGAAGACGGCATCGGTGAGGACGTCAAGGCCCACCTGCCAGCGGCTGGCCGGCAAGGAGGTGTGGAAGACGGTGCGGTCGTTGGAGGTATAGGCGTTGATGTCGCCGCCGGCATCGGCGATCTCCTGCGAGACCTGGGCGGGTCCGCGGGTGGGCGTGCCCTTGAAAACCATGTGTTCGAGGTAATGGGACAAGCCCCCGCCGAGGTGTTCGGCTTCGTGGATGGAGCCCGCGCCCACCCAGAACTGGATGGCCGCCATGGGTGCGCTACGGTCCTCCTTGAGCAGAACGGTCAAACCATTTTCAAGCACAAGGCGTCGCACACCCTGATTGGAGGCTTTCAAAACGTCCACGGGATCCTGGGCCATGACAACCTCCTGAGTGAGAAGAAGAGCGCAACAAATGACAATTGATTTCACAAAACGATTCATGGGTGTTCAAAATATCACGCCAATGATGAAAGAACAGCCGATTTTTGGCGGTATTCGCCGTTTCGGCCCGTTTTCGCCATCCGTTCATGCATTCCAAAAATCCAGTCTTTATAAACTCTGGATCATGAAACCGATGCGGGAACGTAAGGGAGATGATGGCGCGCAGATGGCGAAGATCCTATCCGATGAGTGGAAGATGGCGCAGATGTTCCACCGGTGGAAAACCGGCTCTCGGGCTTCGGATTCCGGGAATATTGTTTTGACCGGGGAGCAGGAGAGGGAATACGATCCCCGCCATTGGGTCGATGCGCTGGAAGTGCCTGCAACGGAATCGTGATGCGAAAGGGTGTGGTTGTATGTGGAGAGCCTCTGGGTGGGTGTTGTTGGCTTGGGTGATTGGTGCGGGATGTGGGATGGGGCTGTTGCCTGCGGAGGCGGCGCACAGCGGGGTGTATCTGGACGCGCGTGAGTTCGAATCGCTGGGAACTTTCGATCCGGACGACAACGTGATGCTGACGGCGGATGAAAACCAAGCCTACCTGAGCGTGGGGGGGACGCCGACGTACTACGGCGTGTTGTTCACGAATGCGGGCACGACGAACTGGGTGTTCACGTTTTCTTCTTTCCGCCTGAAGAATTTGTATTCGTTGGAACTGAGCTTGAGCTCGGGCAACCGAGGGCGGCCGGTCTATTTCCTGTCCAAGTCCTCGATGTCGATTGAAGGATACGTGGGGGCTTCCGGTGGAGGGGGAGCGGATGAGGTTTTGGGAGGAGAGGGAGCGGGCGACAGCTCCTGGACGGGCGGTGCTGGCGGCAACTACGACATGGCCACGGAGGCACAGGCAGGTGCGGGACCGGGCGGGGCAAGCGGGGGGGGCTATCCTGGCGACCAGACCACGGGGTCGGCGGGGGGCGGTGGCGCAAACGGGGGAACGGGCGGTGCGGGAGGGGGAATGAGCGGAAGCACGGCGGGCGGCGCGGCGTATGGGAATTTACGGGATAAGGTGACCGGCGGGTCGGGCGGCGGCGGCGGATCGTACTACTATCACCCGTCCACGGGTTATTGGGACGATCCGGATCCAGAAGACGAGGATCCGGGCAATTGGATCGAGGGCGATCCGGCCACTTGGCAAAACGGAAGCGGTGGCGGCGGTGGTGGTGGCGCGGTGGCTTTTGGCGCGCTGGGCAGTCTGTCGGTGTCGGGATCAATTGTGGCCAATGGCGCTTCGGGGGGCGGGTTGAACGGCCGGGGTGGGGCAGGCGGCGGCGGCGGCGGCGGGGCGATTTTGGTGTATGCGTACGATGTGAATGTGTCCGGAGGCGTCACGGCCTTGGGCGGAACGGGGGGGGCATCCAGTGATGGCGACGACTACAAGGGCGGCGGCGGTGGTGGTGGTTTGATTGGGATCTATGCCTTGTCTTCCGTTCAGGCCGGGGGGTATATCGATGTCACAGGAGGTAGCGGATACGAGACGGGCGGTGATGGCGTGATGGAAGCCGAATTGGACAGCAATGTGCCGGCGATCGTGTCCACGATCACCTGCGATGTGCTGCCTTCGGCGGGTCCCCATGCGGGCGGCAACGTGGTGGTGATCACGAATTGCGTGCCGGACATTGGCGATGGAGCGGACGTGACGAACGTGACGTTCGATGGCGTGGCGGCGCTGAGCATTTCGGGGCAGGGCGCGAACTGGGTGGCGGTGGTGGCGCCGCCGGCCATGTCGTCGACGCCGGTGGACATCGGCATCGATTCCACCACGCGGGGATCCAACCTGCGGCTGGACTGTTATCTCTATCATCCCGCGGGAAGCATTTTCGGGGGGCAGAGCACCAACGACTACGGGCGGTGGACGGAGACGGTGGGCTTGCCGGGAGAGCGCCAGTATGGCGGGGCGGCGGCGCTGAACGGGCAGTTGTACGTGGTGGGTGGAATGGGAGGCGGGGCGTTCCGCAGCAACGTATACCGGTTTTCGGAAATCGGCTGGACGGAAGTGTCGGGCCTGCCGGTGCCCCTGGCGTTCAATGCCGTGGCGGAATTCAACGGGGCCATCTACAGCGTGGGTGGAAACAATTCGAGTGGAGCCACGAACGGCGTGTACCGCTTCGACGGGACGGCGTGGACGGAAGTGGCGCCGTTGCCCGCCGTGCGCATGGTGGGACAGGCGGCGGTCCGGGACGGCGCGCTCTACTACATCGGCGGGCACGATGGAACAACGCTGTCGCCCAACGTCTACCGGTACGATGGAACCAATTGGAGCGAGGATGTGGCGCTTCCGTTTGGATTGACGGAGCACGCGGCGGCGGTTTTGAACAACGAAATCTATGTCATCGGCGGCATGCGCGAAGGGGTGCCCTATCTCACCAATGTGTTTCGGTTCGATGGCACGGGGTGGGAAGGCGTGGCCGCCCAGCCGGTGGGGCGGTATGAGATGGCGGCGGTGGCGTACGACGATGCGATCTGGACGGTGGGCGGGCACGATGGGGCCACGAAGACCAACGTCTACCGGTTCAACGGCGAGGTGTGGGGCCAGCGGGTCGGAACGCCGGCGGATTTTGCGGGCGCGATGGTGGCGGTGTTCTCCAACGTGATCTATTCGGCGGGAGGCTACGATTCGGACGGCGGAGTGTTTACCAACGTGTACCGCTATCCGGGCGAGGCCGTTGGCATCGGCGTGCGGCCTTTCAGCGGATCGATGGCGGGAGGCTTCACGGTGGCCATCACGGGCACGAACCTGTGCGATGGAACGCTGGGCGACGTGACGGGCGTGACGCTGGCGGGCGTGGCGGCCACGGTGACGGGCGTGAATGGATCGACGCAGATCGTGGTGACGGCGAACGCCACGGGCGCGGGGGCGACCGGCGACGTGGTGGTGGTTTCGGCAGGCTATGGCGAAACGGTGAGAAGCAACGCCTTCAGCTACGTGGGGACCACGCGGGTCGTTTTGCTCGACTTTGGCTTGCGCGTGGAGAACGGACAGGTTGCCGTGTGTTGGCAGACGGCCTCGGAAGAAGACACCGTTGGCTTCGACGTGTACCGGTGGGATGGCACGGGTTGGGTGAAGCTGAATGGCGCGTTGATCCCCGCCACCGGCGAGATGGGCGGAAGCTATGGCGTGGTGGACGCAGCGGCGAATGCGGCGGACACGTTCCGCTACAAGCTGGTGGAAACCGAGACCGATGGCGATGCGCAGGTATACGGGCCGTTCGATGTGGCCGTGTGGAACTTGCGGCTGAACAACGTGGCGGCGACGGCCGATGGCGTGACGATCCGCTGGCTGGGGCGGGCGCAGGACACCTACGAGATCCTGAAGAGCGTGGATTTGCAGCAGGGTTTTGACTCGCTGGCCACGGGCATTCCGGGTGTGGAGCCGGTGACGAGCTACACGGACCGGGATGCGGCAGGGAATGCGTTTTATCGCATCCGGGCGGAGTAGGGCGGGAAGACGCGCGCCGTCCCTTTGATTGGATGGCGGGCGGGCAAAATGGGGCGTCAGCGTTGCGCGGCTTTTTCGCGCAGGCGGGCGAGGCGGGAAATGGCTTCGCGCAGGGTGCTTTCCTGCTTGGCGAAGTGGAAGCGGATGAGGTGGTGGACGGGTTCGCGGAAAAAGCTGGAACCGGGGACGGCGGCCACGCCGACTTCACGGGCGAGCCACTCGCAGAACGCGGTGTCGTTGGCGGCGCCGAATTCGGAGATGTCGACCATCACGTAATAGGCGCCCTCGGGTTCGGTGAAGGTGAGGCCGGCTTCGCGCAGGCCACCCAGAAAAAGGTTGCGCTTCCGGGTGTAGAGCGCGGTCAGCTCCGCGTAGTAGGAATCCGGCATGTCCAGCCCGGCGATGGCGGCTTCCTGCAAGGGGGCGGCGGCGCCCACGGTGAGGAAGTCGTGCACTTTCCGCGCGCCATCGATGAAGGCGGGCGGCGCGACGATGTAGCCGAGCCGCCAACCCGTGATGGAATAGGTTTTCGAAAGCGAACTGCACGAAATCGTCCGGTCGAACAGGCCGGGCAGCGTGGAAAAGTATGTATGGCGATGCGGGGCGTAGACGATGTGCTCGTAGACTTCGTCGGTGATGACGAACACGTCGAATTCCTGGGCCAGCGCGGCCACCTGCAGGAGCTCGTCGCGAGTGAACACCTTGCCGGTGGGGTTGGAGGGGTTGCACAGGATCAGCGCCTTGGGGCGCTGTTCGAAGGCGCGGCGCAGCTCGGCGGGATCGAAGGCGAAGTCCGGCGGCCGCAGGGGGACATAGATGGGCTCGGCGCCGGAGAGAATGGTGTCGGCGACATAGTTTTCGTAGAACGGCGAAAACACGATGACCTTGTCGCCGGGATTGCAGGCGGTCATCATGGCGGCCATCATGGCCTCGGTGCTGCCGCAGGTGACGACGATATTCGAGTCCGGGTCGATGGAGAGCCCCGTGAAATGGCTTTGCTTGCGGGCGAGCGCGCGCCGGAAATTGGGGGCGCCCCATGTCACGGCGTATTGGTGGGGACCGGCGTGGGCCGTTTTTTCGAGCGCGTGGCGCAATTCCCCGGGCGGGTCGAAGTCGGGGAAGCCCTGTGACAAATTGACGGCGCCGCACTCCATGGCCACGCGGGTCATGCGGCGGATGACGGATTCGGTGAAGCGACTGACGCGATGGCTGGTGTGCGGCATGGGGAATGGCTTGTTTCGTTTGATGGTTTTAGCGGGGCACGACGTGGACGGGGTGTCCGGCCAGGAAGGCGCGCAGGTTTTCGGCGGCGATGTCGATCAGGCGCTTCCGTGCGGCGGCCGTGGCCCAGGCGATGTGCGGAGTGATGATGCACCGTGGGGCGGTGAGTAAGGGGTTTTGAGGGGACGGCGGCTCGGTGGAGAGAACATCCACGGCCGCTCCCGCGATCCGGTTTTGGCGCAGTGCCTCGGCCAGGTCCTCCTCGACCACCAGCGGCCCGCGCGAGGTGTTGATCAAAAAAGCCGTAGGCTTCATTCGGGCCAGGCGCGCGGCATTGACCAGGCCGGCCGTGGCGGTGGACAGGGGGCAATGCAGGCTGACGACATCGCTTTCCGAGAAGAGGCGGTCGAGGTCGACATAGTCCACGCCTTCCGGCGGCGGCACGCGGGTGTCGCGCCGGTGGGCGAGAACGCGCATGCCGAAAGCGCGGGCGATGCGGGCGACGGCCTGGCCAATCTGCCCGAAGCCCACGATGCCCATCACGAGACCGGAGAGTTCCATCTGGGGGGTGAGGCGGTAGCAATAGTCCGCGTTCCGGGCCCAGCCCCCGGCGCGGGCATCGGCCGAATGCAGGGCCACCTGGTTGGTCAGTTCCAGCAGGAGGGCGAAGGTTTGCTGCGCCACGGAATCCGTGCTGTAGCCGGGGACGTTGCACACGACGATGCCGCGCCGGTTGGCGGCGTCCAAGTCCACCGTGTTCCAGCCCGTGGCGAGAATGCCCACGTATTTCAGGTTTGGCGCCTTCTCAAGGGTGTCGGCAGACAAAACCGCCTTGTTGAGCAGGACGGCCTCGGCATCGCCGATCCGCGTCCGCACCTCGGCAGGCGGCGTGCGGTCGTGCACGGTGCAGTCGGCGAGGGCTTCCACGGGCGCCCAGGAGAGGTCGCCGGGGTTGGTGGTATAGGCATCCAGGATGACAAGGTTTGGGCGTTTCATGGCGGCGACTTTACCGCTTGCGAGCTGGCGACGCAAGAGAGGCGAAAGCGATTGACGGTGGATGGACATCGGACTAGTCTGGCCGCACGCTGAAGCAGCCTGAGGAGTCATCCCGGGCGGAGACAACAATAGGAGTTCGAAGAATGCAAGTACCAGGCAAAGACCATCCCGTATGGAAGGATCTGATTACGGGGCAGAAGAATCCCCCCCTGTCTTTTTTGGCCGCCAAGATCATGATTGCGCGGCTTCGGCTGGGCTACCAGGCCAATCCCGGCATGCTCGCGGCCCATGCCGCGGAGCTATGGGCCATCTATTTCAACAATTCCCAACTGTCTTCCGTCCAAAAAGATCTCACTACGCTCGGCGTGTAATCCACCAAGGAGTATTTCATGACCCAAAGCATTTTTACGATTTCCCAGGCGGCTCAGAAAATCCAGAACGGCAAAAACCTGCTGGTTTCCGGCGATGAAAAGGCTCTGCGGCAGTTGCCGCGCGGATCGTGGATCGGCGGAACCATTCCGTATTTCGTGGGGAACGAAGGCGGCGTGTTTTCGCAGGATCGCGTGTTGATCACCGAGTGGCCC
>CAYNHA010000207.1:0-4461 GCA_964397035.1 uncultured Verrucomicrobiota bacterium
TCATGCGGACGGAACCAATGTGCTCACTCTAACCCGCGGGGCCTCCTCCTATGGCCAGTCGGGTGCCTGTTTTCCCAACCTCGAAATGGGCGCGGACGCCATCCCTTATATCGACGACTTTGATGTTATTTGCGGCCGCGAACACTTCACGACGAACACCTATACGTACGTGGTGACGGATATGGCGGGCAACCCTCATATGCTCACCGGAACAAATACGATCAACCGGGCCGCCGCCCTGACCGCGCACGAATTGGGGCATGGACTTGGGCTGAACCACTCCTATCTCAAGCCCGGCGGCAATCTGCCCGTCGTGCCGTCCCTCATGGCCGAGGGCCGGATATTCGACGACCAAGAGTTGCCAGTCCTGTCGGTTGACGACCGGGCCACGCTGTGCCGGCTGTATCCCGACCATGCCGGCCGGCTCTCCGGTTCCACCGGCACCGTGCTCGGACGGCTGCTCGACGCCTCCGGAGCCAAGGATCTCTATGGCGGATGCATCCTCCTGCGCAACGGCGCAGGGCAATTGCAATATTGCGGAATCAGCGGATACGCCTTTTCCGCTCCGTCCTCCGACGACAAAAACGGGCTCTTCAAAATCACCGGGGTGGCCCCCGGCACCTATGACCTGCTGGCCTTGCCGAACGACCATCCGTGGCTCTCCTTGTCCACGAAAATCGGCTCGCTCGGCCTGGAGCCGAACGGGTCGACCAAAATCGTTCCCAACGTCGTGTCGGACTATTTTGCGCTGGGCTTCAAGTATGCGGTCGTCTCGAACGTCGTTGTCGAAAGCCAAGAAGCCGTGGATGTCGGGTTGGTTGCGGCCGGCGAGTCCCGGTCATTCCTCGTGCCCGGCTGGAACGAAATCCTCGTTCAAGCCGCTGGGGCGGCAACCTACTCCCATTACTGGTTCGATTTTTGGTCGCACGCCCCTTCCCAAATGGCCCATCGCAGCGGCTCCATCGGACAAAACTATTACCGCGCAAAGCTGAAGACGGGCCTCTATTCCGTCCAAGCCTACGGCTGGAACGGTCAGGAGTGGGTGGTCGTCCAACCGTGGAAATCGTTGGATTGTCGCGCCCGCGAAACGAGTGTGGCGTGGCCAAAATCCATGGTCCTCCCCCCAGGCCAGCCGATGCTGATGCGGCCAGCGGGAACCCCCGTCGAGGCTCGAAGCTACTTCCTCTCCATTTTCAATGCCGCCGGAACCGCGCAGTTGTGCAAATTCCTGACCCTCGATGCCCTCCAATATCGGGGCATGTGCGTTCCCGGCAGCTACCGATACTCGGTCGCCGCCGCTTTTGCCAATGGGGAACCCACCAAGAAACTGGTGGACAACGCCCCCTTTCTGGTGCCGTAGGCCGGGAGAGTTCACGCGTCGAGGAAGGCCCAGATTCATATTTTCACGCTCCGTTTCAGATTCTGAAAAGGGCGTTTGGGTATTGCTGGAGTGTGGACATCTTGCCCGCTGTTCAAAGCGGACCGGATGCCCGCGCTCCGGCGGCGGCGGAAAGACTAGTCGAGGAGGGCGCCTTTGGGGCCGGCGCGTTCGTCCCAGTTGCGGGGTTTCTGGGTGGTGACGGCGGTGACGCGCTTGGTGGTCATTTGGATGCCGCGCGTCCGGGCCGTACGGACGGCGACCTTCTTGGGCTCGAATTCCTGCTGGTGGATCTGCTGTCCTTTGCGGGGGGCATATTTCACGTAGAGGGTTTCGGGCTGGGCGTCGGAGAAGAAGAGGGCCTTGGCGGGTTCGCCTTCGGGCACGCAGAAGTAGTCCTTGTTCTGGATGACGCCGCCGAAGGCGAAGCGCTTCATGTGGGTGATTTGCTCGGACTCGTAGACGAGGGTCATGACGCGGTCGCGGTCGTAGATGGCGGCATACACGAGGTTCTTGTCGACAAACAGCTTGTCGGGTGGCGGAATGACGCGGTAGCGGCAGTCGTCCCAGACGAGGATGATCTTGTCGTAGGAGGAGCAATGGAAGAGGGGTTCGCCGCCGACATCGTCGTAGCCGAGGTAGCCCTTTTCGCGGTCGATGGTGATGGCGTGTTCCTTGGCGGTGAGTTCGCGGATTTCGATTTCGCCAAAGGCTTCCACGCGGGTGCGGCGGGGGTGGAGGTCGGCGTGGTCGCGGTAGAGGTTTTTCAGGTACTTGATGGAGTAGGCGGTGACATCGGAAAGGTTCTTTTCGACGGAATCGAAATCGGCGAGGAGATCGTCTTCCTCCTTGCGGGACTTGTTGATGTCGTAGAGGGAAATGCGCCGGATGGGGATGGCGAGGAGCATGTCGAGATCGTCGTTGGTGATGTCGCGGCGAAGCTGGTCGCGGAAGGGGAGGAGTCCTTCGAGGATGGCTTCCTTGACGGCGGGGGCGGTTTTGCATTCCTCGATGCGCTTGTAGATGCGATGAATGATGAACAGGCGAATCAAGGAGGCGGCCTGGAGGGCTTCATCGATCTTCTTGCGCTCGATCTGAAGCTCCTTGCGCAGGAGTTCGACGAGGCGCTTGGTGTTGTGGCGCAGGATGTCGTGGACGGACATTTCGACAGGGCGCTGCTCGCGGATGACGATGGGGCGGAGGGAGGCGGAGACCTCGCATTGGGTGAAGGCGTAGAGGGCCTGCTTGGCCTGGGCGACATCGGCATCGGGGGCGAGGGCGATTTCGATTTCGACCTTGCCGGCGGTGTAGTCGCGGATGGCCTTGGTTTTGATCTTCCCTTTTTTGACGGCATCTTCGATGGAACCGATGAGGAGTTCGGTGGTGACGCCGAAGGGCAGTTCGCGGATGACGAGGGTGGCTTCGTCCTTTTGCTCGATGACGGCGCGGATACGGACTTTGCCGCGGCCTTCGTCGTATTCGCGGACGTCCATGAGTCCGCCCTGGACGAAATCCGGAATGAGCTTGAAAGGCTTCTTCTGGAGAATGGCGATTTGCGCCTGGAGCAGTTCGCCGAAATTATGGGGCAGGATGCGCGTGGAGAGGCCGACGGCGATGCCGTCTGCGCCGAGCATCAGCAGGAGCGGAATCTTGGCGGGCAGGACGACGGGCTCCTTGTTGCGGCCGTCGTAGGAGGGGATGAAGTCGGTGAGGTCCTTGTTGAAGAGCTGGGTGGCGGCCAGATCGGTGAGGCGGCATTCGATGTAGCGCGGGGCGGCGGCGGGATCGCCGGTGTGGATGTTGCCGAAGTTGCCCTGGCCTTCGATGAGGTAGCCGCGGTTGACGAGGGTGACGAGCGCATCGCCGATGGAGGCATCGCCATGCGGATGGTATTGCATGGTGTGGCCGACGATGTTGGCGACCTTGGTGAAGCGGCCGTCGTCCTTTTCGAAGAGCGCGTGGAGGATGCGGCGCTGGACGGGTTTGAGGCCGTCATCGATTTCGGGGATGGCGCGGTCGCGGATGACATAGGAGGCGTATTGCAGGAAATTGCCATCCATGAGGTGGTGGAGCGGGCCGTCGCCCAGATCCTTGCCGTCTGCCTGAGCTGCGGGTGGAGGGGGCGCGGCATGGGGCGGGGGGGGAGGCTGGGGAGGGGCCGAAGGGGAAGAAGCGGAGGAGGGTTTTGCGCTTTTTGGGGGCTGCAAAACCTCGTCGTTGTCGCCGAAAAGGGATGGTGGGTGGATATCGCTCAGAATATTGCGAGGGGGGACTATATCGGGGGGGGCGGCGGGAACCAATCTAAAAGGAATCAAGAATCGAGAATTAAGATTTTTGAGTTGGAGGAGGGAAATTCAGAATTCCGACTCCTGAATTCTGAATCCTGTCTTTACGGCTTGGATTCGCCGGAGAAGAGGTCGGTTATGTTGAGGTTGACGGAGCGCCAGTGGGGATCTTCGAAGGTGCCGGTGAGACTGAATTCGAGGAGGCGGGTGACCGGGAAGGTGGCAAGGCGGACGAGGGCGGCGACAGGGCCGCCGCGGAGGAGCTGGACCTCGACGCGGTAGTCGAGGGCGCCGTTGAAGGCGTAGTCGCCGGCGGCCTTCACGCTGAAGATCGTGCCTTGGAGGCGGATGTCGTCGGAATGGATGCGGCTGTTGCGGATGGTGAAGTTGCCGCTGGCGTCGGTTTGGGCAAAGAGGGTGAAATCGGGAAGCATTTTGGAGAGGATGGCGGAGAGGCCGCTGAACAACTTGGTTTGGAAGAGGAGACCGCCGCGGATGTCGGCATGGCCGGAGCCGGTGGCGAGGGGACCGGTGCCTTTTCCGATGTAGCCGCCGACCTTGGCGTTGCCATCCAGAGTGCCGCGCAGGACTCCGGGGGGCTTTTTGAAGGAGGCGGAGAGCAGGTCGGCGAGGCGGGCATCCTTGGCCTGCACGTCCACTTCGTAGCGCCAGTTGGAGTCGGAACCCACGGGATAGAGTGAGCCGCCGCCGGTGAATTTTCCGCCATAGGCGGTGGCGGTGGCGTTCCTGAAGCGGAGGCGGCGGCCGGTGACGGTCATGTCGAACTGGGCGGTTTCG
>CAYNHA010000208.1:0-7203 GCA_964397035.1 uncultured Verrucomicrobiota bacterium
CAGGCGGGTGATGCGGTTTGGACGCAACAGGAGAACGCCATGGCGCAGAAGAACATTTTCGTGGTGGAGGACGAGGAGGACATTCTCGATTTGATCCGGCACCATTTGACCAAGGAGGGATTCGCGGTTTCGACGGCGACGAATGGCATGGAGGCGGTGAAGGCCATTCAGCGCAAGGCGCCGGACTTGATTTTGCTGGATTTGATGCTGCCGGGACTGGAGGGGCTGGAGGTCTGCCGGATGCTCAAGAAGAACGACAAGACGGATGGCATTCCCATCCTGATGGTGACGGCGAAGGACGAGGAAAGCGATGTGGTGGCGGGACTGGAGCTGGGGGCGGACGATTACATCGTGAAGCCGTTCCGCATGAAGGAACTGATTGCGAGGGTCCGTGCGGCGCTGCGGCGCCGCCGGGGGCCGCCGCCGGATCTGGAGGCGGTGGTGAAGGTTCGGGACATTGAAATCCATCCGGGCCGCCATGAAGTGCGGGTGGCCGGGGAACTGGTGGAGATGACGGTGTCCGAGCTGCGCATTCTGCACCTGCTGGCGGGGCGGCCGGGGTGGGTGATGACGCGGGAGCAGATCGTGGATGCGGTGAAGGGCGAGGATTATGCGGTGACGGACCGGGCGGTGGATGTGCAGATCGTGGGGATCCGCCGGAAGCTGGGGGACCGGGCGGACTGCATCGAGACGGTGCGGGGCGTGGGCTACCGCTTTCGCGACGAGGACTAGGCCGTCATGAAATTGTTTTGGCGGGTCTATCTGTGGCTGTTCCTGGCGGCGGCGGCGGCGTTCCTGGCGGCGGGGTGGCAGGCTCACCGTTCGATCCGGAGGGTGTACCGGGACCAGGTGCAGACGGAGCTTCTTTCGCAGGCAAAGTGGGCGGCGAGCGAATTGCAGCATACGTCCCGTTTGCCCGCCGCGGAACGGGTGGATGCGCAATGCAAGGAATGGGGACGATTGGCGCGCCAGCGCGTGACGGTGGTGTATCCGGATGGGCGGGTGATGGGGGATTCGAATTCGAATCCGGAAGAGATGGAAAACCATGGAAACCGTCCCGAGATCCGGGAGGCGCTGGCGGGCCGGACGGGATACTCGGAACGGTTCAGCGACACGTTGCGGAGAACGCTTCTCTATGTGGCGGTGCCGGTGGAACGGCACGGCGCGGTGGTGGCCGTTGTGCGGGTTTCGATGCCGCTGGCGGACATCCGCCGCACGCTGAACGCGGCCTATGTCGAGGTGGGTGCCGGGATGGCGGGAGCGGCGGTGCTGTTTGCAGTTGTGGCATGGGTGCTGGTGCGGAGAATCAGCCGTCCCCTGGAAGACATGCGCCAGGCGGCGGAACGGATGGCCCAAGGGGATCTGCATGCGCGGGTGGAAGTCGTCACGGGGGGGGACGAAATGCGTTCGCTGGGGCGGACGCTGAACCAGATGGCGGAGCAGTTGGGTGCCCGGCTGCAAACGATTACGCAGCAGAGCAACGAACTGAAGGCGGTGTTTGCCAGCATGTCGGAGGGGGTGCTGGCGGTGGATGCGAATGGATATGTGCTGAACTGGAACGAGGCGGCGTCCCGTTTGCTTGGATTTGCGGGCGGGCAAGCGAGGGGGCAGAGTCTCGAAGAGGTGGTGAGGAATCCTGAATTGCAGAAATTCGTGAGGACGGTGCAAGCCTCGGGAGAGGATGTGGAGATGGAAATCCAGCTCGATGGCGAGCGAACCCTTCGCGTGCATGGAACGACGTTGGAGGATGCCGCCGGGAGGAGGATGGGTGTGCTGGTGGCGATGGGGGACACGACGCGGTTGAAGCGCTTGGAAAAGATGAGGCAGGATTTCGTGGCGAATGTCTCGCATGAATTAAAGACGCCCATTACGGCCTTGCGGGGCTGCGTGGAGACGCTGATGGAGCCGGAGCCACGGAACCGCGAGGAAGACCGGCGCTTCATTGCGATGATGGGGCGGCAGGTGGACCGGCTGTGGGCGATCGTGGGGGATCTGCTAAGTTTGTCGCGGCTGGAGCATGAGGGGCAGATGGGGAGAGTTCCACTGGAGGCCGGTCCGGTCCGCGAAGTGCTCCGGCGCGCGGCCGGGAATTTCGCGCGCGCGGCGGAGGGCAAGAAGGCGGCGGTGACGGTGGAGTGCCCGGAGGGGTTGGTGTTGCCCATCAATGCGGCGCTGCTGGAGCAGGCAGTGGGGAACCTGATCGACAATGCGATCAAATATGGAGCGGAGGGTTGCCGCGTGGAGGTCTCGGCCGGATGCGAGCAGGGGCAGGGCGTTTGGATCCGCGTGAAGGACGAAGGACCGGGGATTGAACAGCGGCATCTGTCCCGGATTTTCGAGCGGTTCTACCGCGTGGACCAGGCGCGGAGCCGCGCGCTGGGGGGAACGGGGCTGGGGCTGGCGATCGTGAAGCACATCGCGCAGGCGCACGGCGGAACGGTGGGGGTCGAGAGTACGCCGGGGAAGGGCAGCGGGTTCACGATCCGGCTGCCGTTCCGCTAGGCGGAGCATCAGGGCAGGCGGACCTGCAATCGGTAGAACTGGCCGCCGGCGGAGTTGGAGTTCGACATGGAGTCGTTATCACCCGTGCCGGGCCGTGGAGGGGAGATCAACGTCCAGGTTCCGGTTGCGAGGTTGCTGCTGGCGTAGAGGGCATAGACGCGGTTGGAGGACATGGAGGCGCGCAGTTCGAAGGGAGGCCCCGGCAGAATAGCCTTCACTTCGAAGTGGGAATCGCGATCCTCCGGGCGGGTGTCCGCGATGTATTCCCGGTGGTTGGAGAATCCGTCGGCGTCGGCATCGGCGTTGGCATCGTTTGCCGTGGCGCCATCGAGGCCGTGGCGGCGTTCCCAGAGGTCGGGCATGCCGTCGAGATCGGAATCGGCGCCGGGGAGGCCGATGCGTTGGCCGGACAGGGTGGCGACATGGAATCCAAAGTTGGAGCCGTCGCGGTCGCCGGAGATTCCGCGGCCAAGGAAATTGCCGGACAGGTAGCGATCGTTGCCGGATGTGCCATCGCTGGCGATGAGGCCGTACAGATGGAGCGAGCCGACGGAGGCGGCCCCCAGGGGAGCATTCAAGCTGGACCAGGGAATGGAGAGCTGCCAGCGATCGGTTTGGCGGTTGGCGTCGTCGTCGACGGAAAGGGTGGGGGCGTTGGAGACGCCATCGAACTGGGAGAGGCGGACTCCGGGGACGGGCAGGAAGCGTTTGACGGAGGTGTCGGTGTAGAACACGCCCTGGCCGAGGTCGGAGCCGCTTTCGAGGTTGAAGTGCAGGAAGGTGCCGTCGCCATATTCGTCGCCGAGCAGGATGGCGACATTCACGCCGGGATCGAAAACGGCGTTGTGCAGGAAATCGAGGCCGTAGGGAGTGCCGGTGAAATCCCAGAGGGTGGTGGCGGGATGGGGCAGGGTGTCGATCTGGAGGAAGAGCAGGACGGCGTTGTTGTTTCCGCCGGTGTCGAGGCCGGTGCCTTCCAGATACAGGTTGGTGGCGTCGCAATGGACTTGCAGGGTTCCGAAGCCGCCGAAGCCCCCCTGCGATGAGGGACTGATAGCGGTGCCGGATTCCGGGAGATCGACGCGTTCGCCGACGGCGTTTTGGTCGGAGGGGGATTTGGCCAGAATGACGGGGGATCGGGTTTCAATGTCCAGCGCGGCCGGCTCGGCGGCCTGCGGGTTGCGGATGGAAAAACGCCAGTCGCCCCCGCCATGGTCATCCCAGATTTGTCCGCCGTCGAAGAAGGCCCACTCGACGGTTTTGCATCCGGCGGGAGGGGCATAGGCGGCAGTAAAGACGCCGTTCTCTCCGGGGGAGAGGAGAACATCCCGGGTCTCCTGCCAGCCATCGTGGCCGATGTGGGCATAGATCGAGGCGGCGCGGGAGAGGGCGTTGCTGCCGGGGGTATAGGAGATGGACAGGGTGGCATTCGTGCTCGAAATTTCGGGGGCCACCGACGAAAAGCCGGAAGGCCACGTGATGGTTTTGCCGGGGGCGATTTTGAGGAGCGTATTGCCAGGTTTGGCCCAGACGGCAAGGGTGCCGGACGGATTGCGGATGACGTTTGGGGAAGGATAGGCCAGATCCTGGATGGCGGCGAGATAGGCGCGGACCTCTTCCATTCCGGCATACCAGGTGTCGCCGCGGTGGCCGAGTTTCTGGCACAGGGAGGACATATAAGCCCAGCTATTGTCGGCGTAGGTGTTGGTGAGTTCGTAGCTGTGACCCCAGATGAACAGCAGGGCCATTTGTTCCTGCGAGCGGTCGATGAAGGCATCGGCGAAGGCGGAGGCGTTGGCGTGGTGGCAGGTGGGATGCCATTTCAACGGATTGGGGGGAAGATAATCCAATGAAAACGTGGGTTTCACGGTTCGGGAGCAAGTGATGCCTTGGCCGGCGATTTGCGTGAAGACGTTGTTGTTATAGCCGCCCATGGGATAGGACATGCTGTTGGGGTTGTAGCCGGTCAATTGAGAAATCGCCCAGCGGCAGTGGCCCACCTGCCAGCGGATGCTTTCGTCGTCGAGGTCGCTTAAGGTGGGATGATTGACGGAATGGACGGAGACTTCGTGGGGGGCGTAGATCGTGCGCACGTCTTCGGAACTGACGAAGGTGGATTTGTCGAACCATTCGGAACAGAGGTGGAAGGTTCCCTTGATGCCATACTGATTGAAAATGGGGATCAGTCCCCGGTCTTGTTCATGCCCGTCGTCGTAGCTCATGACGAGCGCCTTCCACAACCCGCCCGGGAAGGCGAAGCGGTCGCGGTCGATGGCGACCACTTCCCGCTCGCGGACGCCGTTGACGCGGACGGCGGAGGACTGGTCGACGAGCGTGCGGATGGGGCCGGCATTGATTTCGACCGTGTTGGTGGTGCCTTCCCGGAGGGCCAGGCGGAAGTTGCCGTCGTTGGCGAAGAAATCGGCCAGAATGAGCGTGTTGGCGATGTCGGAGGAGGCGACGAAGCGGAAGCCGATGTTGGCTCCAGCGGGGCGGTCAGCCCAATCCGAACCCAGGGCCGACAGGTTGACCGAAGACAAATCGTAGCGCAAGGAATGGTCGGCGATGGTCGCGCTGTTGCCGAGGCTCCAGCCGTTGAAGGTGCCGATGATGGAAATGGAATCGCCGTTGGCGGTTCCCCATCCGGAAGGAATGTTGGTGACGATGACCGTCAGGCTTGTGCCGGCGTGCGAAGTCTGCGGCAGAAGCAGAGCGGGCAGAACGAGAACCACGGCGAGGGCGATTCCGCTTATGCCGAAAAGGGGGAGGGCGGCAATGCAATGTTTCATGTGGAGCAGAATAGGAGAATTCCCCGGGATCCGTCAGTGACGGGGATCACTGAGGATAGTCGCGGTAGACGATGAAATCGGCCAAATCGGTGTCGGTGACGACGGATTGAAGCCACCGCTTGTCGACGATGGGGTAGCCCCGGTTGAAATCGACGGCGCCTTGTTCCTGGAGGCGGGAGAAGAGGCGGGTGACGTGTTCGCGGCTCATGTTGAGCAGGGAGGCGATTTCGGGTTGGAGAATCTTGCGTTGAATGTGGAATTTTCCGTCGGTTTCGACCGCCTGTTCGAGGCACTGCTTGCGAAGGTAGAAAGCCAGCATCTGGGTGCCGGTGCCGGCCACAACGGCAAACAACAGGAATTTGGCGATGCGGGAAAGGTCCAGCATGACTTGTTCTCGAATGGATTCGACGGACAGGAAATACCGGCGGAAGTTTTCGCCGGAAATCCTCAGGAGTTCGCAGTCGGCCAGCGCGGTTGCCGTGGTGATGGTGGCGGGCAGCATGAACTCGCCGATGCCGAAGCACTCCCCTTTCTTCACGATGGAAAGGCGCATGGGCTCTTCCGTTGGACCCCGGCTTTTTTCGAGAACGACTTCGCCTTCCCAGACGACGTGAATGGCCGGGCCGGGCTGGCCCTCCGGATGGATGGGTTGGTGGCGGGGGTAGGACACAACCTCGACATGGGAAGCCAGGGATTCGGCTTGCGAGGGGGAGCAATCCGCAAACAAGGGCAGCGAGCGAAGGCGGGCGGCCAAAGAGGGGGGGGCGGGGCGGTTGCCGGAGTGTGCGTGGTGGGGTGTGCTCATGTTCTGGCCGCGTTTTCTGAAGCCAGCATGGGCGTTTTCCGGCAGAAAAACAATGCCGTAATTGAAGAACGTTAAACGTTTTTCATTGAATGTTTCACGGATTTCTAACCAGGCGCTCACCAGGCGCGAATGGCGGCGTGGTGTCCTGTGGATCGTGAAAAACGAACAGGGCCCTGGCGGCCCATCCATAGAAAGGAACCGAACGATGAAACAATGGAAACGACGGCTGGTGGGTATCATGGCGTTGGCGGGTGGCATGGGCGTGGCCCTGGCGCAATCCAATGCGCCGGTGGCTCCGGCCCCGAAGACGTGGGCGGATTCGCTCTCCTTCAAGGGGGATCTGCGCTACCGCTTCGAGACCATCCAGGATGATTCGAAGAAGGACGCCGATGGGGAAGAGTATACGCGGGAGCGGAATCGTATCCGGGCGCGGTTGGGTGCCGAAGCAAAGGTGAATGACCGATTGAAGGCCGGACTGGAATTGTCGACCGGGCAAACCGATCCGGTTTCCGGAAACCAGACGCTGGGCGATGGATTCGGAAAAAAGGAAATGCGGTTGAGCCTGGCGTATGCCGACTACAGCTTCTTCGGGGACAGGCCGGATGAGCTGCATGCGATTGCGGGCAAGATGAAGAATCCGTTCATCACCCTGCCGGATGATTTGGTGTGGGACGGCGATGTCACGCCGGAAGGATTGGCGGCGAAGGGACAGTTCAGCCGGGGCATGGCCACCGTGATGGCCAATGGAGGCTATCTGTGGGTGCAGGAGCGTTCGGCGGAAGATGACTTGATGCTCTATGCGGGGCAGGTGGCGGCGAAGATCCAATTCATTCCGGAAATCGCGTTGACGGCGGGGGCCGCGGGCTACGCGTTCCAGAACGTGGAAGGCTACGACGTGCTGGACTGGGAATCGAAAAACAATGCGTACGGGAACAGCACGATGAACGGAACGGTTTCCGGCGGCACCACGAACAAGGCGTGGAAGACGGAATACACGCCCGTGGTCTATTTCGCGCAACTGGACCTGTGGGTGATGGGCAAGCCCCTGGCCCTGTTCGTGCAGGAGCTTTCCAACGTGGAGGCGGATGATCTGGACAAGGGGCACTT
>CAYNHA010000209.1:0-2725 GCA_964397035.1 uncultured Verrucomicrobiota bacterium
CGCGATCAGCCGGCTCGCCACCAGCTCCACCGTCATGATGCCCGCCCCGGTCAGGAAGACGGTCGCGTTCAGCCACAAGGTCCGTTGGGTTTTGCTCATGGCCGGAAACCATACCGGAAACGCGGAAAACAGCCAAAGAGAATTGAACTCCGGGCAAAACTACGAATCACGCGAATGACACGAATCAAATCCAGCAAAAACTAATTCATTGTTGGGCTGCGCGCGTCCCCATTCGTGCCATTCGCGCAATTCGGAGTTTCGGCTGTTGGGCTTGCAATAAAAAACCCCGGCCGGTTTCCCGGTCGGGGTTGCATTCGCGCTAGGCGAAGAATTAGGCGCGACGGCGACGGATCGCCATCGTCAGGGCGCCGAGGCCCAGCAGCGCCATCGTCGCGGGCTCAGGAACCGGAGCGCCGGGGATCTGCGTGTCGGGCTGCACGCCCACGCCGCCGTCGGCCGTGAAATCGTCTGCGGTCTGACCACCGCCGGTATAGCTAGTATTGAGAGCAACCAGATCTGTCTGGAAGTACCAGGCGCCGGCCTGAATGGGATTTTCGAAAATGCGCTGATACACGAAGCCGGCCGTGTTCCAAGCAAGATCTTGATAAACCGTAGTGCCAGGAGAGCCCGCGTCCAACAACCAATTATTCCATTCGGATCCGTCGCCGGCCGCGCCGCCACCCACCGGAATGACGCGGGAGCCCCAGACGACGTCGTCGTCGGTCACATAGTCGTCCGCGATGCCCGCGCCGCCGAGGCTGGTGTCCGGAAGGTCGGCCGTATTGTCCGCGCCCGCGTAGATGAGCTGCCAAGTCACGGCGAAATTGTCGCCGATGGCGCCGGTGGCGCCGCTCAAATCCACCGCGTTGTGGTCATAAACGCCGTAGCCGGTAGTCCAGTTGATACCGACGCCGGCGAACGACGTCGCGGTCGCCACGGCGAGAACTGCGAGAGCCAGGAGAATCTTCTTCATGATGTTTTCCTTGGAGCTTCTTTTTTAAATCGTCCGCGCCGGAAACCCTTTCCAACGCTCGGGTGCCAAAGTAGCGCAAACGCCGACTCGCGCGCAAGTGAAATGTTCGGAAAAAATTTCGGTAAAATCCGGGCGCGTTCCGCCCCGCCGCCCGAACCGTTTCACGGGCCGAAAACGGCCGAAAAAACGGCAAAAAATGGCCGAAAATGCCGAAAAACGCCCCAAAAACGCCGTTTTTCGGCCAAAATCGGGTTTTTTCGGCATTCCGGGCCGAAATTTTAGTAAAATCGGGCAAAGCATCGGTAAAACGGGCGCGGATTTCCATGCGAAGCGAACAGAGCCCCACGCTGAAGCGTGGACTACGTGCGGGCTTCGTTCGTAGTGCAGCCTTCAGGCTGGATGCCTGAGCGCAAACCATGGATGCGCGCACGGCACAAAAAAAGGACGCCCGAGGGGGGCGTCCTTTTCGGAACCGGCCGGTTTAGGGCCAGGTGTAGGGCTTCGCGTTCGTCCAGACCCACGACGTCGCGTTGCTGGTCTTCAGGAAGAAGCCTTCCGTCGCCTTCACGACGTAGTTGGACTGGCCGGCCGCCCATACGCCCTTACTGCTTTTGCCGCCACCGCTCCAAACCTGATTTGATGCATCCCAAAAATAAACAAACGATCCATTTGCCGCATTTCTAGCTAGAGAAGATTCGCCAAATTTAAAATCAGCAGGATAGGGATTGCCTACCGTCCCGAGGGTGGCAGCGCCTGAGATGGCACGCGTCTGCGTGGCCAGCGCCGGCACTTCGCCCGCGATCGTGATTTCCGTCGCGACGACGGCATTCGTCGGCGACTTCAGGAAGAAACCTTCGCCGGCCTTGATCACGTAGTTGGATTGGCCAGACGCCCATACACCCTTGGTGCTTTTTCCCCCGCCGCTCCAAACTTGGTTTGAGACATCCCAAAAATAAACGAAAGACCCGTTCGGGGCTTCCTGCGCGAACGAGGTGCGGCCGAAAACGTTCGAGCCTTCGGTCATGCTGAACAGCGGCACCGCGAGATTGATCAGCTTGCCGCCCGGGGGCAATTCCTTCTTGATGTACCCGATGGTATTGGCGCTCAGGACTTCCTGCGCCGAAGCGGCCACGACGGAAGCGGCCAATGCCACACCAACCAAACCCCACATCAATTTCTTCATGCGACCGCTCCTTTAAGGGTAAACGCTATTGCGTTCTTTAACTTGGCACATTTAAGGGAAACTACTTACCTGAAGCAAGCCGAAAACAAGATCCTAACAACATTTTTTATTACCATCCCAGCTCTCTGCTCAATCGGTAATCTAAAAGCTTTTAAAAATATACAGCGAAACATGCTACCGTCAAAGCGAAACATACTATCGCCAGCAAGATGGTCATTATGTGCAGCACCATGCGGTGCATCGTGTTGCAGGATTGGACGGTGCTGTCAGGCCATGTTTTCCTAACTCGGACCTCCGACCTCGGATCTCGGCCCTCCGATTCTGGACTGGCCCTCGGGCGGGGCCCGGCATAGAATGCCGCCCGATTTGCCGCCATGGACGCCGCGACCGCCAATCCCGCCCCGGCCCCGCCGGACGCCGCCGACCGTATGGGCACCGACCGCATCGGGCCCCTGCTGGTCCGCTATTCCGTGCCGGCGATCGTGGGGATGCTCGTCAACGCGCTCTACAACGTCGTGGACCGGATGTTCATCGGCTACGGCGTCGGCGCGCAGGGCATCGCGGCCGTC
>CAYNHA010000210.1:0-5329 GCA_964397035.1 uncultured Verrucomicrobiota bacterium
CGGGATCGTCGGGTTTCAGGATGGGCAGGTCGCAGAATCCCTTCAGGTGGGGATAGAGATCGCTCATGGCCATGCCCGTTTCCGTGGCCGCCACCAGGGTTTGAATTTTGGCCTCGGGGTGCCGCAGCAACAGCTCCACGATCCCCACTCCGCCATATCCCCCGCATCCGACTACTTTGACTTTGATCATGTTTGCTCCTCGATCTTGCAACCGCAAATGGACGCAAATTCACGCAAATGAAAGAATGAATGTTTTAATTTGCGTCCATCTGCGTTCATTTGCGGTTTATAATTTCCTCAAAACGGAATCCAATTCTGGCCGGGCTTCATCGCGGCGATGGCGTGCGCCAGGAGCCGGATGGTGTTTTCCAAATCCTCCACGCTGAGGATCTCGCTGGGCGTGTGCATATAGCGCAGCGGAATGCTGACGAGCGCGGTGGCCACCCCGGCGCGCGAAATCTGGATGGGGTCGGCATCGGTCGGCGTGGCGCGGCCATCGGCCACGATCTGCACAGGGATTTTCTGCTTCTTGGCGGTCTGCAGCAGGTGCTCGTAGAGGACGGGGTTGATGTTGGCACCACGAGAAAGCACCGGGCCGCCGCCCAGCAACACCTTGCCCTCGCGCTTTTCGGCGGAATCCATCATCGGGTGGTCCGTCGCAAACGTCACATCCACGGCAATGCCCACGTCGGGCGCGATGCCAAACGTGGAGGTGGTGGCCCCGCGGCTGCCGATCTCCTCCTGCACCGTGCCCACGGCATGGATCTCGGCCTTGGGCGACATCGACGCGAGCAGGCGCGCCACTTCCAGCACGACGAAGGCGCCGGCACGGTCGTCGAAGGCACGCCCCGCCAGCAACCCATTGGGCAGTTCGCCCACGCCCTGGTCGATCACCATCGGATCGCCCACGGATACCATTTTCTCCGCTTCCTTGCGGTTCTTGGCGCCGATGTCCACCCACAGGTCGGTCAGCGGCGTGACGTTCTTGCGCTCCTCGGGCTTCTGCAGGTGGATGGGCACCTTGCCCATGATGCCCGGCACCACGCCCTTGGCCGTGCGGATCGATACGCGCTGCCCCTGCGGAATCTGCGGGTCCCAGCCGCCGATGGGCGCCACCCAGAGGTAGCCGCGGGAATCGATCAGCGTGACGATGAAGCCGATTTCGTCGTAGTGCCCGGCCAGCATCACGCGGGGCGAACCGCCCGGATTCACCACCACATCCGTGTTGCCATGCACATCGGTGCGCACGTCGGCGGCGAAGGATTCGGCCTCCTTGCGGAAAACGCGCACCGCATCCATCTCATAGCCCGAAGGCGAAATGGCCAGCATCAGGCGCTTCAGGAATTCCAGACTCGATTTTTTCATGTGTTCATCTCCTTACTGCGGGAAAAAGTCACCGCCACCCCATCGCTCTACTGCGCACGGGTGGCCAGGCTGGGATTCAGCAACTTGGAGGGCGGCGGCGCAATGGCTTGCAAGATCCGCGGAGGCGCGGGTGCCATGGCGGGGGACGGTACGGGCGCGGGCGCCGAAACAGGAGCCTCCGCCACAGCAGCCGGGGCTGCCACCGGAAGTTCAGGCTGCACCGACGGAGCCGGGGCCGGAACCGCGACGGGCGCCGCCACAGAAACCACGGGCGCAGGGGCGGCAGGCGGAACAGAAGCCGCCGGGACCGAGGTCGGCCCCCAGGCACGCGCGGCCATCGGTGTCGGCGCCACGGGAGGCGGCGGCGCGGCAGGCGCCAGAGCCGCCACCACCTGCGTGGGGGCCTGGATCAGCGGCGCGCCCAATTCCACCTTTGCCCGCTTCACCAAGGCAAAATAGTTCAGGATGCCCTGCGCAATGCCCAGCGCCACCGTTTCACGGTAGGACGGCGTGGCAAGTTTCTGCTCTTCCTTTGGATTCGAAAGGAACCCGCACTCCACCAACGCCGCCGGCATGGCGGAGTTGCGCAGCACCACGAACCGGGCCCGCTTCAGTCCGCGGTCTTCCGCACGCGTGATTCCCACCAGGGAGCGGTGAATCTGCGTGCCCAGAATGGTATTGGAATGGTTGAACTGGTTGTTGGGCACGGAGGGATACTTGCCGTTCAGCCGGGATTCGGAGGTGGGGGGATAGTTCTCCACGGCGGTCACGAACGTTTCGATACCCTGCACGGTCCGCGAAGAGGCGGCATTCATGTGCAGACTCACGAAAAGGTCTCCCCCGCCGCGCGCCGCCAGATAGGGCCGGTCCTCCAGTTCCCAGAAGCGGTCGGTGTCGCGCGTCATCACCACGCGAATGCCCGCCGCAGCCAGATGCGCCTTCACGCGCAGGGCGATATCAAGCGCGATGTCCTTTTCCTTCACGCCCGTTTTCCCCATCGTGCCCGGATCCTTGGCCCCATGGCCGGCATCCAGCACCACCGTGCGCGTTCCCTTCGTCGCCAGAAACGCCGAAGGGCGCACCAGCGGATCCACCACCATCTGCGCATCAGCATCCGTGATCGACCAGTTGCCCGCCACCTTGATCACGGGCGCATGGAGCCAGACCGTGGTGCCGTTGATCACCGCCTGCCGACCGTCCGCCGTGAACAGAAGCTGGGTGAACTGCCCGCGAATCTGGACCGCCTTCCCTCCCGGCATCGTCAGCGGCAACCCGTACATCGCCGCCAGATCCTTGAGCGCCACATACCGTTTCCCGGCATAGGTCACCGCCTTCAGGGTGCGGACCTGGGCCTGCGCCTCCTTCGGCACGGCCAACCCCATCCCCGCCGCCAGCACAAGGACCATCCAAATGGAACTCCAGAATCGCATAGAGGGGGGACTATAAAGCCCCCTCCTCCCAATGGCAACCTTTCCATGCCTTGGGGCCAGGCGAACGAACGCACCGCCTTTGATCTGGACGCGGAGGACACGCAAATGGGCATCCCGCGTCCCTCGCATTGGCCCTTTCTCGCCATAAACTAGTTATTATAATACATAGTTGATTTTCCGAGTCGGTATTTTCTTCCCTCCCCGTGCATTCCGGCTGGTCGAACGATGCATTTTCTTGCGCCCCGCCGCAGGAAATCCTATTGTGCCCCGCATGAAAAAATTCATTCATCTTTTGCCTCTTGCCGCCGGCCTGGCCATGGCCGGAACCGGTTGTGTCACCACGCAGGAAGACGAGGGACCTCCTCCCGCCTCCCAGGCCGACGTGGGCTATCTCCGCGAAGAAATCCGCCGCCTCACGGCGCGGCTGGATGCCTCGGAGGCCGAACTTGGCCGCGTGCAGGGCGATGTGGCCTCGTCCCGGTCCAGCCAGCCCTCCTATGCCTCCGCCGCCCAGGTCCAATCCGTGCAAACGCAACTGGACGATCTTCAACGCCAGATCCGCGCCTTGGATGCTGCCCGGGTGCAAGACAAGAAGGATATCTACGACGACATCACCAAGAAGATTGCCGCGCTGCTGAAATCTTCCTCGTCATCCTCGTCCGCCACGGCAAAATCCACGACCCGTTCGGCCTCGCAAAGCGGAATCGAGCATGTCGTCCAGCCTGGCCAGAGCCTTTCCAAGATCGCGGCGGCCTACAATGTGAAGATGTCTGTCATCGCGGAAGCCAATGGCATGAAGAGCGTCGATGCCCCGATTTTCGTGGGCCAAAAACTGTTCATTCCCGACTAAGGCCCTCTCCAAGCCCATCCCCTTTCGTCCGCGGCTGATTCCCACCCCGAGGTATTCCCATGTTCAAACCCGTTTCCAGCAAACTGTCCTTCCCGCAAATGGAAGAAGAAATCCTCCGCTTCTGGCAGGAAGATGGCACGTTCCAGAAATCCATCGAGAACCACCGGGGCGCCAAGGAATACATTTTCTACGACGGCCCCCCCTTCGCCACGGGCCTACCGCACTACGGCCACCTGCTCGCCGGCACGATCAAGGACATTGCCCCGCGCTACCAGACCATGCGCGGGCATTTCGTCGAGCGCCGCTTCGGATGGGATTGCCACGGGCTGCCCATCGAGGCGCTGGCGCAGGAAAAACTCGGCCTTTCCGGCGCGGCCGACATCGTGGCCAAGGGCGTGGACGTCTTCAACGAGACCTGCCGCTCCATGGTGCTGACCTATGTCGAAGAGTGGCGAAAAACCGTCACCAGCATGGGCCGATGGGTCGATTTTGACAACGATTACAAGACGATGGACGTCTCCTTCATGGAGTCCATCTGGTGGGTGTTCAAGCAACTGTGGGAACAGGGGCGGGTCTACCAGTCGCACCGCATCATGCCCTATTCGTGGAAGCTCAATACCCCCCTCTCCAACTTCGAGGCGGGCAGCAACTATCAGGACGTCCAAGACCCCTCCATCACCGTGCGCGTGAAACTCGCCCGCCCGCCCGCCGGACTCGACACGGCCGGCGCCCCCGTCTATGCGCTCATCTGGACCACCACGCCGTGGACCCTCTATGGCAACCTCGCCATCTGCGCCGGACCCGACATCGACTATGTCGCGGTGAAGGACAACGTCGAGGGCACAATCTATCTCCTCGCCGAGGCCCGCCTCTCCGCCTACTACAAGAAAGCCGAGCAATTCACCAAGCTGGCCTCCTGGAAAGGCTCCGACCTTCTTGGACTGACCTACGAACCGATCTTCCCGACCTTTGCCGACACGCCCGGCGCCTTCCGCGTGCTGAACGACGGCTTCGTCAGCACCGAAGACGGCACCGGCTTCGTCCACATTGCCCCTGCCTTCGGCGAAGACGACTTTCGCGTCTGCAAAACCGCCGGCATCCCCCTGCGCGACTATCTCGATGATGTCTGCGCCTTCACCGAATCCGTGCCCGAATACCACGGCATCTTCTGCAAGGACGCCGACAAGCAGATCATCCGCTCTCTCAAGGACGCCGGAAAACTCATCCACCAGTCCACACTGGTCCACTCCTATCCCTTCTGCCCCCGCACCGACACCCCGCTCATCTATCGCGCCATCGAGGCGTGGTATGTGCGCGTCGAGGATCTCCACGATCGCCTCGCCGCCAACAACGACACCGTCCATTGGGTGCCGCAAGCTGTCGGCGAAAAGCGATTCGGAAACTGGCTCAAGGACGCCAAGGACTGGAACATTTCCCGCAACCGCTTCTGGGGCTCCTGCATCCCCGTGTGGATTTCCGAGGATGGCCAGGACATGGTCTGCGTGGGCTCCATCGCCGAACTGGAAAAACTTTCCGGCCAGAAGGTGACCGACCTGCACAAGCACCACGTCGACAAAATCACCTTCCAGCTCAAGGGCAAGACCTACCGCCGCACGCCCGAGGTGCTCGACTGCTGGTTCGAGTCCGGCTCCATGCCCTACGCCCAGCAGCACTATCCCTTCGA
>CAYNHA010000211.1:0-3233 GCA_964397035.1 uncultured Verrucomicrobiota bacterium
TTTCAGCGACGATCGGTAGAAATTGCTCCCCATTCCGTGAACAAACACCATCAGGGGCGCGCGCTTCTGGCCTGCGGGCCGGTAAAACCCGTCCAGCATTCGCCCCTTGCGCTCCCCGGCCGCCGGAAACGCCACCAACGAGCCTTCCACAGCCCACTCCATCTTTGCTTGCCGATTACCTTGCATGTTGTTGTGAGCCTTATTACCATAGTGGCCGGAGTTGTCGCCATGAAAACCCAGTATCTCCCATATCCTTACTCGCTAGGTTCCGTGGGATGATAGCCCTCCGCGTTTTCTCCCTCCTCGCCGTCCTGAGCCTTGCCCTCGGATGTGGCAGGAATGACTCAACCACGCCTTCCATCGACCCCGACCGGTTGCTCACCGCCATCCGGGCCGAAACAGGCGACACCAACACCACCCTGATCTTCGACCGCGGAAACATCCAGATCCGGACCGCCGGCCAAACCATCACGGTCGACCAAACCGAAACCCGTAGACGCCCATCTTCCCTCCCGTCCGACATCGCACTCCCCGACGACGCCCACTACGACTTGTGGACCGAGGCCCCGCGCGGCGCCACCCTCTCGTTGCGGACCAACCTCCAGCCGGAAGCCCTCGCCGACTATTTTCTCCGCGAATGGCCCGCTCAATCCTGGCAGAACGTCTCCGATGTGCAGGCCGACACCCTGCGCTGCCTCGCCTTTCGCAAAGCCAACCGGCAAGTCGCCATCACCATTGAATCCGAACCCGAAAACGACCCTTCCACCCGAGCCCTCCTCTACCTGGAAACCCTGCCGGAGCCTCCCGCCTCATGAAATCTTCCTTTCTCCTTTTTCTCCTAGTGTTCCCCTTCGCCGCCTTCGCAAAGCCTCCCGCGCCCACAAGCGTTTTCGAAGCCGTGGACATCACCGCCGAAGCCGTCGACCGCGCCACGCTTCTTCCGGCCGACATTGCCCTCCTCGACAACCCGGATTTCAAGTGGAAGCACCTGCAGACGCCCCATTTCATCCTGCACCACGACCAGAAAATCTTTGCCGCCAAGGTCGCCCGTCTAGGCGAACAGTTCTATGCCGCCATCTCCGCCGATCTGCCCAACCTTCCCGACCGCGTCTCCCCCACGCGATCCCACCTGTTCATTTTCCGCGACCCGCGCGACTGGCAAGACCTTCTTCGCCAGACCCCTGGCCTTGATCCCTGGGCCGCCTCGTTTGTGCGCGGCAACACCCTCTACCTGCAGGAAATGGGCAACGCCACCTCCGAAAAAATGGACCTGCTGGCCCACGAGATGACCCATCTGGTCTTCAACCGTTTCCTGCAAATCCGCCTGCCCCTCTGGCTCAACGAGGGTCTGGCCGAATACTATGGCGAATTCGCCTACCGTGCCGCGCGCGGCATGGGACAGGGACGCAACAACGCCTTTCGCCCCCTGAAAAGCTGGACGCCCCTTGCCGACCTGCTCCAGGCCACCGGCTACCCCTCCGCCACCCCGGAGGTCGCCCGCTTCTACACCACCAGCAAATACATGGTAGGCTTCCTGCTTCTCCGATTCCCGCGCGAAAAATGGAACCCTTTCTTCAATCGTGTCCTGGCCGGACAACCTCCCCTCCAAACCCTGCTCGAAACCTACGGCTGGCCTGACATCGAAGCCCTCGAAAAAGACTTTTCTCGCTTCGCCCGCTAACCCCGCGCCCCAATACCCTACCCTCCCAAAAAAACTAGTTATTATAATAACTAGTCATTTTCTTCCGCCCTCTCCCCCCCACCGCGCGGCCGGCTTGAATCCCCCGGTGGGGTGCGCTACATTTCCCGCCCTATGATCAAAGTCAAGCAATCCGATTTGTCCGCCACCGAGAAACGCCTGGTTCAAAAAGCCGTCGAAGTCCGCCAAAAGGCTTACGCCCCCTTTTCCCACTATAAATGCGGCGCCGCTCTGCTCGACATCCGCAACAAGATCCATGTCGGCTGCAACATCGAAACCATCGATTTCACCCTGACCACCCACGCCGAAATGGACGCCATCAACGGCATGATCAAATCCGGCGTCTTCAAGCTCAAGACCATCGCCTGCGCCGTGCAGGCCGGCAACGGCTTCGCCCTCCCCTGCGGCCTCTGCCGCCAGAAAATCCGCGAATTCGCCGAAGGCCCCGAAGCCAAGGTACTCGCCATCAATCTGAACCAGCGCGGCGAAATCCGCCACATCAGCCTGACGACCATCGGCGAAATCTACCCCCTCTCCTTCACGCCCGACTGCCTGGTGTAGCGCCATGACCCAACCCGCCCCCCTGCCCGCGTTCATCTTCGACATGGACGGCGTCGTGGTCAACTCCAACGACCTGCACGTGGAATCCTGGAAGGAAGTGGCCCGTCGCCACGGCTTCGACTGCGCCGATCCGGACCACATCGGCAAGTGCGGGCTGCGCACCGTGGCCGTCATCCGCGACCTCCTCCGCTGGCCCGTATCCGAGGAGGAGGCCTCCCGCATCGGCTTCGAAAAAGAGGAAATCTACCGCGAGTGGGTCCGCGCCGATGGCATCGAAGCCATCCCCGGCGTGCTGGAATTCCTCTCGCAGGCCCGCCATCTGGGCATTCCCTGTGCCATTGGCTCCTCGGCCCCCCGCGAAAACGTGGACGCCTGCCTCCAGGCCCTGCGGCTGGAAGAAACATTCATGGCCACCGTGTCCGGCGCCGACGTCCAGCACGGCAAGCCCGCCCCCGACATTTTCCTGAAGGCCGCCGGAATAATGGGGATCGCCCCCCATCAATGCCTGGTCTTCGAAGACGCCCCCGCCGGCATTGCCGCCGCCCACGCCGCCGGCATGCGGGTCCTCGCCCTTGCCACCAGCCATTCCCTGAATGAAATCGCCGCCGCCGATTCCATCGCCCCCAACTTCGCCCCCCTCCGCCCCGACGCTGTGCAGGCCGGCTGGCGCCCCCTGTAAAAAATAGTTTTCCACAGTGTGGAAAACTTTTTCGCGATTTTTCCACACTGTGGAAAACTTGCACCCAGAAAAAAAGCGGGCCGCCCGGTTGCCCGGACAGCCCGCTTTGCGCACGGATACGCGGCCTAGAACGTGTACTTCATCGAGACTTGCACACGGTCGTTGGTGGCATCGTCCCGGTCGAGATACTCCGTCGTCATCTGGCTGTATTCCGCAATGCCCATGAGGGCGGCGGTGAACTTGTACGCGCCGTAGACCCAGACCATTTCGTTCTTGCAGCGCATGCCGGCGCTG
>CAYNHA010000212.1:0-3898 GCA_964397035.1 uncultured Verrucomicrobiota bacterium
CCCACCGCCGTGTTGCCGGAGGCATCCACCGCGAAGGCGCTGCTATTGGTCCACGCCGTTCCATTCCACCGCAGCGTGTCGTTGGCCGATCCCCCCGCCGCCACCGAACTGCTCAACTTACCGTCCACATAGCCCATCGTGGCCGCATGGGACGCATTCGTCGGCGTGGGCACCACCACGAAATCCGTGAAGGTCTTCACCCCGGCGATCGATTGCGCGCCGTTCGTGCGGACCACGGAGGCGTCCACCGTCACCGCGTCGCCCGCCACGGCAATGCCGCTGCCCGGATTCACCGCCAGCGCCGTGGCTCCGCCGCCCGTCAAACCGTCGCCGGCCGCCGTCGCCGCCACGCGGATATCGCCGCCGTTGACTTCCAGACCCAGCCCGGTGAAATCGGCCGGATTCACCGCGAAGGTCAATCCCGCCAGCGACAATCCATCGCCCGCCGCATACGTGCCCGGCGACGCAAACTGCGCAAACGTAATCGCTCCCGAACCCACCGTTGCATTGGGCGAGGTGCAAACCCACGCGGTTCCGCCGTTCACCGTTCCCTGCGACACGAACACCGCCGCGCCCGCCAGGTGGGCCGTATTGGTCATGTCCGCCGCGCGCACCGGCGCCACGCCCGCCCCCTGGACCACGTAGATTCCGTTGTCCGCCGCCGTCGACTGGCCCCGCAGCAAAATGCGGTCGTTGGCCAGCAGCGCCACGCCATCCAGCGTGTTGCCCGCGCTGGCCGACGTCAGCGCCGCCACGTTCCCCGTGCTCGCCACCTTGACGGCCTGCTTCCACGAAAGCCCGTTGATCGCGCTATCCACATACAACTTGGTCGCCGCATCGGCCGCCGCCGTTGGCGCACCCAGCCCCGTCACCCGGAAATTGCCCATCGCCAGGTTCGTGGCGGCCGTGCCGTTGAACGTGATCGTGTCGCCGCCGGAATCGCCCAGCACCACGTTGCCCTGCACCGCCACATCGCCCACGTTGGTCTGCGCGCCCGTCACCCGCATCGTGCCCGCCACGCTCGCCTTGCCTTCCACCACCACGTCGGACGCGTTGGTCTGGATGCCCGTCACCTTCAGGTTGCCGCCCACCGCCGTGTTGCCGGAGGCATCCACCGTGAAGGCGCTGCTGTTGGTCCACGCCGTGCCAGTCCAGCGCAGCGTATCATTGGCCGAGGCCCCCGCCGCCACCGAACTGCTTAATTTGCCGTCCACATACGCCACCGAGGCCGCATGCGTGCTGCTGGTCGACGTCGGCACCACCACCTGGTTGGTGAACGTGATCGGTCCGCCAAGCTGGAACGCGCCCGACGTCCGCACCACCGTGGCATCCACCGCCACCGCATCGGCCGTCACCGTGACGCCATCGCCCGCCCCCACGGCCAGTGCCGAAGTCCCGCCGCCCACCAAGCCATCGCCGGCCACGGCCGCCGCGATTTTCCCGGTCGTCACGGCGTTGTTCTGGATCATCGCCGTCGTGATCGAGTTGTTTGTCAGCGTGCTGGTGGAGATTTCCTGCCACGTGCCGATCTTCTCGTTGTTGAGCAGGATCCCGTCGTACACCTTCAGCGTACGCACGTGGTTGGTGCCCAACCCGTCTTCCACCGCCACCGCCTGCGCCACCGCCAACACCACCAGTGTCAGCATCAGACTCAGTACTTTATTCATGTTCGGTCCTCGTTGTTTTTTTGAAAGGGATGTCTTCATACATCAGTTGCTCCATCGATTCTGGCTGCGGTTGATCTCCACCCAGTTGAGGGTGCTGTCGTCGTAAATGAATTGGATGGTGTCGAACGCCCCCAGATGGAACGGCTGGCCCAGCATCGTGCGAAGCCCCGTCCCGTTCGCCAGCGCCACCTTGTACGAATCCGAAACCCCCTGAAGCGTCAGCAACTGCCCCGGCGCCCCGGCCGCGATTTGCGGATCGCCCAGCGAAACCGGCGTCGTCGCCCCCCTCACCCGGATATACGAACTCACCGGCTGGATCGTACTCCCCTCCGTCAACAGCAACTGGTCATGCTTCGCCAGGCTTTGCCTCCCCATCTGCACCAGGTTGGTGTTCACCAACGTGCCATCCACAACCAGATTGGAATGGACCTGCAAGCTGCCTTCCATGTACGCGCTGCCCCATCCCGACGTCACAACCCCCGCCCCCGTCAGATTAGTCCCGAAAACCGCAAACCCGCCCACCTGCAAATCCGGATCGGCCTTCGTTGCCCCCTGCCCAAAGGCCGAAGCGGCAACAAAGGACAGCACCCATGCGGCAGTTCTTGCCGCACAGGCAAAACGAAGCCGGGGCCGCCCACGGGCGACCACGCGCTTAACTAATTCCGCCGCTGATGACCACGCTCTCAACACATACGCCTGCCATATAAAGGGGACCGCACGACACAGCACGTCAACGCCCTGCTCCGGTTGTGCCAAGCTACACTCTTGCCCGACCAATTTCCATACATAATCTTAACTTTGCACATCGTTTCACGACCCTTCGAACACACCGGGTGCGAAAAATAGAAGCACAGGGGATGCCACAACCCCAAGGGCAGGCGGAGGAAAGGAGCCGCCCGCCGGGCGAAACCGGGTCGCGAGAAAGCCCCCTTTTGTTTTCGCAGGCGCAGCGGCCTGCCGCCCCCTTTAGTTCGGCTCTACAAACGTGACACCGTTTGGACTGGTCCAGATGGTGTAGAAATTGGTCTGTCTCGACACCACAGGGCTGTGAAACACCATCCGATTGGTTCCTGAATACACCAGCGAACCTTCGTTCGTGGCAGCGGGATACCGATTCGTGGCGGCCCGGATCTGAACCACCGCGCTTTCATATCCGTATTGTTTCGGATTCGGCCACCGCAACACCACCTTGTCCGTCAGCGCCGCCGCCTGCAACTTGAACGACGACACGCCCAGGTAGGAAAACGCGTTGCTGCTCGTCGTCACCCCCAGATGCGAGGAATACACCTTCACCGCCCCCGTGGACGCCGTGCTCGCCGTCCCCGCCGTCACCACCACCTGCGTGGCGCTCTGGCTCAAAATCTGCGTGGCCTTCACCCCGCACAACGTCACATTCGTCACATCCGATCCATTGCCCAGGCTGCTCCCCCGGATCGTCACGCGGAATCCGCCCTGCTTGGGCCCGAAATCCGGAAACACGCCCGTTCCACACGTCCACGACGACAAGAAGTTGGAGTACGACAACATCCCCCACGTCTTGATGCCGCCGGCATACACGCGTCGGCTGTCCGCCATCAGCGCATACGGAGTGCCGACGGGCCCGCCCCCCAGGTTCGTCCACGCCCCGCCCGACCACATCGCCAAATTGGTGGTCGGCGCCCCCCCCGCCATCGTGAAGCTCCCGCCCACGAACAATCGCCCCCCGCTCCACAACGAAGACCAGGGCGGCGAATTCACACCCACCCCCAGATTTGTCCACGCGGAGCCGTTCCACTTCGCCACCCGGGTCACCGCCAGCAACCCGGAATTGGTGAAATACCCCCCCGCGTACAAATTGGTGCCATCGTGCGTCAACGTGTTGACCTGATCCCCCAGCCCTGCCCCCAAATTCGTCCACGCCGCCCCCGTCCACATCGCCACGCGCTGGACCGCCACATCCCCCGCATTCGTGAAAATCCCCGCCGCATACAGGCGATTGCCTCCCCGCACAATGGACAAAACCTCGTAATTCAGCCCCGGACCCAGACTCGACCACGCCGAGCCATTCCACTTGGCCACATGCATCGCCACCTGCCCCCCGGCATTCGTGAAATAGCCCCCCGCATAGAGATTCGTTCCATCGTGCGCCAGCGAATTCACCCGCTGGTCCATGCCCGTGCCCAGATTCATCCACGCCGATCCATCCCACATGGCAATCCGGTTGGCCGCCCTCCCCCCCGCGTTCGTGAAAT
>CAYNHA010000213.1:0-8478 GCA_964397035.1 uncultured Verrucomicrobiota bacterium
TCATGGTGCGGCATTAAACACTCCCGAGGCTTCCGGCGCCATATTTTTCCACACCCCGCGCTTAATACGCTGGAAATGGTGAGGAACTTTCATTTATAAGTTCCTCCTCACAAGTATAAAGGCGACTTATGAACAAAAATAAATCTTTCCTGGGCATCCTCCTGCTGGCTTTCCTGATGGCGGGCTGCGGCGGCGGCGGCGATGGAGGCCTCAGCAACGACAATCCCGGCAACAACAATCTGAATGTGGTGGTGGCCTTTGGCGACAGTCTCACCCAGGGGAGCTCCTGTTCTTGCCTCTCCTATCCAACCCGTCTGGGCCCCATGATTCTGAAGACCGTTGCCAATACCGGTGTATCGGGTTCCATGGCCACGGAAAACGTGGACCGCGCCCAAGCAGCGATCGACCGCTTTCATCCGGCTTTCATGCTCATTCTCTACGGAATCAATGATCTCATTCACAGCATCAGTGTCGCCTCCATCGAAGAAGCCCTCGACCAAATGGTCTTGATCTGCAAGCAGAACAATGTGGTCCCTGTGTTGGCGACATATCCAAAACCCATTTTGGACCATCAGGGTTTTGCGATCCAGACGCAGACACTCAATCAGCGGATCCGCGCCATCGCCTCCACCCGCGGCATTCGTTGCGTGGATCTGGAAAGCGAATTTGCCGCCGATCCGGCTTTCTACGAAGACGACGGCCTCCACCCGAACGATGCGGGCACCCAGCTCATGGCCATGGCCTTTGCCGACTTGTTCTAGCCCGGTACCGCTCTTCAGATCCGGCCCGGTCCGGATTTTGGGCTGGACTTTCCGCCCCATTGTCATACCTTCGAGGGAGATATGAAAGTTCAGGAGGCTTTTCAATGAATGCTCGGCGGTTGTGGCTTTCCATTTCAGTCCTCTCTACCTGTCTCCTGGCTGGCCTGTTGGGCGGTTGCGGTGATGGAGACGAACCCCTGTCCAATGACAATCCCGGAGTGAATAATCTGGGGGTGGTCGTGGCGTTTGGCGACAGCATCACGCAGGGCAGCGAATGCCGTTGCGCCCCCTATCCCGCCCGGTTGTCCGCCGTGATTGGCAAAATCGTCTACAACACCGGCGTGGGCGGTAGCGAAGCCCAGAGCAATGTGGGCCGCACGCAGAGCGCCATCAACAAATACCATCCCGCCTACATGCTGATCCTCTACGGCATCAACGATGTCATCATGGGGCGAAACGTGAATTCGGTTCTGGGTGCACTCGGCCAGATGGTCAATATTTGCAAGCAGAACAATGTGGTTCCCGTGCTGGCCACCTATCCCGTGCCGATCGCAGGCCATCGCCTCTTTGCCTACAACACCATCATGCTCAACAACGGCATTCGCGCCATCGCCTCGGCCAACGGCATCCGTTGCGTGGATCTCGAATCGGAATTCTCCAATGGAAGTGACCCCCTCAATCCGAACTGGGTTCTTCCCAACCCTCTCCTGTATCAACCTGATGGCCTCCACCCCAACGACGCCGGTACCCAGATCATGGCCATGGCGTTCGCAGACGAATTCTAGGCCCGTCCGCCTTCCGCTTCAGGCCTGCGCGGCGGCCAGCAGCTCCGCCATGTTTGTTCGCCCTTCATAGAGCGCCTTGCCCACGATCGCCCCGGTCAGATTGCTTTTTTTCAAGGCCCGCAGGCGCACAATATCGTCCGCGGTCGTGATTCCGCCGGAGGCGATCACCTGGCAGGCGGGGCCCACCGCATCGCACAGCTGCGCATTCCCGGCGAAATTGGGCCCCCTCAACATCCCGTCGGTGGCCGTGTCGGTGTAGATGATGGTTTGAACCCCGGCCGCTGCCGCCCGCTGCGCCAACTCCACGGCACTCGTTCCCGACGTCTCCGTCCACCCTTTTACCTGCACAAAGCCATCCCGGGCGTCGATGCCAACGGCCAACCGACGGCCAAACTTCCGAACCAAGACGCTTAATTCATCCACATGCTCCAAGGCACGCGTGCCCAAAATGGCCCGGCTGACCCCTCGCGCAAAAAGAGCCTCCAAATCCTCATCCCGGCGCAATCCCCCCCCGCACTCCACCGGAATGCCGGCGGCCTTCACCATTTCGGCAATGACCTCCAAGTGGGCCGGATGCCCTTGGAAGGCCCCATCCAAATCGACCACGTGAAGCCATCGGGCCCCTTGCTGCGCCCATAACCGGGCTTGCGCCGCCGGGTCTTCCCCATAGATGGTTTCATCCTCCGCCCGCCCTTGGCGCAAACGGACGCAACGCCCACCCTTCAAATCAATCGCCGGCAAAATCGTAAAAACGCTCATGGAATTACTCGCTGCTCCAATCCACAAAATTCTGCAACAACCTCAATCCTGCCTGCTGGCTTTTCTCGGGATGGAATTGAACCGCCGCCACCCGTCCCCGCCAAACCGCCGAGGTATACTCCACCCCGTGTACCGTCAGGCCCGCATCCCAGCCCGCGGCACCGGGAAGATAATAGGAATGCACAAAATAAAAGTAGGCGCCATCCGGAATGCCCCGAAAAAGCGGGCAATCCCTTCCGGGAGCTCGGCTCACCCGGTTCCAGCCAATCTGCGGCACCTTGAGTTCCGTCGAGGGCGCGAATTTCACCACCGGCGAAGGCACCACGCCAAACCCATCCACTCCCGGCGACTCCTCGCTCGACTCGCACAGCACCTGGAGGCCCAGGCAGATTCCCAGCAAGGGCCGATCGGCCGCCATCCATTCCTGAATAGGTTCCACATAGCCATGCTGCCGCAGATTGGTCATGCAATCCCCAAAGGCTCCAACGCCGGGCAAAATCAGCGCATGGCAATCCGGCATTTGTTCGGGCCCCCGCAGCACGCGGGCCGGGGCCCCCAGAAACGCCAGCGCATTGGCCACGCTTCCGAGGTTCCCCATGCCATAGTCGATCACGCCAATCACAGCACACCCTTGCTGGACGGAACCCCCTTGACCCGCGGATCGCGCTTGCAGGCGGCCTTCATCGCCCGGGCCATGCCCTTGAAAACCGACTCGTGTGCATGGTGCGCATCCGCCCCGTAAAGCTGGCTGATGTGCAAATTCATGCGAGCCTGCGTCACAAAGGCCCTCATAAACTCGCCCAGCAAGCTCAATTCGAAATCCAGGATCTTCTTTTTCTTGTTGGCCATTTCCAGCACGAGATACGGGCGGCCGCCCAGATCCAGCGCCACGCGGCTCAGCGTTTCATCCATCGGCATCAGGCTAAACCCATAGCGCTCGATTCCCTTGCGGTCGCCCAGCGCCTGGTTCAGCGCATCGCCCAGGGCCAGTCCAACATCCTCGACCGTGTGGTGATGGTCCACCGCCAAATCACCGGTCGCCTTCAGCTTCAAATCGAACAACGAGTGCTTTGCAAACAGTTCCAGCATGTGGTTGAAAAACGGCAGTCCCGTTTCAATCTCATACCGTCCGCTCCCATCCACATCCAATTCCACGCGGATTTGCGTCTCGCGTGTTTTCCTCTCCACAATGGCCTTGCGCGTCTTCATAGTCCCGGAACAATACCCCGCCCGCCCTTTCCCGCGCAACGGATTTCCTCCCTCCCTCCTCGCGCAATCCGACCGGGTCCCGGATTCCTATTTGCTTGCGGCCATCCGGTGACCACTTTATATTGAGGCCACAGGGTTTTTCTCTTGAGAAAGAAGGCGTTTATGGCATGGATCAATTTCGATTGTCCCGAATGCGGGCACAACCTCGAAGTGGACGAGGGCGGGGCGGGATTCATTGTCAAATGCCCCGAATGCGACAATCCCCTTCAGGTTCCCGAACTGCCCCGGTCCCGCCGCATACGCAAAATCGTTGCCGCCTCATCCACGCTTTTGGCCGTCTTGCTTCTGCTGGGCATCAACCTCTATTTCTGGATGCAAAACCGCGACCTCCACCGCCAATTGGCGGACCTGCAGCCGCTCGGCGAAGCCCTTCAGCAGGCCCAGTCCCTTTCCCGGGAGCAGGACTCGAAAATCACGGCCCTCAAGGCGGAGTTGGCGTCCATCCAAATGCCCGACATCACCGCCTTGGAGAATGCCGCGCTGGCCGCCATCGAAGAAGCCGGTTCTCTTTCCCGCGAAATCGAAGGGCTCTCCCGGAAGTTGTTGGAAAGCAGCCCCTCCGAGCGAAGCACCCTGCTGCGCGCCGACATCCGCAAGCGGGTCGAAGCCGCCAAAAACAGCCTTCCGGCCGCCCCGGTCATCACCGATCTGGGCCCGGGGCGCGGAATCCAGGGACGCCAAATCGTGTTCCCCGTCCTTCCCGGTCCCGATGGGCAAACCCTGCGCGAAAATGCCGAGGTGACGGGCATCACCGACGACAAGGTGTCCGTGAAATTCGCTGGTGGAACCGCTTCCTATGCCCTGTCCGAATTGCATCCGGGCGTCGCCGCGTATTTACCCGTCGACCCCTTGCTTTCGCTGCCTCGGAAGCAGTGGAACAGCGAAGTGGTCCGCGTCCAGCAAACACTCAACGCCCAGCGCGATGAACGGATCGCTCAGCTCCGTGCCGCCATTCAGGAGCCTCTTTCCGGGGCAGCCCCCTAGGTCCACGTTCGCATGCATTGCGATTCCTTCGAACGCCAAATACAAGACCAAATGGCAGCCGACGGCGCCCCTCCGCTGGTGGCCGAGGCCTTTCTCCAAAACGTCCGCCGCTGGATCTCCGGTGAATTAGGCCTGATTTCGGGCGAGTCACTCGCTCCCCTGGGACGATTTCCCCGCTTGGCCGATCTCGATCAGCTGGATCCGGCCGGCGAATCGGCCATCGCGCACACGGTCCTCATCAAGCTCAACGGCGGCCTTGGCACCAGCATGGGACTGGAGAGAGCCAAATCCCTCATCGTCGCCAAGAATGGCCTCAGCTTCCTCGACATCATCGTCCGGCAGGTGGAATTCCTGCGCCGCCGTTGCCGCGCCCCCTTGCCTCTACTGCTCATGAACAGTTTTTCCACGGACGCCGATTCCTTGTCCGCCCTCGCCCATGCACATCCCGGATTCACCAATGGGGATGGACTTCCCCTTTCGTTTTGCCAGCACCGCGTCCCCAAACTCGACCCCTCCACCCATCTCCCCGCGAAATGGCCCGGAAATCCTTCTTTGGAGTGGTGCCCTCCCGGCCATGCCGACATCTATCACGCCCTCCAGACCACGGGACTCCTCGACAGGCTCCTCCACCGCGGCTTCCGCTACGCCTTCGTTTCCAACGCCGACAACCTCGGCGCCCTTCTGCACATGGGCATTCTCGGCCATATCGCCAGGCACAACATCCCCTTTCTGATGGAAGTCACGGCGCGAACCGAATGCGACCGCAAAGGAGGCCATCTGGCCCGCGAAAAATCCACCGGACGCCTTCTCCTCCGCGAATCCGCCCAGTGCCCTCCCGCCGAAACCGACGATTTCCAGGACATCGCCAAGTATGCCCTCTTCAACACCAACAACCTCTGGCTCAATCTGGAGGCCCTCCGCGAAATGCTCCGCGCCGCCAATGGCCTTCCCCGGCTTCCGCTCATTGTGAACCGGAAGACCATCGACCCCACCCGCCCCGACACGCCAGCCGTCATCCAACTGGAAGCCGCCATGGGAGCCGCCATCGCCTGCTATGATCGCTCGGAAGCTCTCGTTGTTCCCCGTTTCCGCTTTGCTCCCGTCAAAACCACGAACGATCTCCTGTCCATTCGGTCCGACCTCTACACACTGGGCGAGGAACACCAGGTGGCCCTGCATCCCCGGCGTTTCAGACCTCCTCCCGACGTGCGTTTGGATCCCCGTTTCTATAAAAATATTGCCGACTTCGAAATGCGGTTCCCCAGTGGCGCCCCGTCCCTCCTCCAGTGCGACTCCTTGAAAATCGATGGCGACATCCATTTTGGCGCCAACATCCGCATCGAAGGCGATGTCCATCTGCGGAACCCCACTTCCACGCCCGCCCACATTGCCGATGGATCCCGCCTTCACACTCCCGTTGGAACCTGATCCAATCCACCTTCATTTTTTCAACCTGCCATGAGCGACCCTTCCGAACCTTTTGATCTCTACGCACTCGATGAATACCGGGTGGTTGGCCACGCCACGCGCGGCCAATGCCACGGGAACCCCGCCCTCGTCCATGCCGTCGCCCGCGTCCATGTGCGAGATCGCCAGGGACGCCTCCTTCTGCAACTTCGTTCTGCATCGAAGGACATCCAGCCCGGCAAGTGGGACACCTCCGTTGGCGGCCACCTCCTTCCCGGGGAAGACGCCGAAGCGGGAGCTCGCCGCGAAATGCAGGAAGAACTCGGAGTGATTCCCGGCAAGCTGACCTTTCTGCACCGCTTCATCATGGCGTCGCCCCAGGAAACGGAATGGGTCACCACCTATTCCACCCTCCACGAAGGCCCGTTTGCGCCCGATCCCGAGGAAATCGATGAACTCCGTTTCTGGACTCCCGATGAAGTGGCCGACGCCCTCGGCACCGGCTGTTTAACCCCTGCTTTTGAAGACGAATTCTCACGGCTATTTGTTTAGCCGCTTTACACCGAAGGAACTCCATGAAAACCAAACAGCACATTGAAACCCGTTGCGTACAAGCTGGCTGGCAGCCCGAGAACGGCGAGCCCCGCGTCCTGCCCATCTTCCAAAGCACCACGTTCAAATACGACTCCTCCGATGTCCTTGGCCGCCTCTTTGACCTGGAGATTCCCGGCCACTTCTATACTCGCCTCTCCAACCCCACTCTGGAATGCGTCGAAAATAAAATCGCCTCTCTCGAAGGCGGCGTGGGCGCGCTCCTCACCTCCTCCGGACAGGCGGCCTCCCTCTTCGCCATTCTCAATCTCTGCCAGGCCGGCGACCACCTCGTTAGCACGGCCTCCATCTATGGCGGCACCTTCAACCTCTTTGCCGTCACCCTGAAGCGCATGGGCATTGACGTCACTTTCGTGAACCAAAATGAAACGCCACAGGCCATTGCCGCTTCCTTCCGGCCCTCCACCAAAGCCCTCTTCGCCGAAACCATCACCAATCCTTCCCTTGAAATTGCCGATCTGGAAAAGCTGGCCCGCATCGCCCACGACCATTCCCTCCCGTTCATCGTCGACAACACCTTCCCCACCCCGATCCTCTGCCGTCCCATTGAATGGGGCGCCGATATCGTCACCCACTCCACCACCAAATACATGGACGGCCATGCCCAAACCCTTGGCGGCGTCATCGTGGACAGCGGGAACTTCGATTGGACAAGCGGCCGATTCCCCGAATTCAACACCCCCGATCCTTCCTATCATGGCGTCGTCTATACCGAACGCTTCGGCCGCGCCGCCTACATCACCAAAGCCCGCGTCCAACTCATGCGTGACATCGGCGCGCAGCAAAACCCCTTCGCCGCCTATATCCTCAACCTCGGCCTGGAAACCCTCCACTTGCGGATGCCCCGCCACTGCAGCAATGCCCTGTCCGTGGCCCGCCATCTGGAAAAACACCCCCGCGTGGCATGGGTCAACTACCCCGGCCTTGAATCGAGCCCCTTCCATGCGCTCGCCCAAAAATACCTGCCTGAGGGAAGCTGCGGCGTCGTATCCCTCGGAATCAAGGGCGGCCGCCCGGCCGCCACCCGCTTCATGGATGGCCTGAAACTGGCAGCCATCGTCACCCACGTCGCCGACGCCCGCACCTGCATCCTGCATCCCGCCAGCACCACCCACCGGCAACTGTCCGATGACCAGCTCAAAACCGCCGGGATTTCCCCCGACCTCGTGCGCCTCTCCGTCGGAATCGAAAACATCAACGATATCCTGGCCGATCTCGATCAATCCCTTCTGGCTCTCTAGCCGGAAGGCCCCCAGATCCAGTCCATGTCTTTTCTAGTGTCCTCCCCCTTAAAAGGAGGGACTGGGGTCGTGCTTTCCCCGGCAGCAGGTGGGATATCTTTTTCCATCGGTGGAAAACCGCCTACATCCCCCTGTCCGCAAATGGACTACATGGAAAAATTTTTGAAGAAAATTTTTGACAAACCTCATCTCTGATGTAGGGTCAATCTAGTTTTCCACTCCCTTGCAACCAGATAGGTTTGTTTCTGGAAAAATTTGTTTTTCCCGGCGTTGACAATTTCTCACGAGTGAATATCTTAACACAATCTTAACGATTCAGCGGGTAACCACTCAAATAAGCACTGGAGAAATCCCATGGCAGAAGACAAAGGAAGAAAAGCAGACGCCCAAGAAGATTCCTGGGAAGACGATGACGATGGCAGCGATGCCCAGAAGGATAAATTCCTGACCTTTCACATCGCAGACGAGGAATTCGCCATTCCCATTGGCCACGTCATTGAAATCGTCGGCATCCAGAAAATCACGGAAGTTCCCGACATGCCCGACTTCGTGAAGGGCGTCATCAACCTGCGCGGCAAGGTCATTCCGGTCATGGATGTGCGCCTGCGCTTCCACCTGCCCGCCGTGGAGTACAACGATCGCACCTGCGTGGTGGTGGTG
>CAYNHA010000214.1:0-10492 GCA_964397035.1 uncultured Verrucomicrobiota bacterium
GGCGGAGGCGGAGGCGAGGGGGGGGAGGTGGGAAAACCAGAGGCCGTCCTTGGAGAGGGCGGCGGCGGGGAGGGAGCGGTTGGGAATGCCGTCGGGGGTGAGCCAGTGGCCCAGGACGAGTGCGGAGGCGTCGGCGGCGCGTACGGGAAGGAGGTGCTGCGTGAGGTGGGGCATGGAGGCGGGGAGGCCGGGGACGTCGGGCTGGCGGAAGGAAAGGGTGGTCCAGTTTTCGGATTGGGTGGCGTAGGGGAGGATTTCGAAGCCGAGCAGGCGGGCGAGGCGGGTGCTGGATTGGTAGAAGACGGCGAGATGGCCGCCGCGTTTGACGAAGCGTTCGAGGATGTCGAGCTGGGTTTTGGAGAGGCCGGGGTTGTAGGGGAGCACGAGGAGGGCGGTGCGGCGGAGATCGAGCGCGGAGAGATTGTCGGAAACGAGGGTGGCGGGAATGCCGGCCTTTTCAAAGAGGCGGAGCGCGCGGGTGGCGCTGGCTTCGGCGAGTCCGGTTTCGCCGGGCGCGGTGAGTTCGGTGCCGCGGAGGATGGCGACGGAAGGAGTTTGCAGGCGGATGGAATGGAGAAGGATGGTGGCGGCAGCGCCCGATCCGCGCCAGAGGGAGATTCGCAGAAGGGATGTTTTTTCCCAGTCGGGGTTGCCGGTTTCGGATTGAAAGTCGGAGCGGTGGAAAAAGAGGGTTTGGCGTCCGGGGCCTTCGAGGGTGCGGGCGGCGCTTTGCCAGGAGTCGCCGCTTTGAAGGTGAAGGGTGATGGCCCGGAGGGCGGCGGGATTGTTGCAGGAGAGGTCGATGGAAATCGATGTTTCGGCAGAATCGAGGCGGCGCACCGGAGCATCCCAGAAGGCGCGGTCGGCGGACCCGGCGGGCAGTTCGAGAATCACGCCGCCTTCGGGGGAGGGTTTCGCGGGCGGGGAGGCGTCGCCGGGAAGAAGGGCTTGGGGCGAGAGTGCGATCAGGTCGGGGGCGGCGAGGGCCGTGGCGACGCAGAGGAGCATCCATCCGGCGAGGCCAAAGACAATGGGCCGGGGATGGGGCATGGGATCATTCCCAGATGTAGTCGGTGGGTTCGGCGTTTTTGTCCTGGGGAGAGGGATTGGGCTGGCCAAATTGCCGGAAATACTTGCTGTTTGCCTTGCCCTTGCCGTTGGAGAGGATCTGGGGCGGCGGCTCGATCATCGGTTCCGGGGTGGGCTGAATGACGGGGGGGGTGTAGGGATCGGAGACGCGGTAGGGTTTTTCCACCTTCTTGGCGGCGCGTGCGCGGCGGGACATCCTGCGGCGGACATAGGCCATGAGGGTGAAAAAGACGGCCAGCAGGCCGGCAATGAGGGTGATGGGATTCCAGAAGAGGGTGTTCAAATCGTTCATGGGACGTTCTCCACGGGCGGGGAGGGGGGCGGAGGGGCCACAAGGGGAGCGAGTCCGGTGTCGCAGGCGGCCTGGGCGACGATGACGGCGCCGATCTGGGGGGAGCGGGAGGCGAAGCCCAGCATGAGGGAGGTGTCGCAGAGGAGGTTGATCTTGCGGGGAAGGCCGCCCGAGTAGCGGTAGATGGCATCGAGGGCTTCGCGCTCGAAGACCCAGATGTCGCCGCCCACGGCCCGCATGTGGTGCTGGATGTAGGCGGAGGTTTGGGCCTCGGAGAGGGGGGAGAGGTTGAAGATGATTTGAATGCGCTGGCACAGGGACGGTTCGGCCTGAACGGCGGGAAGCAGTTCGGGGGAGCCCGCCAGAATGATGGTGAAGAGGGGTTCTTCGGTCTGGGTGCGGGGATTGATGATGCGCAGGTTGGTGAGGTAGTGGACGAGATACAGGCCCTTTTCGGCGGAGAGGTAGTGGGCTTCGTCGATGCAGAGGAGGGTGCGGCGGAGGGTTTCCGGGTGTTTTTCGCACGCGCGCCAGAAGCACATGAGGGCGTCGGGGAGGGAGGTGGAGGGGCCATCGATCTTCATGGCGGAGAGAATATGCTGGGCCATGGGCAGCTGGCCGCCGGGGATGGCATCCATGCGGATGACGGGAATGTCCCGTTCGGCCATGGCTTCGGCCACGTGCTTGAGAACGGTGGACTTGCCCACGCCGTAGGGGCCGGTGAGGACGCCGGCGAGGCGGCCGCTTTCCGCCAGGAAGGTGAAGCGGGCGATGGCTTCCTCGTGCTGGTCGCCCGTGAAGAGGAAGCGCCGCTCCACGACGTTCAGAAAGGGGTTGCTCTTCAGATTCCAGTATTCAGCGTACATCGTTACCGTGGGCTCCTATGGAATCGCTCAAGAACGGAACGCGGAAGAGAATTTGATTGGACCGGCGTCTTTTTTCGGAGGCGGCTTGGCGGAAGGGGTCGTGGCGGGTTTGGGTGCCGCTTCGGGCGGCGGAGGGATGGAATGGGTTTCGCGCATGGAGATGCGGGTGGTTGCGGCCGGGGAGGGGCGGGCGGGGGCGGGGGGGACGATTTTCGGGGCGCGGATGATTCCGGCGCCCGGAACGATGACAAAGGGAACGGGCGGCGGAAGGTTTTGGTCGCCCAGATATTTGTTGATCAGAAGGGAACGCTGGTCCTGTGGATCCTTGTCGAGCGTGAAGACAATGGGGACCTGCTCCTCCAGGCGGTTCTTCAGGGTGAAGGCGAGGGCGGAGACGGGTTTCGGGAGCGTGAGCAGGCAGGTGACGCCCATGCGTTCGATGGCCTGGATGAAGGAATAGATGTGCTTGGCCAGCTTTTCTTCCTGGCGGATGGCGATCCAGGGCAGGACGGTGTCGATGATCACGCGCCCGATGCTGTTGGATTCGACGATGTTTTGGAATTCCATGAAGCTGCCGGGGGGCAGGGTGAGGTTTTTCTCGAATTCAGGCGTCTGCATGATGTCGGCGTATTCGAGAAGGGTGACCTGTCCCTTGGATGCGGCCTCGGCGAGGGGAAAGCCCATTTTTTCGGCGATGATGGCCAGATCGTGGGCCCGCCACGAAGAAAGCATGAGGCCGCGTTCGCCTTCCTTGACGCTCTGCATGAGGGATTGCAGCGCGGCGATGGTTTTTCCGCTGCCTTGGCGGCCGATGCAAAGCACCGGGCGCTTCCGGTAGATTCCACCGTGCTGCTCGTCAAAGAAGGGAATTCCCAATCTGGTTTTATCAATCATGGGCCATCGTCGGGGTTAGGGCGGGGAGGGCTTTCCGGGGTTCACGGCCTTGGCGAGAAGGCCCTTGATGAACGCCAGCTCGAAGGGTTTGGTGAGAAAGGCCATGATTTCGCCGCTCTGGGCCTTGGCGGCCAATTCATCCGAGGGCTCGCCCGTGATGAGGATCAGGGGGCGCCCTCCGGCCTTGGCCTTGAGCTGGTCCACCCATTCGCCCAGGGCAGGGCTGTCGGGCAAATAAATATCGGATATGATGATCTGAACATCGGGGTTGGCCATTTGGGCGATGCCCTGCGAACACGTTTCGGCTTGAAACGCTTTGTGATTGAGGCGCGTCACCAGGGTGGCGAGATATTCCCGGACAGCGACGTCGTCATCAATGATCAAAATGTTGGCCATTCAAACTTCTCCTGAAGCGGGTTCGGAAATTCCACAACTCGACTTGTTTTTATCCTAGTACCATGAGCGTGTTGTGTCAAAGATGCAAATATTTACTTTGTGTTAAAATACTTTTCATCGCAGACAGACGGGCCGGGTTGTTGTAAGGTATGAGGTCAATGTTTGGCTGGAGCGAATGGCGAGGATGGGCGTGGGAACGACTCCTTGGCATCGGTCCGGCCGGATGGATGAAGAACAAAACCAGGTTTGCGGATGGATTCCTTGCCATTTGAATTTAAGCCGGAGGTGGTGCGGATCACGCATTGCCATTGCGATCCGTGCGGGGTGACGGTGCATGTGAACCGCACGCCGCCGCCCATCGTGTGTCCCTATTGCCAACGGCCGTTGGAGAGGACGGAATCGGAGGTTCCGCTGGCGGCGGAGGCGGAATTCCCGTCGATCGAAGAGACGCGGCAGAGGATGGCCAAGCTCTACCATCGCCCGCCGAAGTGGGCGGCGACGCTGATTTTGACCGTGGCGGTCTTGATGCTGGCCACGGCGGTCTTCATGCAGTTGCGCAGCGCGGGAAACTATTTCTACCAGCCTCTGGTGAGCCTGTATTCGCTGGTGGCGGGCATTTTTGTGGTGTCGCGGTTCCTGATTGCGTCGATCTACGTGCCGCCGCGGGATGTGGGGTTCGAGCCCACGGTGACGGTGCTGGTGCCCTGCATGAACGAGGAGGGCGTGATCCGGCAGACGATCGAACGCATTTTCGCGGCGCGCTATCCCGAGGAGAAGCTCGAAGTGGTCTGCGTGAACGACGGGTCGACGGACCGGACGCTGGAGCAGATGATGGCGGCCCAGACGCGGCACCCGACCCTGGTGATCGTGGATTTCCACAAGAACCGGGGACTGAGCCATGCCTGGGCGGTGGCCGTGCTGCTGGCGCGCGGCGAGTTCATGGTGTGCGTGGATTCGGACACATTCATCTTTCCGGGCTCGATCCAGAAACTCATGCAGGGCTTTGCGGATCCCTCGGTGGGAGGCGTCAGCGGGCATTGCGACGTGGAAAACGCCGGCGTGAACCTGCTGACGAAAATGCAGGATGTGCGATACTACTTTTCCTACAAGGTGATGAAGGCGGCGGAAAGCGTGAGCGGCACGGTGAGCTGCCTGCCGGGATGTTTTTCGGCCTATCGGCGGGTCTGCGTGCTTCACGTGCTGGACGAGTGGCTGAATGCGAAGGTGATGGGGGAGTATGGCAATTTCGGCGATGACCGGAGCCTGACGAACTACATCCTGAAGGACTACAAGATCGTCTATCACGACCAGGCGCTGGCCACGACCATTGCGCCGGAAGGCTGGAAGCAGTATATCCGCCAGCAGGCGCGCTGGAGCCGTTCCTACCTGCGCGAAATCGTGAAGGTGGGCAAATGGATGTGGCGCAAGCATCCCGTTCCGGCCCTTTCGTGGTATGCCATGATGTGGATGCCGATCATCGAGCCCGTTGTCATGAGCGCGGCCCTGATCGTGGCCCCGATCATGGCGATGATGGCGGGGGGAAGCAATCTGGCGATTTCCTACCTGATGGGCGTCATGGCCATCACGGCGGTGTGGACGCTCCACTATTGGGAGCAGACCGGCCGCCGCTATTGGTGGACCGGGTTTGTGTACACGGCCAGCTACATGCTTTTCTTCAGTTGGCAGATTTACTGGGCGCTGGCGACGCTCAGAGGCAAAAAATGGGGAACGCGCGGATGAACGACAACTCGAACCCATTTCCCGACGACGACGAGAATCCGTTCACGCCCAAGCCGAATCCGGGCCGGGTCATGCCGGATGATCCCACGGAGCCGCCCCGGCACGTCGAGGAGGCGGATCTGGTGCCCACCCCTCTTTCCGCGCCGCCGCCGGAATCGAAGCCCGAGGCCGATCCCGCCGGACCCATCAAGTGGTCGCGGCCCCAGCCCGTGCGGCATGACAGCAACGTGCGGGCGTGGCTCTACTTCTTTGCCGGCATTTGCGTGATCGTGGCGTTGTGGGTGCCGCTGCGGGCCATCTATCAGCGCGTCCGCTACAAGCCGTATCCGCCGGGCGTGCGCGACGCCGAAACCTTCATCGCGCTGGCCTATGGAGGCGTCAGCGCCGGCAAGGTGCAGGGGCCCGAGGAGATTTCGCGCCAGCAGTACGAGGCGCAGATCCGCGCGCTGCGGAAAAACGGATTCAATCCCATCGGTCTTTCCGACGTGAAGGACTTCTACGAGAACGGGACGTTGCTTCCGCGCAAGGCGGTCCTGATCACGATGGAACAAGGCAAGAAAAACTCGTATCTGGAAACCCGGGATATTCTGCGCGAGCTGCGGTGGAAGACCACCATGTTCGTGCGGGCGGACACCATTCGGGACAAGGATCCCAGCGCCTTGCGGTGGCCGATCCTGCGCGACATGGCGCGTTCCGGCACGTGGGAAATCGGCGCGGAGTCCTGCGACGGGTTCCGGCGCATTCCGACGGGGGCCGATGGAGAGACGGGCAACTTCTTTTCCTCGCCGATGTGGATCCAGGAGGAACAGCGCCTGGAGTCTCCCGAGGAGTTTCTGGCGCGCATCACGGCGGAGCACAAGCGGACGGTGGAAGAGTTCCAGTCCGAAATGGAATTCGCGCCGTCGGCGTTTGCGTTCCCCTATGGCGATTACGGCCAGTACGATCCCCGCGCGGTGCCCACCCGCGTGCTGAATTTGGCGAAGATTCACGAGTTTTACGGCATCGGGTTCTCGCTGGGCCCCTTCCTCCTGAATACGCGTTTTTCCGATCCGCGCGCGCTGAACCGCCTGCTGGTCAATCCCAACTGGAGCGTGGACCAGTTCATTTCGATCCTGGAATCGGGCCGCGCCGTTCCACCGTGGAAGATGCAGCAAACACTGGGGCCCGACCGCTGGATGACCGACTGGGGCCTGCTGCAATATCCCGAGGATGGAAGCCTGTGGGTCAAGGCGGTTCCGCCCGGAACCAACGACGGAAGCTTCAAGCCCACGACGGGGGCCTTGGCGTGGATGGTGGGCAGCGACATGTTCGAGGATTTTGCGCTCCGCATGCGATTCCGGGTGATGGACGGGCAGTTCGGCATCCGGTTGCGGGCCCGCCCCGGCGGCGAGGAAGGCGTCCGCATTTTGTTCGACAAGAACGGCAGCGTGTGGGTGAACCAGAAGGTGTACGGCGCGGAAGAGTTCAACCAGGCCACGGCGCACGATTTGGGCACCTATCCCGGAAAGGAACAGGTGCTGGAACTTTCCCTTCAGGGAAGGACCTTGTTCGCGACGATCGACGGACGGATGCTGCTGAAGGAGCCCCTCGACCTGATGGGGGTTTCCCGTCCGGGACTGTTTGCCTTCGAGGTGTGGGATTCCGAACCCGGGGTGGCCTCCACCCAAATCATTTCGCTGGAGTTTCCCCGCCCGCGGCAGATCCTCAAAGGCTGGTCCGCGGAAAACAAGATCCCCACGCCGGCCCTGTTGCAGTCGCTCCATGCCGATGCCTTTTCCCTCGCCGCGGTGAGCCCGCCCTGGATGGATGCCGTGAAGGCCATTCCGCTGGTGCTGCCGCAGTGGGACGATTCCACCATCCGCACCTTCGCGAAAATGCGCCATGTTCCGGTTTTGCCGTGCATCACGTTGCGCACGTCCGAACTGGCGCTGCAAATTCCGGCCGAGCTGCCCGCCGAAGAGGCGGTCCGGATGGGAAGCGACGGTGTCTATCTCGACTGCCAGCGGGTCTCGAAATCCGACATCCCCACCTTGATTCCCTGGCTCCAGAAAGTCCATCAACGAATAAAGGATCACGACATGAAACTGGCCATCAAGTTCCCTTCCACCGTCGAAGAGATGTCGTCGTTCGCTTCCATTGCGGCGATGTTCACCGGGGCGATGATTGCGGTGGCCTCTCCCGAGCGGGCGGAGGAGCTGGAAGGGGCGATTCCCGATGTGGTGGTGGCGGAGGAGGCGTCTCCGCCGGCTTCCGACATGCACTTGAGCCTGTACTACCAGCTTGCCACGCGGGCCTTGCCGGAGGAGGCGCTTTCGCCGATGGCCCGGCAGGATGCGGCCCGTCGCGGGGGCTATCTGGCCTATCAGGAGGGCGACTACAGCAAGGCCATCGAGCAATGGGGGAAGTGGCTCGAAGAGGATCCGGCCAGCACCGAGGCGCTCTCGCTGATCGGCCGTGCCTGGATCCAGAAGGGCGATCTGGAAAAGGGACTGGAGTACTACACCCGGTGCCTGGAGATGGGCCCCGGCCAGATCAACATGGTGATCCGCCGCGCCGAATTGCTGGAACGGATGGATCGACCCGATGAATCCCGCGAGCTGCTCAATCTCTATGCCCGCATTTTCCCCGAAAATCCGGACATCCTGATTGCGCAGGCCAACTGGTTGAACCGGCAGAAGCGGCGGGTTGAAGCGCGCGCCATGGTGAAAACCCTGGTCGAGGAATCGCCGATGAATCTCTCCGCCCGCATCGCCTTGCTCAATCTGCAGGACAGCTCCCGCGAGCGCTATGAAACGATGCGCGGAATGCTGGAGCTGGGGCAATCGCCGGACTCGCAGATTCCGTTTGGTCAATCTCTCCTGAGCATGGAAATGCTGACCTTTCCCGAATCGGCCATTTTCTTCGACTACATCCGCGCGCAGGCTGCAAAGGGACAGAAGTCGAGGCAGCGCCAGCTCTACGAGAGTTTCCTGCCCCTGACGAACGGGGTGACGGATGACTTTGCGGCGGGGCGCTTGTCCGATGGCTGGATCGCCTCGGGCGGCATCCGCAGCCTCGACAGCGGGCGCTATGAGCTGCGCGCCGCCGTGGACCAGTCCGAGACATTCCTGCGCCTGCGGCGATCCGAGCTCCTTCGCGATGCCCATTTGGAAGTGGTGATTGATGAATCCCAGGGTCTCTTCTGGATCTATGCGCGCCGGAGTTCCCGCGCCATGGTCCGGTTTGGTTTCGATCAGGAAGGGTTCATCCACTTGCAGTCCTGGGTGGGCGGCGAACTGGTGGCCCACAATTCGCGGCCCTGGATTCGCCCCCCCGGCAGCATGAAGATGCGCCTGGAAGTGCGCGGGGACGGCATGCGCGGGTTTGTCAACGGACTGGAGATTTTCGACGCCCCGGTGGAAATCCCGACCGAGGTGGCCTACGGATGGTGGGGCATTGCTCCCTTTGCGTTCGAACTGGGCGTGGCGCGGGCGAGGATCATCCGGATGGATTGCGAACCCGATCCCACGTCCCTGGTGTTCGTCCCGCCCGGCGATCCCACGAACCAGGTTTCCGCCCTTCGTCCCTATGTGGGCAATATTTCGGCGCTGTCACCGGTGTGGTTCTTCCAGAATCCCGACCGGACGCTTCCCGAAACGCTGCCGACCGACGCCAACGTGCTGCGCATGTTCTGCGCCTTCCACCGCATTCGTCTGCTGCCCGCCATTGACCTTTGCTACGACGGGGACGTGGATCCCGCCCTTGTGGTGGACCTGATCCGCCGGCATCAACTGGCGGGCGTCGTGCTCAAGCGCCGCGTGGCCCCCGATCAGAAGTGGCTGGACGCGCTGAATTCGGCGCTGGAGGAATACCCCGCCAATGTGATCGTCCTCCAGACGGATGCCGCCTTGTGGAACACGCCGGATGCAGGAAAGGAACCGCAGGTCGGCGATGCGATCCGCCCTGCCGTCGAAGACGACCTGCTGCCCAAGCCCGGCGAAAAACTCCTCTTGCGCGAGATGTCCATCGGCAGCGTCCTGATTCCGCCGCTGAAGGAGGAATGGAAGGTGCCGTTGCATGGTCCCGCGGAAGAAGTCGGTGCCGGCACCCGCAATCTTTCGGAGCCCCTTCTCTATCTGCTGGGGACCGATGGAAAACTGTCCATGCCGCTGCCCCGCTAAACCGGCGACCAGGAGGCTTCCTTCATGCTGTTTCCCACCACGATTTTTGCGGTTTACTTTTTCCTCGTGTTCGGCCTGCATTGGGGATTGACGGGCTACCCGCGGGCGAGGAAAACGGTTCTTCTTCTCGCAAGCCTGTTTTTCTACGGGTTCTGGAGCTGGAAGTTTGCGCTGATGCTGCTGGGCTCGGCGCTGGTGAACCATGCCGCCGCGCTGCGCATGGATCACCTCGCCAAGAGGGGGGCGTCGGATCGATCCCGATACCGGCTGCTGGTTGGAATCGTGGGACTCAACATCGGTCTGCTGGGGTTCTTCAAATACACCGGGTTTATATTTGCCGACATGCTGTTCCCCCTGCTGCGCCCGGTTTGCATCTCGCTGGGACCGGATGCCGTGGCGTGGCTGGTGCAGGTCCAGGAAAACGTGTTTCCATGGCTGTCGAGGATTGTCCTCCCGGTGGGCATTTCGTTTTTTACCTTCCAGGCGTTGAGCTATGTGGTGGATGTGTACCGCCGCCAAGTGGTTCCCGCCCGTTCCTGGATCGATTTCGCCAACTATCTGGCCTTTTTTCCCCAACTGGTGGCCGGACCCATTGTGCGCGCCGCGGACCTGGTTCCGCAAATGGAAGACATGCCACTCCGGTCCGAGCCCATTGAATCGGGCCGCGCCGTTTTCCTGATTCTGTGCGGCCTGTTCAAGAAAACCGTGGTGGCCAACTGGCTGGCCTCGCGCCTGGCCGATCCCGTCTTCAACTGGCCGGAGATCTACAGCGGCCCCGACATCCTGATGGCGGTCTACGCCTACGCCGTGCAGATCTATTGTGATTTTTCCGCCTATTCGGACATCGCCATCGGAACAGCCTTGCTGATGGGATTCCATTTCCCCGACAACTTCAATGCGCCCTACTTCGGCACCACGTTGCAGGATTTCTGGCGGCGGTGGCACATCTCGCTCTCCTCGTGGCTCCGCGACTACCTGTACATTCCGCTGGGAGGCTCCCGCCGCGGTGAAGGGAGGACCTATGCCAATTTGTTCATCACGTTCCTCCTCGGCGG
>CAYNHA010000215.1:0-4033 GCA_964397035.1 uncultured Verrucomicrobiota bacterium
TCCACCTTGGCGACGGTGTAGTAGTCGTGGTTCTGGCCCATGAAGCCGATGGATTTTTTCATCGCGTCGTCATAGGTCTCGCCGTATTCGTCAAACAAGGGTTCGGGACTGGGTTTTGGATCCATGGGACACACCATAGGACGGACGCGGGACGGGTTCAAGGAAAAGCCGGGTCCTGCTCTTTTGGATTGTGCGGGGGCGGGGCGGGACGGTATCGTCTGCGGCATTCCCGTTGCCGGAGTTGGCTGGCGGCGGGGGAAAAGGATGTCGCTCATGCTGATTTCCGTTGTGCATTCGTTTCGGAACGAGGAAGAGAACCTGCCGGAGTTGATCCGTCGCCAAGAGGCCGTTTTTTCCGGGCTGGGCCTTCCCTACGAGCTGATTTTCGTGAATGACGTTTCGACGGACCGTTCGCTGGAGATCCTGCTGAAGGCCCGCGACAAGAATCCCTCCATCAAGATCCTCAACATGTCGCGGCGGTTTGGTGTGACGCCGTGCGTGTTGGCGGGCTTCGAGAAGGCCAAGGGCGATGCCGTCATCTACATGGATACGGATTTGCAGGATCCGCCGGAGCTGATTCCCCAGATGGTTCAGAAGTTTCAGGAGGGGGCCGACGTGGTGCACACGACCCGGACGGCCCGCAAGGGGGAAAACGCGTTCAAGATGTGGCTGACGCGTCAGGCCTACCGGGCCATCAATGGCATGGCGGACATCACGATTTTGCAGAACACGGGCGACTTCAAATTGATTTCGCGGCGGGCGATGAACGAACTGCTGAAGCTGGACGAATTCGACCCGTTCCTGCGCGGGCTGGTGTCGTGGGTGGGGTTCAATCAGGTCCAGGTGTTCTACGAGCGGGAGGCGCGTTTCGCGGGCGAGACGAAGTACTCGCTGTGGCGCAGCCTGAATCCCTACAAGGAGTTCTTGCGGGGCATTACGCTTTTTTCAACCATTCCCCTGTATTTTGCGCTGTTTCTGGGCCTCGCGGTGTCGGCGCTGTCTTTCGTTTTTTTCGCGGCCATCGTGCTGGCGCCCCTGGTCTTTGCGGGGCGGTCGGGGTTGTCGTGGGAGCAGGTCATTTTGGGCAGCACGCTGTTGATGGGGGGCGTGATCCTGTTCACGGTGGGGATTCTGGGCATCTATGTGGGCCGCATCCACCGCGAGTCGATCCATCGCCCGCGGTACATCATCCAGCAATACATCGGGGGCGAGTAGATGATCCGGCAGCAGATTTCGGCGGGTTGGCGCGAGTTGAACGGCTTTGCCAAGCTGGCGCTGGCGGTGTTTCTTCTTCTCCAGCTTCCGGTCCTCTATCTGGTTTTCAACAACCTGACCTGCGAGTTTTCCCTCGACCGTAGCGCGTACGAGCATCTCTCGCAGATTCTGCGGCTCTACGACGGATTGCCGCTCTATTCGCCGCTGTCGGTCGAATTCAATGTCATCACGTACACGCCGCTGTACTGGTGGATTTGCAGCTTGATCTGGAAACTGATCGGCCCGGGGTTCCTTTCGCCGCAACTGGTTTCGCTGGCGGCGTCGCTGGCCTTTTTCTATTTTGCGGCGCGCTTTGTGTGGGAGGGGACCTCCCGGAATTTGTTCCTCACGGTCTTCGGGGTGATCTCGCTGGTGTGGGTGGGTTTGTTCACGGGATTCTGGCTGTTCCAGATTCACGTGGATGCGCTTCACTTTGCGCTGACGGTGGCCGGATTCTATTGCCTGAAAAAGTCGGAGCCGCGTTCCCTGGTGCTGGCGGCCGTTTGGCTTTCCCTGGGCGCCTTGACCAAGCAGACGGGGCTGGCCTATGTGGCGGCGGGCGGGCTGTATGTGGCGCTTTCCTCGCCGCGAAAGATTCTGTTCTACGCGGTGCCGGCCCTGGTGGTGTGCGGGGGCGGGCTGGTCTTTCTGCAGCTCCAGTCGGGCGGGCTGTTCTATGACATCGTGGTGCGTCAGAACCAGGGGCCGCCGCGGGATCCGGCCCGGTTGTGGAGCGAAGTGTGGGGCACGCAATTCCTGGGGCAGGCGCTGCTGATGCTGGCGTTTGGCCTGTGGCCGCTGGTGTCGAGCAAATCCGTGGGGGAAGCCTGGCGGCGGCTGTTGACGCCGGAATATGTGATGGCCGCCTCCGGCATCCTGGTGGCGTGCATTGCGCAGCCGAAAATGGGAAGCGGCAACAACCACGCGGTGATCGCCTTCGCGGGCCTGGTCATTTGCGGCCTGGAGGGGCTCCAGGGCGCGGCGGGGCAGTTCCGCGAGGCGCGGATGGGCCGGAACTTTTTGGCGGCCGTGGTGGTTTTGCAGCAGGTGGTGCTGATGCTGCCGGCAGGAAAAGAGGCCACGATGCGGTTTCTGGATGCGGTGGACCGCAGCAAATACGAGCAGGTGGCGGATGTGTTCCGGAAGGGCAACACCATCCTGTACCACTTTCCGTACATCAGCCGCTCGTTTGGATATCCCGAGGGGGGGCATCAGGGCAACGAAACCTGCCGGTGGATCGATGGAAAATGGAGCTGGGCGAACAAGCCGGATTTCCTGAACGTTCCCTACCGGGAGCAACGCTACGATTACGTGATCCTCTGCGCCTCGGTGGTGGACCGGGACGACCCGACCATTCAGGCGATCATGGAAAACTATAGCCTGTCGATGACGCTGCCGCCGCATCCCACCAAGCCCAACACCCTCATGCTGCGCTATCCGGTCTTTGTTCTGAAGGCGAACCGGCTGGCGAACCGTCCGGCCGTTTCCACCGGTGGAAAAATGTGAAAAAGACGGCGATGAGCGGGTTTTCTTGTTTGCATGGGCCTGAAAATGGAGTAGACAGGAAAACCTGTTGCAGAGAATTGGGTAAACTGTTTTACTAACCCCCTTATGGTCCCGAATGGGGCCTGTTTAAGGAGTGATGCGAATATGGACATAGATCGGATCAAAAGCGTGATCGACCTGATGCGGGAGCACGAATTGTGCGAATTCGCCATTGAAGAGAAGGATTTCAAGCTTTCGCTGAAGCGCGGAAGCCCGGCCGTGATGATGGCCGTGCCGCAACAGATGGCGGCGGCGCCTGCCGCCCCGGCCGCTGCCCCGGCCCCGGCCGCCCCTGCGGCGGCTCCTGCGGCGGCGGAAGCCGGAACCCCCATCACCTCGCCTTTGGTGGGGACGTTCTACCGCGCGGGCTCGCCCGATGCGGAGCCGTTTGTCACGGTGGGCAGCCGGGTGTCGAAAGACACGGTGGTGTGCATCATCGAAGCCATGAAGGTGATGAACGAGATCAAGGCCGAAGCCAGCGGCGTCATTAAAAAGATCCTGGTCGAGAACGCCACGGTGGTCCAGTTCGGGCAGCCGATGTTCTTGATCGAAAAGGCCTGAGGACCGCATGTTCAAGCGGATCTTGATTGCCAATCGGGGAGAGATCGCCGTTCGTGTGATCCGGGCGTGCCGGGAAATGGGCATCCGGACGGTGGCGGTCTATTCGCAGCCGGATGAATCGTGCCTGCATGTGCAGCTTGCGGACGAGGCGGTTTGCATCGGGCGGGCGTCCTCGTCGGAAAGCTACCTGAAAATCGCCAACATCATCAGCGCCGCCGAGGTCACGGATGTGGATGCCATCCATCCCGGCTTTGGCTTTCTTTCGGAAAACGCGCATTTTGCGGACATCTGCGAAGAATGCGGCATCACCTTCATCGGCCCCTCGCCGGACAACATCCGGAACATGGGTGACAAGTCGAAGGCGCGCGAGATGATGAAAAAGGCCGGTGTGCCCGTCACGCCCGGCAGCGATGGCGTGGTCAAGACGCAGGAAGAAGCGCTGGCGATCGCCAAGAAGCTGGGCTATCCGGTGCTGATCAAGGCCGTGGCGGGCGGCGGCGGCAAGGGAATGCGCATTGCACGCAACGACGTGAGCCTGGCTCAGGGCTACATGACGGCCAGCTCCGAGGCGGAGCGGGCGTTTGGCAATGCCGAAGTCTATATCGAGAAACTGGTGGAGAGGGCCCGGCACATCGAAGTGCAGCTTCTGGCGGACAACCACGGCCACGTCTAC
>CAYNHA010000216.1:0-30772 GCA_964397035.1 uncultured Verrucomicrobiota bacterium
CCTTCCCTGCCATGAATCCCATTTCCACCCTCTTTTCCATGAACAACCACCCCTTTTTCGGATTTCCTCCCTATATCCAGCAGTCACTTTTGGAACTGTATTCGAAAATCAGCTCCTCCCAGCGTCTCCTAGGCGAAACGTTCTTCGCCAAACGGAAGCTCAGCGTGCGTTCATGGTCTCCGGAAAACTATTCTTTCACATATCACCTGGACTATGGCGACACCACCCTGGTCTGGAAGCCCCGGGAAAGGGATTGGAAGACCACGTGCGATTGCCGCCAAAAGAGCCATTGCTGCCACGTGGCCGCCGTGATCTACGCCCTGATCGGCCGATGCCAAATCGAGGATCTGATTTCCCAGCACAACGTCCAAACCGAGAATCCCTTTGAAGAACGCGCCAAAAAAGAATTGGGCCGAACCCTCACAAAAAAAGAATTGGAGTTCCTGAACAACGCCACCGATCTCTGGCAGGACTATTCCGCGAACCGTCACTTTTTCATCCACGAACTGTTCAATTCCTCCTACGCCCATATTCCCCAGTTGAACGCGGTGGTGATTCCCCCGTCCAACATTCCGTTTGACGAGTTCTGGTCCGTGCTGGCCTTTCAGGCGCGAAAAATCAAATCCCTGACTGTTCCTGAGTTCATGAAGGTCTTTGAGAACGACAAAGCCGCCCAGCAGAAAATCCAGGACCTCCTGCGGCAAAAGGAAGTGGCGCAATGGCAATCCCTCATCATCCGCGCCACCCAGGGAAATTCCCCCACCCATTCCGCCTTCGAGCTGTACGATGTGCGGCTCGTTCTGGCGGAGGGCACGTATCAATTCGCCGTCAAAAGTGAAAAGGAAGCCGACTTCAAGACGTTGTCCAAGGGTGCCGCCAAACGTTTCTTCCAGGAATTGACCTCCGGCCACGCCCGCGTCGTTCCGGAAGCCCTGTCGGTGTTCTATTTTCTCAAGGACTTCCAACACACCTATTCCTCCTACTCGAACACCTCTTCGCAAGAACAACTGTTCGCTCAATCGTTTGCGCATCTGGCCATGAATCCCGAAGGCCGCCAGCGCATCTTCACCTCCGGAGGAATCCCCTTCGAGTGGCCGGAGCAACCCGTTCAGTGGAAATTGAAGGAAGCCAAGTCCACTGCGGAAAAGGCCGAGTACGAATTGACCCTGCCCAACGGAAAACCGCTTTCGAACCTGATGATGCTGATCCCGAGCATTCCCCCCTACTACGTCACCGCCACGGCCATCCACCGGGGTCCCCCGCTCCTCGCCCCCTTGGACCCCTATGATTCCTCCTGGAAAAACCCGGTTCAATTCCGCACCCAAATTCCGCTCGAGGCCCTCCTCTCGCCGGAAGGCATTCATTTTCTCACCGCTCAGCAACTGCCCCCGCCTCCGGCCATCGCCAAGCGCATGAAGCCCTCCCCCTTGCATCTTCACATCCACGTGAAGTCCAGGGCCCAATACGGGCGCGACATCCTCTTCTTCACCTTTTCCGCCGTGCATGAAAAGGGCGAAGTCTGCGCAAAATACAAAGGGCATTCCTGGATCCCGGTGACTCCCAAGGACAAGCCCTTCCTGAAGAATTCCGGCCCCATTTTGATCCCCGATTATTCCGCCCTCCCCAACATGCTGAACCTGGTCCAGGGCCCCCTCAAGCTGAAAAGCCTTTTTGACGGTTCCGACGACTGGGGCATGCGCGCCAGCGCCTCCTTCCACAAGCAATTCGTCCAGTGGATCGACCAACTCCCCCCCGGCGTGGACCTCACCCTTCCCGATGATCTCCACGCATTCCGCGAGCCGGCCATTCAAGCTTCCTTCCGCCTGGAATGCACCCCCGCCGAAAGCCTGGACTGGTTCGACCTGAAGGTGGTGGTTCAAACGCAGGATGTTGAATTGACCCCCGATGAACTCAAGGCCCTCATGGCCGCCCGCGGCAAATTCGTCGAACTCCCCGGCAAGGGCTGGCGCCGCATGGCCTACAACGTCTCGCAGGAAGACAACGAAAAACTCGCCCGCCTCGGATTGCAGGCCGAAGACCTGTCGGATGAAACCCACCGCCTCCACGCCCTCCAGCTCGCCGACCCGGCGGCCGAAGAGTTGCTCTCCAAGGATCAATACGCCGAAATCCGCCGCCGGGCCGCGCGGGTCAAAACCCAGGTGACCCCGCCCGTGCCCGCCGCCATCCAGGCCACGCTTCGCCCCTATCAGATCGAGGGTTTCCACTTCCTGTCCTATCTGGCCGAAAATGCCTTTGGCGGAATCCTGGCCGACGACATGGGTCTGGGCAAAACCCTCCAGGCGCTGGCCTGGCTGGCCTGGCTCCGCGCCAAAACACCCGCCAAACCCTCGCTGGTCGTGTGCCCCAAATCGGTTGCCGACAACTGGCAAAACGAGTCCCTTCGGTTTTTCCCAGCCCTCAAGGTCGTTCTCTGGCGCGGAAATGATGATGACGAATTTCTGAAATCGGCCTTGTCCTGCGACCTCATGGTCATCAACTATTCCCAGTTGCGCAGCCTTTCCGATGTCATGCACCGGATGTCCTGGCTTGCCGCCATCCTCGACGAAGGCCAATACATCAAGAATCCCCAATCGCTGACCGCCACCATTGCCCGCCAGCTCCAGGCCACCCACCGCCTCGTCCTGACCGGCACGCCCATCGAAAACCGCCTGCTGGATCTGTGGAGCCTCATGGGCTACTGCATGCCCGGCCTCCTCGGCCCCCAAGCGCGTTTCACCCGCCAATACGATCACACCGGCGATCCGCTGGCCCGCCAGCGCCTTTCCGCTCGCGTCCGCCCCTTCCTCCTGCGCCGCACCAAGACCCAGGTGGCCCCCGAATTGCCGCCCCGCACCGAAGAAGATCTTCTGTGCGACATGACCCCCCGCCAGGAAACCCTCTACCGCGCCGAACTCAAGGCCGCCCAGATGCGCCTCCTCAACATCACCACCAAAAAACAATTCGACAGCGAACGCTTCAACTTCCTCACCTCCCTCCTGCGCCTCCGCCAGATTTGCTGCCACCCCAATCTGTTCGCCAAGGAAAATTCCGCCGAAGCCCAGGAACCCGGCGCCAAGGAAGAAGCCCTCCTCGACCTGCTGGAGCCGCTCATGGAGGAAGGCCACAAGGTCCTCGTCTTCAGCCAGTTTGTTTCCGTCATCGAACGCCTGGAACTCCTGCTGGCCGAACACGAATGGAAAAGCTTTGTCCTGACCGGCGAAACCGAAGACCGCGGAAAACTGGTCGAGGATTTCCAATCCACCGAAGGCTCCGCCATCTTTTTGATCAGCCTCAAGGCCGGTGGCTTCGGTCTCAATCTCACCGCCGCCAGCTATGTCGTCCTTTTCGATCCCTGGTGGAATCCCGCCGTGGAAAACCAGGCCATCGACCGCACCCATCGCATCGGCCAAACCCGCCCCGTCATTGCCTACCGCCTCATTGCCCGCAACAGCATCGAGGAAAAAATCCGGCTTCTCCAAAAGTCCAAGTCCGCCATTGCCTCCGCCGTGCTGGGCGAGGAACAATTCGCCAAGGCCCTCACCCTTGACGACCTCCGGTTCCTCTTGGAAAACTCGTAGATAATTTTCCCATGACTCCCCCAAAAGAACCCGTTTTCCATCGCTATATCCACGACGAAGAGCATTATTCGGAGGTTCTCCTGCGTGTGCGAGACGTGAGATCCACCCTCTGGATCGGAACGGCCGACATCAAGGACGTTTTCGTCCTGCACGGCAAAAAAGCAATCCCTTTCCTCAAGGAATTAGCCGATTTGGTCGAAAAAGGCGTCAATGTCCGCCTCATTCACGCCAAAGAGCCCGGTCCCAACTTCCGAGCCGATTTTGACCGCTTTCCAGCCCTCCTCACCGGCCTCGAACGCGTGTTGTGCCCCCGCGTACACTTCAAAATGCTCATTTTCGACCTCCAAACCGCCTATATCGGCTCCGCCAACCTCACCGGCGCCGGAATCGGCATGAAAAGCGACGGAAAACGCAATTTCGAGGCCGGAATCTGGACCAATGATCCCCAAATCGTCTCCCAAGCCGCCGAACAATTCGATTCCGTCTGGATCGGCCAGCGTTGCGACACCTGCCGACGAAAATCCTTCTGCGGCGACTCCATCGCATGATCCGACGATCTAAAGAAATATATCCCTCTCACAGAGGACACAGAGCCCACACAGAGAAACCCCATTGTCTCCGTGAATCTCTGTGCCCTCTGTGAGAAATGGATCGGCTCATTCCCGCTTGGAAGAGAGAGGAGGTTCTTTTTCGCAATTCTCGACAAACCGGGTAGCGTATGGGAAATTCTCCCACCAAAGGCTTGAAGACATGAAAATTTCGACCAAGGGACGCTACGGACTGCGAACACTCATGGACATTGCGATTCATCAGTCCAACGGCCCCGTGAATCTCAACGACATCGCCGAACGCCAGGGCATTTCCTCCAAATACCTCTGGCAAATCGTGAATCTGCTCAAGACCGCCGGACTCGTTCGCGGCACCCGAGGCCCCAAAGGCGGCTATGCCCTCCTCCGCAATCCCGCCGAAATCACCATGCTCGACGTGCTCCAAATCCTCGAAGGCCCCATCTCCCTCGTGGAATGCGTCGACGATCCCGATTTTTGCAGCCGCGTGGAAAACTGTGTGACCCATTCCGTTTGGGAAGAAGTCAGCCAGGCCGTCCGGAACGCCCTTCAAAAAATTACGCTCGCCGAAATCCTCCGCCGGCACGCCGGCGCAGGCAACGCGAGCCATTACGTGATCTGAAAAACCAAACCGAGGAAATCCCATGCAGTGGTACTATATTCACGACGGACAACGTTTCGGCCCCGTGGAGGAAGGCGAATTGATCCGGCTGGCCAGCGAAGGCCAGTTGACGCCCTCCGATCTGGTTTGGAACCCCTCCATGGGACAGGAGTGGAAACCCGCCGCTTCCGTTCCCAATTTGTTTCCCATGCCTGCCGTGCCCCATAAAACCGGAATTCCCGGCTCCACCCACAACCGCGATCTCATGCAATTGGCCCGCGCATCCCTGCAAGGCCAATGGGCCATCGCAATCGGCGCGGCATTGCTCTACCAAGTCGTCATCAGCGGCGTCCAATTCGTTCCCTATCTCGGCGCCATCGTTGTGCTGCTGATTGCGGGCCCCATGCTCTTTGGCTTCAACCGGTTCTTCATCCAAGTGGCCCGAAAGGAATCTCCCGACATCGGCCGTCTTTTCGATGGCTTCAAGTTTTTCGGAAAATCGCTGGGAGCCTATCTGCTCATGGTCCTCTTCATGATTCTCTGGAGCCTGCTGGCCGTTCTGCCCGGCATCGTGGCCGCCATCGCCATTCCGGCCATGCAACACAGTTCTGCCAACGCCATCCTGTGGATTCCCATCCTGATTGCGGCTGGAATTCTGTGCATTCTGCCCATCATCCGGGCCTCCCTCGCCTATTCCCAGATCTTCTACATCCTGTCGGACAATCCCTCCACCGGCGCCTATGAGGCCATGGAACTCAGTATCTCCATGATGGACGGCCTGAAGTGGAAGTTCTTCTGTCTTGGCTTCCGCTTCATCGGCTGGTCCCTCTTGTGCCTCCTGACCTGCGGCATCGGATTCCTCTGGCTCTATCCCTACATCATGACGTCCTATGCCCATTTCTACGAAGACATCCGGGGCAACTGATCCATGAGTCCCGCCATCCCCATGCTGGCCCTTTTTGCGCTTTTGGGCTTCGCCGTTCTTTTCTGGCTGTTCCTGTCCGCCTCTTTCCTGCTGTGGGGCGCACGGCTGGCCGGCATTGAGCGCCGCTCGTTCGGCCGCGCCATCGGAACCATCATCCTTGGAGGCATCGCCACCTCCATTCTGGCCTTTCTCCTGAGTGCCTCCCCGCTGGTGGGCACTGGGCTCGGAGTGCTGCTGGGATTCTGCGTGTCGGCCCTGGTCATGATGTCCATCTTCGACACCACGTTTGGAAAGGCGCTCGCCGCCAATATCCTCGCGTGGGTCCTGAGCATCGTGGTGACGGGTGCCCTGGTCCTCATCGGATTCTTTTTCCTCGGCATTCTGTTCGCCGTCGCGCCGTAGGCGCCGCTTCAAACCAAATCGGCAAAGACGGAATCGCTGATGAAGAGCGCCTCCTCCGCAAGGCGGATGCGCTCCCCTTCCTCCACCAACCAGCCTTCCTCCACCAGCCGCGCGATTTCGCGGCCCCGTAGCTCCACGTAATCCCTCCCCGTTGCCGCGCGGAATTCCTCCCGGCCCCAGCCCGCCAGCCGCCGCAGTCCCATCACGAGCGTTTCGCACGCGCGGGCTGCGGGATCCAGACGCTCCTCGAATTCCCGCGTCCACGTCGGCAAACTCGGCGTGTTTCCCCAGCGCACCCCGTCCCAATGCGAATGCGCCGCCGGTCCGATGCCAATATACTCCCCCCCGCTCCAATACAGCCCGTTCTGGCGGCACTCCCGCCCCGGCTTTGCAAAGTTGGAAATCTCGTAGTGCTTCCACCCGCCCGCGGCCAACCGCTTTCGGGCCCAGTCGAATTGCGCTCGCTGTTCCTCTTCGGACACTTCCATTTTTCCCGCCCGCGCCTCGCGCGCAAAGGCTGTCCCCTCCTCGATCTCCAGGCAATAGCACGAAAGATGCTCCGGATTCAGCGCCATCGCCTCCTCCACATCTGCGCAAAAGGAATCGCGTGTCACGCCGGGCACGCCATAGATCAAATCCAGCCCGATGTTGTCGAATCCCGCCTCGCGCGCCATCGCCACCACCTCCCGCGTCTGTTCCGCCGCATGGATGCGGCCCAGCCGCCGCAGCGTGCCCTCATCGAACGACTGCGCCCCCATCGAAAGCCGGTTCACCCCCGCTTCCCTCAGCCCCCTTGCCTTCTCCGGCGTCAGCGTCCCGGGATTCACCTCGCACGTCCACTCCCCATAGGGGTCCGCATAGGGGTCAGTCCTTGCATTGTCGCATGTTGGTTTTGGACTCCACCGCGAACGGACCCGCGCCAGCACTTGTTCCAGATCGGCCATGTCCAAAACGGTCGGCGTGCCCCCGCCGAAAAAAAGGCTTTCGGGAACAAAACCGGGCGGCACGGTTTCCAGCTCTCGCTCAACGCCCTTCAACCACGCGGAAACAACGTCCGGCTCGGCCGGGCGCGAAAAAAAGGCGCAATAAGCGCACTTGCGCACGCAAAACGGCACATGGAGATATAACCCCGCACCCATCGTCCACTTCCCCGGATCAACCGACTTCCAGCTCGCGGATTTCCTTCAAAATCCGCTCGGCCTCCGCCGTGTCGAGAAGGGTCATCGCAAATCCGACGTGCACGAGCACATAGTCGCCGGTTTTCGCCTCCGGCAGATACGCCAGCGCGACGTCCTGCCGCACCCCGTCATAATCCACCGTTCCGCGCCGGTCAAACCCCTCTCCATCCGAAATCGCCACGATCCGGCCTGGAATCGCGAGGCACATCAATCAGAACCCTTGCTCGAAATGGGAGCCCCCCTGCACATGTCCCGGCGGCGGCGTCACCTTCCCCACCCGCAGCGGAAAGCGAATCGTGATATCTCCATCCAATAAGACCTCCACCCAATGCGTACCCGCCTCGTGGAATTCCAGGTTCAAAAACAATTCCACATTGGTGGCCGTGGCTTCCGTGTTGGGCAGCTTCACCGGAATCTTCCGCCCCTCGGCCACCAGCGTGCTCATGTCCGGCCGCAGGATGCGGGTGTGCTGCTCGAAATCGCCCTCCCCGGAACACCAGCGCGTCACCAGAAACATGCGCGGATGGCGGAACGGGAACGTGGGACTGCCCAGCGAATCGAACAGACCGATCAAAATGAACTTGCCGGTCCGCTCTTGGCGGACATCGTCGCACAACAGCGTGGACTGCAAATCGGGGATCATGGCCATGGAGCGCCTACCTTTCCTTCTTCAACTGCACAACGGCATTGCAATCCCCACAACATACCCGCCGCAACCCGTCTTGGCAACGCGGGAACTAGGGAACGATCTCGACCTTCACCAGATTGCTCGCCCCGGCTTTTCCGAGCGGGAATCCCGCCGTGCACACCACGGAATCGCCCGGCTTGACCAGGCCGGTTTCCTTGGCGGCGCGGTGCATTTCGGTCAGCAAATAGAGCAACAGTTCCATGGGCTGGACCATCATCGGGCGCACGCCCCACACCAGCGCCAGGCGCCGGAAGGCCGACACCTCCGTTGTGCCGGCCAGAATGGGCTGCACCGGACGCGTCTTGGCCGCCAGCCGGGCCGTTCCGCCCGTCTGCGTGGCAATCACCAGCGCCTTCACCTGAAGGGTCTCCGCCAGCGAGCAGGCCGCGCGGGCAATCGCCTCGGATTCGTCCGCCGTCTTCACCTGCAGGAGCTTTTGCAGCCACACATCGCGCTCGAACCACCGCTCGGCCTCTTCGGCAATCTTGGCCATGGTCTGCACGGCCTCCACGGGATATTGGCCCATGGCGCTTTCTTCCGACAGCATCACGGCATCCGTCCCCTCCAAAACGGCATTGGTCACATCCGTCACCTCCGCGCGCGTGGGACGCGGGGCATCCGTCATACTCTTGAGCATTTGCGTGGCCGTGATGACCGGCTTGCCCGCGAAATTGGCCTTTTCGATGATCAGCCGCTGCGCCGTCGGCACCTTTTCGGGCGCAATATCCACGCCCAAATCGCCGCGCGCCACCATCACGCCATCCACCGCCGCCATGATGCCGTCCAGTTGAGAAAGAGCCTCGTGCTTTTCAATTTTCGCAATGATCGGCAGCACCTTCCCCTGCGCCCGCATGTAGGCGCGGGCCACTTCGATGTCGGAGGCCGATCGCACGAAGGATAGCGCCACGTAGTCCACGCCCTGTTCGAGTCCGAAGGCCAGATCCTCGTAGTCCTTGTTCGTCAGGATCGGCGCGCGAATGCTCCGCGAGGGCAAATTGATCCCCTTGTGGCTGCTGAGCTTCCCGCCCAGAATCACGCGGCAATGGATGTCCACGTTTTCGACCTTTTCCACCCGCAATTCCAGCGCGCCATCGGCCAGCAGCAGCGTATCGCCTTCCTGCACGTCCTGCGGCAATTCGCGGTAGGTCAGGCCCACTTCCTTTTCGTTTCCCGCCACGTCCCGGGCCGTCAGGATGAACTCATCCCCCGGCCTCAACTCAATGCTTCCCTTCTCGAAAACCCCCGTACGGATCTTCGGCCCGGCCAAATCCTGCAAAATCGCGATCGGCAGCCCCTTCTCTTCCGCAATCTGGCGGATCAGGGCAATCTTCGCCGCATGCTCTTCGCGCGTCCCGTGCGAAAAATTCAAGCGCGCCACATTCATCCCGGCATCCATCATGCGCCCCAGAATCTCGCGCGTATCCGAGGCGGGCCCAATCGTGCAAACAATCTTCGTTTTTCTCATAGTCGACACACTTTCCATTGCTTTTCCTGAAAGGTCAAGCGTTTTACTTTAACAAATCTTCCATCCACTGCCAGAGCCGCTCCGGCTCCGAATAATCCTTCACCACCATGCTCGCCCCCGCCTCCAGCAGTTCCCTCTCCCCGAATTTCCCGGCCGCCACACCCACCACCGGAATCCCCACCGCCCGCCCCGCCGCCACATCCAGCGGCGTATCGCCCACCAGGCAAACGCCCCCCGCCGCCACCTCCATTCCCATTTCCCGCGCCGCCGCCAGCGCCGAGAGGGCAATCTTCGACCGCTCGGCATGCTCATCGCCAAAACCGCCAAACTGGAAAAAGGAATCCAACCCCACGCTCCCCAGCTTCAAAAAGGCGCACTCGCGGATGTTGCCCGTCACCAGCCCCAACCCCGCCCCTTCCGCCGCCAGCCGCGCCACGAAGCTGCCCGCCCCCTCCACTTCGCGAGCCGGGCGCTCTTTCAACAACCCCCGCAATTCCAAAGCGATTTCCGCAAAAATTCGCTGGATTTCCTCTGCCCCGAACCGAAGTCCGCGCTTCTGCATGACCTGATCCAGCACATTCCGGTCCGTATTCCCCGCAAAGGACAAGTAGTTCAATTCATCACGCACACCCGTCACGCGCGCCAGCCCGCGGATGAACGCCTCCCGCCCGGCCCCGCCGGTTTCCAGCAGCGTTCCGTCGATGTCAAACAACACCATTTTTTTTCGCGCTTTTTTCATTGGGCCGCGCATTCTACCTCATTTCCTTTCCATTTCACCCTTTTTGTCGGATTGCGGTCCACTTTCAGGCGTGATACGGTGAAGGTTTCATATTGAACAACCAGAAGCGGAAACTCACTGACCATGGATCCAAAATCAAACACCCCCCAAGACCCGCAAGGTAAACGCCGTCCCCCCATGCCCATGCGCGCCATGCTCGTTTGGTTCCTGCTCATGGCGCTGCTCATCACCGTCTTCCAGCTCGTCACCCAGCACGGCGACAAACCCGAAAAACTTCCCTACAACCCCGAATTTCTCACCCTCCTCCAGGACGGACGCATCAACAAGGCCGAAGTCGTCATGGAGGCGTCCGGCCAAAACTACATCCGTGGCGAACTCAAGGATCTCGATCCCACCACTGGAAAGCCCATCGCCTTCCGCGTCCAGGCCCCCATCACCGAAAACCTCGTCGAAAAACTCACCGAAGCCAAGGTGCCCTTCGAATTCAAGCCCCAGAACCCCCTCCTCTGGCAAATCCTCTCCAGCACCGTTCCCTTCCTCCTCGTCTTCGGCCTGATCTACTTCCTCTTCTACCGCAACATGGCCAACGGCTCCCGCGGCGCCTTCACCTTCGGCAAATCCCGCGCCCGCCTCATGACACGCGACACCAACAAAATCACCTTCAAGGACGTCGCCGGCGTCGACGAAGCCCGCGAAGAAGTCCAGGAAATCATCGAATTCCTCCGCGACCCCAAGAAATTCCAGCGCCTCGGCGGACGCATCCCCAAAGGCGTCCTCCTCGTCGGCCCTCCCGGCACCGGCAAAACCCTCATCGCCCGCGCCATCGCCGGCGAAGCCCAGGTCCCCTTCTTCAACATCTCCGGCTCCGACTTCGTCGAAATGTTCGTTGGCGTCGGCGCCTCCCGCGTACGCGACATGTTCGAGCAGGGCCGCAAGAGCGCCCCCTGCATCATCTTCATCGACGAAATCGACGCCGTCGGCCGCTCCCGCTTCTCCGGCATCGGCGGCGGACACGACGAACGCGAGCAAACCCTCAACGCCCTCCTCGTCGAAATGGACGGCTTCGACACTCAGGAAGGCGTCATCATCATCGCCGCCACCAACCGCCCCGACGTCCTCGACCCCGCCCTCCTCCGCCCCGGCCGCTTCGACCGCCAGATCGTCGTCGACCTCCCCAACCTCGATGGCCGCACCGACATTCTCAATATCCACGCCCGCAAGGTCCGCCTCGACGCCTCCGTCCATCTCCACAACATCGCCCGCGGAACCCCCGGCTTCTCCGGCGCCGATCTCGCCAACCTCATGAACGAAGCCGCCCTCCTCGCCGCCCGCCGCGGCGCCGAAACCATCGGCGAAAAGGATCTCGAGGAAGCCCGCGACAAGGTCCGCTGGGGCCGCGAACGCCGCTCCCGCGTCCTCGACGACAAGGAAAAGCGCATGACCGCCTGCCACGAAGCCGGCCAAGCCATTGCTCTCGCCCTCACCGAAGGCACCGAACCCCTCCACAAGGTCACCATCATCCCCCGCGGCCGCTCCCTCGGCTCCACCATCCAGCTCCCCGAAAAGGACAAGTACACCGAAGGCCGCAAGCAGCTCCTCGGCATGATCGTCGGCGCCATGGGCGGACGCGCCGCCGAAAAAATCTGCTTCGAGGAAATCACCACCGGCGCCGCCTCCGATATCAAGCAGGCCACCCACATCGCCCGCATGATGGTCACCGAATGGGGCATGAGCGACGAGCTCGGTCCCCAATCCTTCGGCAACCGAGAGGAACACCTCTTCCTGGGCCGTGAAGTCTCCCGCTCCAACGACATCTCCGAGGAAACCGCCCGCAAGATCGACGCCGAGGTCAAGCGCATCATCGATGAATCCTATGCCAAGGCCATCGACCTGCTCACCACCAACCGCGACAAGCTCGACCTCCTCACCAACATCCTCATCGAGCGTGAATCCCTCGACGGGCGCGACGTCGACGACCTCCTCAAGCACGGCCGCCTCCTCACCGCCGCCGAACGCAACGCCGAAGACGCCGCCAAGCCCGCCGTCCCCGCCCCGGCGTAAGCGCCGCGCCAGAAGTTTTCCACACAATGGAAAAATCTTTTTCCATTTTTCCACACAATGGAAAACAGCCGAGTGCCGAGCCCGAGCCACAGGCGATGGGCGAACGCGAGGTCTATAGCGCTACGCAACGCGTGGCGAGCGAGTACGCGCAGCGGACGCAGCGCCAAAATGTTTCCACACTGTGGAAAACTCCTTCCGCGCCCGTTTTAATGGGCATTCTGAACCTCACACCCGATTCGTTTTCCGACGGCGGAAAATACATCGACCCCGCCGCCGCCGAGGAACAGGCCCTGCGCCTCGAAGCGGATGGCGCGCACCTCCTCGATGTCGGCGCCGAATCCACCCGCCCCGGCCATGAAACCGTTTCGGAAGCCGAAGAACTCCGCCGTCTCCTGCCCGTCTTGGACCGGCTCGCCGGCAAGCTGCGCATACCCGTTTCCATCGATACCAGCAAAGCCGCCGTCGCCCGCGCCGCCTTCGACCACGGCGCCGCCATCCTGAACGATGTCGCCGCCCTTTCCCGCCCCGGCATGCTCGAATTCGCCCGCGGGGGTTCCTTCCCCATCGTCCTCATGCACGGCGTGGCCCACGTCCTCGCCGAAGACGATCCCGCACCGTCCGACACCATCGCCACTTGGTTTGCCTCGCGAATGGCCGAGCTCGGCATCAACAAATCTCGCATCATCCTGGACCCCGGCATTGGCTTCGGCACCACGCGTCCGCAAGACGCCGCCATTCTCGACAACCTCGCCCCCCTCCTCTCCCTCGGCTATCCCCTTCTGATCGGCCTATCCCGCAAGCGCATTGTCCGCACCTTGCATCCCGAGCAGGACCGCGATCTCGCCAGCGCGCAAATGGCTCTGAAGGCATGGAAAAACGGCGCCACCATCCTGCGGCTTCACGAACTGCGGCCCATCCGAGCCCTCCTCACGCCATAATCCTTTGGTCAACCCTCCCCCGTTTCATCCTTTTTATTAGTTCACATATTACAATTAGTGAATTCACTAATTATAATATGTGAAAAGCCCTCCTCTTTACATTCCTCCAGAAATCTGCAAGCGTCCTCCCTGTGAGTCTCTTCCCGGTCAGCCTAGACAAGGAAAACCAACTGCTGGCGCGGTTGGCCAATCTCGGCATTGCCGAAGCCGACCTGGACGAAAAATTCATCCGCGGAGGAGGACCGGGCGGACAAAAAACCAACAAGACGTCTTCCACGGTTTGCCTGCGCCACAAGCCCACGGGAATCGAAGTGCGCTGCGCCAGGGAACGCTCCCAATCCATGAACCGTTTTCTGGCGCGCCGCGAATTGTGCGAGCGAATCGCCGAAAAAATCCACGGCGAAAAATCAAAGAAGAAACAGGAACAGGAAAAAATCCGGCGCCAAAAACGAAGGCGATCCCGCCGCCAAACGGCCCTCATGGTCGATGCCAAGAAAAAACACGGCAGCAAAAAAGCGCTGCGCCAGAAACCGGCGCACGACGATTGAGCTAGTCTTCCCGCGCGATGTCGGCGCCGAGCGAACGTAGGCGCGCATCGATGTGCTCGTACCCGCGGTCCACCATTTCGGCCTTTTCGATCACGGTTCTTCCTTTGGCGCATAGCGCCGCGATGATCAGCGCCATGCCCGCTCGGATGTCCGGGCTGGTGATCAATTGGGCGCGCAACCGGGCGGGACCGCTCACCATGACACGATGCGGATCGCACTGGACCAGCGTGGCGCCCATTTCAAGCAGGCGGTCCACAAAGTACATCCGACTCTCGAACAGTTTCTCGAAAAACAAAATCTCGCCTTGCGTTTGCGTGGCCAGCACCAGCGCCACGCTCATCAGGTCGGACGGAATCGCCGGCCAGATGCCATCCTCCATTTTGGGGATGGCGCCGCCCAAATCCTTCCGGACCCGGAGCGCCTGCCTCGCAGGCAACATCAATTTCCCGTTTTCGATTTTCCACTCCACGCCCAGCCGCCCGAAGGCGCGTTGCATAACCTTGAGCGTGGTGGAATCCGGCAACTCCGTCACGATCAGCGATCCCCCCGTGGCGGCAGCCGCCGCCAAGAAACTGCCGATCTCAATATAGTCCGGCCCCACCCGGTGCCGCGCACCGCCCAGTTTGGCCACGCCTTCAATCTCGATCCGGTTGGTGCCTAACCCGGAAATCTTCGCCCCCATCTTGTTGAGCAGCGCACCCAAATCCTGGACATGCGGCTCGCAGGCGGCATTCAGAATGACGGTACGGCCCGGGGCCAGCGTGGCGGCCATCAGAATGTTTTCGGTGGCGGTCACGCTGGCTTCCTCCAGCAGGATTTCCGCCCCGCGAAAGGAACGCTTCCGCCGCAGATGGAAAGCTTCGCCCCGCCAAACCATGCCAATGCCCAACAGGTCGAGCCCCTCGAAATGCGTGTCCAGACGGCGACGCCCGATCACATCCCCGCCGGGCGAAAAAAGCGTGGCCCCCCCATGCCGTGCCGGAAGCGGCCCCGCCATCAGAATGGAACCGCGAACACGCGTACACAACTCCCGGTCGAGCGCCGTCTTGTTCAATCCCCTGGCGCAGAGTTCGACGGAATGCCCCCGGCGCGACACCTCCACGCCCAGATCCGCCAGCAGACGCAGCATGTTTTCCACGTCCAGGATCTTCGGTACGTTTTCCAGCGTGAGCTTCTCATCCGTCAGGACGCACGCCGCCAGCATGGGCAGCACCGCGTTCTTGTTTCCCAACGGCCGGAAAGTTCCACCGATTTTCCGCCCCCCCCGAATCACAAAGCGCGCCATGTCCAGTTTCCCCGTTATTCCACCGTGACGCTCTTGGCCAAATTCCGCGGCTTGTCGATGTCCGCGCCGCGCGCCTTGGCATTGTGGTAGGCAAACAACTGCAGGGCGATCACGTTGATCATGGGCGACAATTCCTCCATCGTCGCAGGCACCGGAATGACGTCCTGAGCCAGGCCGCTCAACGCTTCGTCCTCTTCGGCCACGATGGCAATGATGCGCCCCTTGCGCGCCTCGACTTCCTTGAGGTTCGAAATCATCTTGTCGTGAACTTCGTCGGCCGTGGGCGTGCAGATGCAAACCACGGGAAGGAATTCGTTGATGAGTGCAATGGGTCCATGCTTCATCTCGCCAGCGGCATAGCCTTCCGCGTGCTGATAGGAAATTTCCTTGTTCTTGAGCGCGCCTTCCAAGGCGATCGGATAATTGAATCGGCGCCCCAGATACAAGGCGTTGAAGCACTCGTAGTATTTCTGCGAAATGGTCCGGATTTCCGCCTGCCGGTCCAGCACCCGGTGGATGCCGTCCGGAATGCGCGCCAGCTCCGCCGTCAGTTCCCGTTCCCTCTGAACATCGATCGTTCCGCGCAGGCGCCCCAACCGGATCGCCAGCAGGGCGAACGCCATGAGCTGTGCCGTAAAGGCTTTGGTGGAGGCCACGCCGATTTCCGGCCCGGCCTGCGTCAGCAACGCGGCATCGCTTTCGCGAAGCAGCGTGCTGCCGGACACGTTGCAGATGCTGATCACCTTGCAGCCCATCTCTCGGGCCAGCCGCACCGAGGCCATGGTGTCGGCGGTTTCACCCGACTGGGAAACGGCAATCACCAGCGTGCGCTCGGGCAGGCGCGGGTTCCGATAGCGGAATTCGCTGCCCAGATCGGTCTCGCATGGAATGCCCGTCCAGCGCTCAATCAGCAGGCGACCATACATTCCCGCGTAGTGGGCCGTGCCGCAACTCAGGATCAACACCCGCTGCAACCCGGGCGCCTCGGCCTCCAGAAGGGCCGAAGCCTCGCCCAGGTCGACCGCGCCGTCCTTTCCGACGTGGGCCTCCAGCAGGGTTCTCAACACGCGCGGCTGCTCGTGGATTTCCTTCAGCATGAAAGTCTCGAAACCGGCGCGTTCCGCGGCCTCCGCCTTCAAGGTGACGGTCTTGATCTCGGCCTTCACGGGCGTTCCATCCAGGCGCGTCAGCTTCACCCCGTCGGGACGCAGCTCCGCCATTTCGCCATCGTTCAGGTAAACCACTTTTTTGACGCGGTTCAGGATGGCGGGGACATCGCTCGCTATGAACTGCTCCCCTTCGCCCACGCCGAGGATCAGCGGGCTGCCGCAGCGCGCGGCATACAGCACGCCGGGCTCATCCCGGAACAAGATGCCCAGCGCGTAGGCACCCTGCGCCCGCTTCAGAGCTTCCCGAATCGCTTCGGCAGAGCTTTTTCCTCCGCCCTTGAGGATGTCTTCGATCAGGTGGGGAATCACTTCCGTGTCGGTCTGGGACTTGAACACATGACCCTTGGCTTCCAGCTCGGCCCGCAACGAGAGATAGTTTTCGATGATGCCGTTGTGCACGACCGCAATGGCTCCCGTGCAATCGAGATGCGGATGGGAATTGATTTCGGAGGGTTCCCCGTGCGTGGCCCAGCGGGTATGGCCAATGCCCAATCCGCCCGCCAGCGGCAGGACCTCCAGCGCCTCTTCCAGATTCGCCAGCCGCCCCACCCGCTTGCGGACCTCCAGCGCCCCATCCTTCTGACGAATCGCCACGCCCGCCGAGTCATAGCCCCGGTATTCCAGGCGCTTCAGCCCTTCGATCAACAACGGCGTCGCATTCTTGGATCCCACGTATCCCACAATCCCGCACATGCTGTTCCACCCTTTCGGCTATTGGTTCATCTCGTCAAAAAAGGAAAAGACCGGGACCGCGCAACGGTGTCCCGGTCTTTCCATAAGGAAACAACCCTGAAGCTTAATTACCTTAGGGTCCCACAACCGTCAGCGTAATCCCCGACGCCGGCGCCTGGGCCGGATTCATGAATTCGCCGGTCAGTTGCTTGCCCTTCAGCGAGAAGGAAGAACCACCCTTCAGCACGGCCACGATGCCGGCCTTGGCAAACGGCTCAATCGCCTGGGGCTCAAAAATGCCCGGAGTCGTCGGAACCGTCGTCGGTCCGTTCTTCGTGTAGAGCCAGGTCGTGCCTTCCTTGGGCTCGCCGCCCACAAAGTTCACCAGGTTCCACGCATTTCCATCCGCCTTGAAATCACTGGCAGAGGAGCTCTTGTAGGCCGCCAGTCCGCGCGCCGAGAAGAAATCGAAGGAAACCGTCATCACGCCGGAGGTGACCAAGTTGATGAAGTATTCCGTGGAGGTCGTCGCATTGGAGGGCCAGGCCGAATATCCGCCGCCCAGCACCACGTCATCCATTTGTCCGGCAAACGCCGACTTGTAGATGTTCGCGCCGTTCGAAGTCGTCTGGACCATGGCCGCGCTCAACAAGGCTTTGTTGACGGCCGGCACCAGAATGGCCGCGAGCATGGCAATGATGGCGATAACCACCAGTAGTTCGATCAGGGTAAAACCAATGGACTTGCGCTTAGTCATAATCTTTCCTTGTCTTTGGGATTCAAACTCTCTTGGCATCATACGCTTTTGCCCCCTTGAGTCAACCCCCGCCTTCTCATAAATTCATTGGGCCGACCACACCGGAAAAAGCAGGTGAATGCCCAGCGCCATCACCATGCCCAGCAATGCGCCCATGAAGACTTCCAGCCGCGTATGCCCCAGGAATTCCACCAGTTTCTCCGGTGAAAATGTGTGGTTTTTGTAGAATTCCTCGGCCATTTGGTTCAGCAACCGAGCCTGCACGCCCGCCGCGCGCCGCACGCTTTGGGCATCCACCATGATCAGCGTCAGCATGCCCATCGCCACTGCGAAAACCGTCGAGCCAAACCCGGAACGCAGCCCCACCGACATCGCGCAGGCCGCCGCCGAAGCCGTGTGGGAACTGGGCATCCCCCCCAGCCGGAACAGAAACGCAAAATCAAACTTTCTTTCCCGGCCCATGAACGTGAACAACTTGATGAATTGAGCCAGAATCCAGCTCGCCACCGCCGCCACCAGGGTCACATTGTTGATGAAATCATGAAACATAGGCGCAAACCCTACGAAATCCCTCCCTCCCCCGCAACCCCAATTTCCTTGTCTCGACACCGGCTTTATGCTTTCCTGCACCGCAACCGGTTTCGACAGAGGTTTCTATGGGCACATCCTCAAAAGAGTTGGCGAAAAAACTGAACCAGTTGGCCAGGCGTCAGCACGGATGTTTCACCGCCTCGCAAGCCATCGAAACGGGATATGCCGACAGCGTCCACCTCTATCACGTCAAAAATGGCGAATGGACCCGCCTTTTCCGCGGCATCTACCGCTTGGCGGTGGTCCCGGAATCCCCCGAAGCCCGCTGCATGGCCGCCCTTCTGTGGACGCGCGACAAAAACGGTGAAATTCAAGGTTTTCTGACCGATGAAACCGCTTCCGCGCTCCGATCCGGAACCTTGACAACCCACTCCCCCATCCAACTGGGTGTTCCCAAGAGCTTTCGCCGCTCTTCCGATGTTCCTGATGGCCTTTTGATCACATTTTTTGACAAAAAAACGCATAAAACCTCAAAAATGGGTGGATTTCCTGTTCTGGAACCTCTTCAGGAGGCCCCAACAGGCATCCCGGCACCTCCAAAGGGCATGGATGCCGCCGATTATTACGATTGGCTCGATTACCAGGCCGTTCTATGTCCATAAAACGCCTAAAATTCCCGTTATTCCTCTCCATTTTCCTTTTTTTCCTCTCCTCCACCTCCCAGGCCCTCTATTTCCGCCTCGATGGCGACCGCCTCTGGCTTCAAGCCGAAAACACTCCGCTGGTCGACATTTTGGAGCAGTTTTCCCGCCTCGGAGTCGTGGTTAGCATCGATCCGCGTATCCAGTCCACCGTCACCGGCTCTGTCCGCGGTGCCAACCTCGACGAGGCTCTCGAAGCCCTTCTGGAATCGAACGATTACCTCTTGACGTGGAAGATGTTGCGCGGACCACTCGGCCGAATCCCCAAGTTGCAGGAGATGAAAGTGTTCCTGCCCGGCGGCCAATCTTCCGTTCGCACCATTCCTAAAAAATCGTTCCGATTCGATGCCACCCGCGGTATTTCGGGCACCGCGCCGGAATTTGTGAAGGATGAACTGCTTGTCGGCGTCCGGCCTGGCACGTCCTATGATGCTTTTCAGCGCCTGTTGGACAGCGTTGGCGGCATGATCGTGGACGCCGATGCCTCCACCGGCATCTATCTCATCCGTTTTCCGCCCGGAACCAACGTCGAAGCCCTCCTCCGGCAGCTCGCAAACAATCCCCTCATCGCCCACGCCGAATTGAACGCCATCACCCGCCTGCCCACGGGGTCTGCCGAAACCTCCGCCGCGATTTCGCCCCTCCCCGCCGTCCGCCCCCCCGCCGATGGCTCCATCCCCGTGGCCGTGCTCGACAGCGGCCTCGACCCACGCGCCGGCCTTTCCTCCGTCGTCTCCGCCGGGTGGGATGCCATCGACCCTGACCGGACGCTCTCCGATCCCGAAGGCCACGGCACCCAGATGGCCTTTCTCGCCTCCGGCCTCATCGCGGCAGATGGCAGCCAGTCGACGGGCAACCTCCTGCCCGTGGTTCCCGTCCGCACCTTCGACGAAGAAGGCAAAACCTCCAACTTCGCCCTCCTGCAAGCCCTCGCCTATGCCGCCAAGGCTGGCGCCAAAGTCGTCAACATGAGCTGGGGCTCGGAAACCGACAGCGATTTCATGCGCACCGCCATGCAGGTGGCCGCCGACAAAGGGCTTCTGCTCGTCGCCGCCGCCGGCAACGCACCCACCGGCAACCCCGTCTATCCCGCCGCCTATCCCACCGTCATCGCCGTCGGCGGCGTCAATGCCGATGGCCAACCGTGGGAAAACTCCAACCACGGCGATTTCGTCGATCTGTCCGCGGCCGCCGCCGCCACCTTTCCTGTCGGCCACAACGGCCCCGCCGGCGCCTATGTGGGCACCTCCATCTCCTCCGCCGTTGTCGCCAACGCCCTCGCGCAATACCTGAACCGACACCCCGGCGCCACCGCCGCCTCGGCCTATGCCGCCCTCCAAAACGCCCTTTCACCCTCCCCCACCACCGGCTATGGAAAAGGCGTTCTCGATGCCGCCGCCCTCCGGCGCTTCCTGAAACCGTAGCGAAAGAGCTGCGGCCCTCTGTGAGAAATCTCGTTCTCCATGCAAAAATCCTAAAATGCCTGTTGTTCCCCCGCCGGAGTCCGTGATACAAATTCGTCATACCCTCTCACTCAGGAGATTACGATGAGCACGGAACTCAACCAGCAAACATTCAAGGATTTCGTTGCCTCCGGCCTCGTGCTGGTCGATTTCTGGGCGCCCTGGTGCGGTCCCTGCCGGATGCAAATCCCCATCCTCGACCAGGTCGCCGAAAAACTGCCCGCCGTCAAGATCGGCAAGGTCAATGTCGATGAAAACAGCGATCTGGCCGTCCAGTTCGGCGTCAACACCATCCCCTATCTCCTCATTTTCAAGGACGGCCAGAAGGTCGCGGATTTCGTCGGCATGCGCCAGGCCAACGTGCTGATCGACGCCCTCAACGCCGCAAAATAGCCCCGCTCCATCATGCCGCTCTTCGAATACATCTGCAAATCGTGCGGTGAAATTTCCGAACTGCTGGTGACCGGCTCCCGCAAGCCCGCCTGCCCCAACTGCGGATCGAAGAAACTGGAAAAGCAACTCTCCAGCTTCAGCGCCAAGGTCGCCTCCTCCTCTTTTTCAACGCCTCCATGCGGAACGGCCGCCTGCCCCACGCGCGGCTGCGGTTGTTCCGGCGGCGGCTGTCCCCATAGCCACTAAACCCCAAGGAATCCTTCCCATGAAAAGTCCCCTCGCTGTCATTGCCATCGGCGGAAACTCCCTCATCAAGGATAACAAGAAAATGACGGTCATGGACCAGTACCAGGCCGCCGGCGAAACCTCCCACCACATTGCCGCCCTCGTCGCCGCGGGCTACCGCGTCGTCGTCACCCACGGCAACGGTCCCCAGGTGGGCTTCATCCTCCTGCGCTCCGACCTCGCCAAGAACGTCCTCCACGAAGTCCCCCTCGAAAGCTGCGTCGCCGACACCCAGGGCGCCATCGGCTACCAGATCGGCCAGACCCTCGCCAACGAACTCAAGCGCCAGAACCGCAACCAGCCCATCGCCACCATCGTCACCCAGGTCCTCGTCGACAAGAACGACAAAGCCTTTGCCAACCCCACCAAGCCCATCGGCCCCTTCTATACCGAAGCCGACGCCCAGAAGTACCGTGAAACCACCGACTGGGTCCTCAAGGAGGATGCCGGCCGCGGCTGGCGCCGCGTCGTCGCCTCCCCCAAGCCCCTCAAGATCGTCGAGGAAGACACCATCCGCCTCCTGCTGGACCAGAACGTCATGGTCATCGCCGTGGGCGGCGGCGGAATCCCCGTTGTGGAAAACGACAAGGGCGAACTCGAAGGACGCGCCGCCGTCATCGACAAGGATCTTGCCTCCTGCCTCCTCGCCAAGAACCTCAAGGCGGACCTCTTCATCATCTCCACCGGCGTCGACAAGGTCGCCGTCGATTTCAAGAAGCCCACCCAGCGCGAACTCGACATCCTCACCGTGGCCGAAGCCGAAAAATATCTTGCCGAAGGCCAGTTCCCCGCCGGCAGCATGGGCCCCAAGATCGAAGCCGCCATCGACTTCATCAAGAACGGCGGCAAGAAGGTCATCATCACCCAGCCCCATCTCCTCGAAGACGCCATCGCCGGCCGGAACGGAACCCACCTCGTTCCATAGCGCCGCCCCCCTCCGTTTTCCACAGTATGGAAAACTTTTTCGCGGTTTTTCCACACAATGGAAAGAATGTTTCCACACTGTGGAAAACTTTTCCCGCGCGTCTGAGCCGCGGCTGCCCCCGCGGGGACTTCACGTCGTCGCGGGGAGGTTGCTGCCTTCGACAATCTGCGTCTTGCGCGGCTCGGCGTCCGGAAAGACCACTTTCACGGACTGGGCGCCAAAGCTCTTGGCCAGCATTTCCATCGTCTGGCGCGCGGAGGTCTGCACCTCGGAGCTGAGGCGCCGGGCGAGATTCTGCGCCAGTTTCTCCGCCTGCGCCTTGGCTTCCTCCATCAGCTTGTTTCGGTCTTCTTCGTTGAAGCCGCCGCCCAGGATCTTGTTGATCACGTCCGGCAGAATGATGGGCAGAAGCTTGCCGGCCTGCTCGTCGTAGAAGGTGACGTTGCGGACGTGGACGACATAGTCGCACGTCGGCATCCGCAGGCGGAAGCGGCCGGGAGCCTCTTCCTGCACGGCGAAGGAGGGATCGCGCAGGTCGTACTGGAAGTCGATGTCGAACTCGAAAATCATCGCCATCTTCTTGGACGTGATGAGCCATTCTAGATAGCGCTTGCCGAGATCGCCCAGCGAGTGGTCGCGTGCGGTCACGATTTCCTTCGTCACCGCCTTGAAGACGGAGAGGATGCCGATGGCCTTCAACTCCTCGATGGCGGCGGTGGCCTGGATCTGCATTCCTCTCTTTCCGCCGCCCTTCCTCGCCCGCAGCCACAGCACAACCAGTCCCGCCACCAGCAGCCCCCAGATCAGATTCGTCAACACTTGGCTCATGATTTTTTACCTCTTCGTTGCAACCCGGACCAGAACCATCCACAGTTTTTCGGCGCTGGCTTCCCAGGTGAAGCTGGCCGCGCGCGCTTTCGCCGCTTCCGATATTTTTTGACGCGCCGCGGGCGGCCTTGCGGCGGCCGCGAGGAGGGCTTCCGCAAAGGCGGCTTCGTCGCGGCCATCCGCATAATCCACGGCCGAGCCGCCGATTTCGGGAATCGACGCCTCGCGCGTGGTCAGCACCGGCGTGCCCGCGCACATGGCTTCCAGCACAGGCAGGCCGAAGCCTTCGTAGAGCGAGGGAAAGACAAAGCCGTCGGCCCCCTGGTAGAGGGCGATGAGGTCGCGCCAGGACAAGCCGGAGAGGCGGACCACGCGGCCCGGCAAGGAAGACTTCAAGGCTTCCTGCACCTCCGGCTCTCCCAGGCGCGGCTTGCCCGCCAGCACCAGGCGGTTCGGAACGGTGGGCGCGATCCGGTTGAAGGCACGAACCAGAAGCGCCACGTTCTTGTGCGGATAGGTGTGGGCCACGCACAGCCAATAGGGCGCGCCCTGCACGGGCGCGGGCGGGGAACCGGCCGGCTCGCCAAAGGCGGAATCGGCGGCCAGCAGGGTCACCGTCACTTTTTCGGGCGGCACCTGGGTGAAGTGCACCACCTCCGACTTGGCGAATTCCGAAATCGTGACCACCGCATCGCAGCGACGGGCCGCCAGCGGATACAGCACATCCATCGTGCGCGCGGCCAGCCAGGACACATCCCTCGGAAAACGCTTGTACTGCATGTCGAGCAGAGACACCACCTGCGGGCAGGAGCAGCACGCGGGCGCGGTGTATCCCGGCGACCACAGCACATCCACCCCCGCACGCTTCACCAGCCGCGGCAACTGCGTTTGCTCCGCCACGATGCGGGAGACGCGATGCGTGGCCTCCACTTCGGTTTCCACGATTTCGGCGGCGGGAAATTCGCTCCGCAGCTTCGGCGCGTTCTCCACGTTGCAAAACAATACCAGGACCGGCGCCTCGGCGCGACGGCCCAAGGCGCGAAGGGTTTCGATCAGGTACGTCTCGGACCCGCCCACCTCGCCGGGCAGGTAGAAGAGCGTGTTGACGCCCAGGCGAAGCGGCGCCGTCATGGCAGCGGTCCCTCCGGCGGCTGAAGCGGATGAAGGCTTGTTGTCATGCCCCGTATTGTTCGCACTCTCGGAATCCCGATGCAACACAAAGACGTTGCGGCGGGCGGACGCCTAAAACCGGAAATAGATGAACGGGTTGTAGGTACCCGAGGCGATGGACAGGATGGACAGGAAGAGCACGGCCAGCAAAACCGCATCTCTCGCCAGCGCCCTCCCCGGCAGGCCAATCGTCCGGTCCCACATCTTCTGGAAGAGCGGCGTGGACGCCAGCACGGCCACGCCCATGACCAGCCACGTTTTCCGGGTCAGGAAATACCCGACGGAAAACAGCACCGTTCCCTCGCCTTGAAAACCAGCCATGGCCGCGAAATAGGCTCCCGCCTGGCCCAGAGTATCGGCACGGAACAGCACCCAGCCCAATCCAAACACAAGGATGACATACAAATGGAGGGCCGCATTCTTGAGTCTCCCTCCCGGTGCGGAAAATCCAAACAGCCGCTCCAGCATGATGAACAGGCCGTGCCAAAGGCCCCAGAGCAAAAAGGTCCAGTTGGCTCCGTGCCAAATGCCCGTGGCCATGAACACGATCAGCAGATTGAACAGGGTACGCCCCTTCCCCTTGCGATTGCCGCCCAGAGGAAAGTACAGGTATTCGCGGAACCACGACCCGAGCGAGATGTGCCAGCGGCGCCAGAATTCCGCGATGCTTTTGGAAATGTAGGGATACATGAAGTTTTCCTGGATCTTGAAGCCGAACATCCGGCCCAATCCAATCGCCATGTCGGAATAGCCCGAGAAGTCAAAATAGAGCTGCAACGCATACGCCACGGCCCCCAGCCAGGCCACGGGCGCATCCAGCGTATCCATTGAAAACACGGGATTGGCCACGGCCCCCATCGGGTTGGCCAGCAACACTTTTTTTCCTAGCCCCGTGATGAACCGCCGCAGACCGGCGGCCACTTCGGAAACGGTTTCGCGACGCGCTTCGATCTGCCGGCAGATGTCGTGGTATTTCAGAATGGGGCCCGCAATCAACTGCGGGAAGAAGGAAATGAACAGCGCCGTTTTGCCCAGGTTCCGCTGGGCTTCCACTTCCTGCCGATACACGTCCACCACATACGAAATCGACTGGAACGTGAAGAACGAAATGCCGATCGGCATCCAGACCTCCGCCGGCTTCAGGTGGCCGCCCCAGACCGCATTGATGTTCTCCACCAGGAAATTGTAGTACTTGAAATAGACCAGCAACACCAGGTTCAGCACGCACACCAATCCCAGTGCCGCATGCCGGCCGCGCCTGCGGGAAATGGGAATCGATGCCAGCCAGAGCGCGCCCGCGTGGTTCAGGAGAATGGAAACCAGCATCACCGCCAGATAGCGGGGTTCGCCCCAGGCATAGAAGAACAGGCTGGCCGCCAGCAGCCACCGGTTCCTCCACGAAGTAGGACAGGCGTAGTAGACGCCCGTCACCAGCGGCAGAAAAACAAAAAGGAAAATGGTGGAGCTAAAAAGCATGGGCCTCGACGGGTTTCAAGGGCGGCTGGTTCACCAGAAGCGCAGGCACCAGCCGTTCCGCGATTTCGTGGATCACCAGATCCGGCTGAAAAGCAACCATGTCCTTTTGATATTCGTTGAAGAGGGGACTCCACACATAGACCACCTCGCCAAACGTGGAAGAAAGAAATGGCAACAGGAAGCCGCCGAACGAATCCGAAAACATCCACACCTTGAAGGGCTTCCCGGGACAAACCGTGTGATATTCCTCGCCGGGCCGGGTCTGCACAAATTGATAGGGGAAAGGTTGCGCCAAATCCAGCACGGTGTAGTGCGCCGGCGAAACCGAAGGCAGGGATTTCAACCGGGTCAGCGCGGTCAGATCGCCTCCTCTTTCCACCTCCGTTTTCCATCGGAAATCAGACGCATCCAGCGCCTGGGCTTCCGGATGCTCCTGGCGGATTCGCTTCATCAACGCCTGGTATCCAAGGAAAGCCCCCTCATGCGTCCAGTGCGTGTCCTGCTGGAAATACAGATAGGTTCCCTCCTTTTTCGCCGCCCTCAACTCATCCTGCACATACACAACCGGCACGCTTGTGTTGGCCTGCAGGTTGTGGACCATCTGTTCCGCACGGCCTTCGGAACCAGCCGCGTGAATTCCAGGAGGATAGAATTCCCCATACACGCGGTTCTTCGCCGGAGCCACCAGCAGGAAATACGAACTGCCCAGCGACTTCAACCAGTCTGCACGCGTGACGATGTTTTTCCGGATGATCTGCCGTTCATACTTGGAAAACAGATCCGCATTCTGAAAACTCCGAACGCTATCTCCTTTGTTGTAGAAGAACCATCCCTCGCGGCCACTGAACACATCGTCGTTGCGAACCAACCCGTTCAGCGCCCAATCCAACCGGGCCTGTCCTGCCAGAAAAAAATCCCGCCCGCCAAACCGGTCATTGAACCAGTTTTCCATGTCCCGGCCCAGTTGCGGGTCCAGGCGATGCCAATGGGCCGCATCGGGCCAGGGTGACACCGTGCGCTTTTCCCGAACCATCACGGTCTTGTCCCAGTCGAGCCAAACGGCCGGAAAAATCAGCATGGCCAATACACAGGCGATCCATATCCAGTCCTGGACTGACGAAATCGAAAACCGGATTTTCACGCGTCAGGAATTCCCGGCCCTGGAATCATCCTTCTCCCCCTGCCCGGCGGCAAGATTCTCCATCTGCCGCTCCAACTCGTGAATCCGCGCCTCCAGAATGGCGCAGCGGGAAGCCGTGGCCGCCGCCTTGTCGTTCAAGGCCGACAGCGCAATCGAAAAATGGAATGACACTAAAATCAGAAACGTGAACACCACCGCCACCACCGATGTCACAAACTGCATTCCGAACCATTCGCGGGCCACGTCCACGACATGGGGAAAGAACGCCGCCAGCGTGATCATGGCCGCCGTCGCCAGCCACAACACCGCATATTTCTCTCGCAGCTTGTAGCCTCGGATCGCCAGTAGCGTGATCAGAAACACACCGACGCTCACCACGCCCATCAACACGCGGATGCGCATCATCTGGGTCGCCGCCGCCAGCCACGGCCAGCTTTTCCAGGCAGCGGCGGCCAAGGCCGCCAGTACAATCAATAGCTTTTTCAAAGGGCTCCGCCTTTCTTGATAAAAGTGGCGGACCCCCTCGGGTCCACGGAGCGGAGCCTGTCCACAAACAAGGCCAGGAAAACCTTCGCCGCGAAATTCAACGTTCCCCACGCGCGAATCGACGATTCTCCCGCCTGCCGCGGACGAAACGCCACGGGCACTTCCTCCAGCGAAAATCCCTGCCGCCGCAACAACGCGATGGCTTCGGCTTCCGGATAGTCCGCCGGATAATGGATGGCGAAGCATTGGAGCAACGGCCGCGTAATCAGCCAAAATCCGGAGGTCGGATCCGTGATGCGCTTGCGGCAAATCAGCGACACAAACAGCGCCAACCCCTTGAGAACGGTTCGCCGGAACCAGTTGCCGTGATAGGTGCTTCCCGTTCCGTAACGGGTTCCCACCACCAGATCCGTGGGTTGGCGGAGCATGGCTTCGATCAGGTGGAGGGCTTCGGACGGCGGGTGCTGTCCATCGGCATCCAGACGCAGCAGAAAATCAAACCCGCATTCCAGCGCATACCGGATGCCGGTTTGCACTGCGGGGCCCACGCCCAGATTGCACGGATGGCGAAGCACTCGCGCACCGCAATCCCGGGCCACCTGCGCGGTTCCATCGGCGGATCCATCGTCCACCACCGCCACCCTCGCGCCCGGCAACTGCTCGTGAACCTGCGCCAAAAGAACGGACAGCGAGGCTTCCTCGTTGTACGCCGGAATCAGCACCAGGGTGCGCGCAAGAAAGGACTGGATGGCTTGTTCCATATGGCCGGTCACTTTGGCACGGATGCCGGGCCCGGTTCAATCCGAATGATGATCCTCCGCATGGGCACGCCCAGATCGGAATAATATCCACGCAGCCCGTTTTGCTCGGGATTGTAGGGGCGCTCCACTTTCAACGAATAGCTCCCCGTCGCCGCACGGTCCGCATCGTCCGCCGGGCGCTCCAGTTCTCCCCGTATCCGGTGTTCGCCAGCTTCCACGGTCAATCGAAGCGGATCGCCTCCCCAGGGCGGGGTCACCCGCAGCGTTTGCGAAGACCAATCCGCGGAAGGAGGACTCCACGCGCAGTCGGCTTCGAAAACCACACGACCTCCTCTGGGCGGAACGGGGCCGATGACATGGCTTCCTTGGCGGGTCCACGTGGCTCCATGCCGGATATTCCCCCAAGGTCCCCGCAACCCGATTGGGCTGCCATCGAGTACCTTGTCCTGGTCGGCTGTCTCCCCCTCCTTCAGGGGAATCCAGCGGAGAAAGTGATTATTCACGATTCGTTCGCCTCGCGTGGCAGGAAGGAATGCACGCGAATTCACCGTGCCGAAACGGCCCGTGCATGAATACACCGGTTCCAAACGGCCACCCTCTTCCAACGTGCAAGGCGACCACGATGTCGCCAGCCACACTTCTTCTGTGCCGGAAACCTTCGCCAGCCACTGCACCACTTCCGCCCAGTGGCCTTGGGACGGTTCGCCCAAGCCCAGCACGCGGTGTTTCAATCCGGCCGTGTAGGGAACGGCATGCCCATAATAATCAAACACCACGAGCCGATCGCTCCCGATGTTCTGGGCTTGTTCGCGCACCCACGCCGCCGCGCCTTCTTCGTTGATGGCCCCATAGGCCGCAGGCCAGCGAAACACATTGCACAGGCTCACGATTGCACAGGCCGCCAACACCAGCACCTTCCACCCCCGGCCGGAAATCCGCGACAACCCACCCGACATCGGCGAAACCAACAACCCGATTCCCAGCAGCGCCACCGGCAGAAACCGTCGCTGACTCCACAAGCCAATAGGCGTTTCCACGCCCTGAACGAAAAGAAACAGCAACGCCCCCCAGCACAATGCCGCCAAGCAGGCCCGCTCCCGAATGGGCCGGTCTTTACGCAAAACCAGCGCCGCTCCAAACAACATCCACAAAGCATAGGGCCAGCGAATACCGCTCCACACCGCAGCCGACGCCTTGGAAAGCGCGCCATCCGCCAGCGGCGGCAACACCGCAATCAGCACAAGCGGAGTGGCGCAGATCGCCAGCCACCCCCAGGGATTCATTCGCACGTCCATTCGCCGAAGCCACGAGCGCACCGGAGAAAGAAATCCTCCCCACAACGCCACGGTTGAAATCGCAATCAACACCACCATGACCACGGCAATGGCCTGGTGCTCCGGCGCCAGAGAGACCAATTCCTTCAGCTTCTCCCAGCGCGTCCAATCTCCGTAGGGCTGGCAAACCCACCGAGTCAGCGACCAGAAAGGAAACAGTCCCGCCGCCAGCCCTGCCGCCAACGCAACAAACGTCCGAATTTCTTTTCGTTCCAGCCACAACACCAAGGCCACCGGCACCGACGCCACGACCATCGTGGGATGATAGGTCACGGCCATTCCCAGCGCGAATCCGGCCACCGCCGCCATGCCTCCGCGCAAAGGCCACACCGAGGCCGTCGCCACCACGCCCGACACCAGCAAGATGCCAACGCCTTCCGCATGGAAGCCGCGCAAAAACCACGCCGGCCAGGCCGTGCCCAACATCAAAGCCAGCGCCGCCAGCAGGCCCCACCCGCCGCCCGCGCAAAACCCCGTCGCCAATATCGCCGCCAGCCACAACGAACCCATCAGGGGAACAAATCGCTCCGGCGCCAGCACGCCCCCCTGCGCCGCCGCCGCCAGCGGCAACGTCGGCATGAAAAACGGCTGCGTCTCCACCGACTGCCATCCCGACAACTTGAACACCCGGTCTCGCGTGGGTCGTCCCACCGGTCCCCGATGCAGCAAAAAGTTTTCGCGCAGCGCCTCGGGAACCTCGGCCAACACCGTGTCGGGATCGTGGAATCCACGCCCCTCCAAAAACGCGTACGACAAATGCCGATAGGTCATGTTGTCCAGACCTGTGAAACTGTCGTCGTGCGGACGCAGCATCAAAAAGCCGGCGCCCAACATCCAAACAAGAACCAACGCCATGCGCGATGCCGGCCGCGCCTTCTTCCAGCGCGCCGCCAGCGCGGGCGCCATCCACGCCAGCATCGCCGCCATCGGCATAACCGAGGCCAGCCAGCATCCCATCATCCAAACGCGCATCATGGGGTCTCGCCTCCCTGTGCCGCCACACGGTCCGCACGAAACACTCCAAGTGCGATTTTCATGAGCCATGCCAATGCCACCAGTCCGGCCACCAGCATGGAACGAATCAATTGCTCCGGCGTCAAATGCCCGCACCACAGCACCAGCAGATAAACACACGTCACCGGCACCAGCCAGAGCGACGACCGCACGGCCCGCCGCGCCCAAACGTAGGGAGACAAAATGCTGATCATCGCCAGCGGAATGGCCGCCCATACATAATGCCTCACCAGATCCAGATGAAGCGGATCGGAAACGCCGTACATGATGCGCAATGGAAGCGCCGGGAACAGGGTGAAAAAGGTGGCGGCGGCAACGGTCATGAGAAATGTGGCCCCGAGCGGAAACAGCAGCACTTTTGGATTTTTGGAAATCACGGCGCGGGGAAACATGGCAATCATGATGGGCAAGGGCAAAAAGAAAACGATACGCGAAAGCGTGGCGGCCTTTCCGTAGGCAGCAAGGACATCGCCGGAAAACAGCCGGGTGGATACAATCAGATCGCCCTGAATCAGCGCATACAGCGCAACCTGCCCGATCAACACACCGAAAAAGTACCGAACCATTTCCCGCGAATTTGGAAGTGCCGAAGAAGACGACGACGGCGTCATGCGGCGAATCGGCCAATACGAAATCAGCAACCCCACCGCAAAACTAGCCGCCACCACGCCGAGCACGGCGGCCACCGAACC
>CAYNHA010000217.1:0-4817 GCA_964397035.1 uncultured Verrucomicrobiota bacterium
TTCGTCCCACTACGGGCGCATTTGTCCGATTGAGACGCCGGAAGGTCCGAACATCGGTTTGATTTCCTCGCTGTCCATGTTTGCGCGGGTGAACGAATTCGGCTTCATCGAGACGCCCTATCGCCGCGTGGTGGACGGGAATGTTTCTTCGACGGTGATCGATTATTTGACCGCCGATCAGGAAGAGAACTACGTGATCGCGCAGGCCAATGCGCCGCTGAATGCGGATGGATCGTTCGAGCGCGAGACGGTGGCGGCTCGCTGGCGCGGTGAATTTCTCGAAGTGGAGGCCAGCCGGGCCAATTACATGGATGTTTCGCCGAAGCAGGTGGTTTCGGTGGCGGCCGGCTTGATTCCCTTCCTGGAGCACGACGACGCCAACCGCGCCTTGATGGGTGCGAACATGCAACGTCAGGCGGTTCCCCTGCTGCGTGCGGAAGCTCCGTTCGTGGCGACGGGTGTCGAGGCCCGCGTGGCCCGCGACAGCCGCGTGATGAGCATTGCCCGGGAAGCGGGCAAGGTGGCGTACGTGGCGGCGGACAAGATCATCATCTCGAAGGATGGCACGGTGCCGACCAAGAAGACGCCTGCGGAAGACTACCAGACCTATGAGTTGCGCAAGTTCACCCGTTCGAATGCGGGCACCTGCATCAACCAGAGGCCCATTGTCAAGAAGGGCCAGAAGATCAAGAAGGGCGATGTGCTGGCCGATGGTCCGCTGACCGATGGCGGCGAGCTGGCCTTGGGGCGCAACGTGCTGGCGGCGTTCATGCCGTGGTGCGGGTATAACTTCGAAGACGCGATCCTGCTCAACGAGCGCCTCGTCTCCGAGGATGTGTTCACCTCCGTGCATGTCGAGGAGTTCGAGTGCGGGGCGCGCGACACCAAGCTGGGTCCTGAGGAAATCACCCGCGACATTCCGAACGTGGGCGAAGAAGCCCTGAAGAATCTCGGGATGGACGGCGTGGTCCGGATCGGTGCGGAAGTGAAGCCGGGCGACATTCTGGTTGGCAAGATCACGCCCAAGAGCGAGACCGAGCTGGCTCCGGAAGAGAAACTGCTGCGCGCGATCTTCGGCGAGAAGGCTGCGGAAGTCCGCGACACTTCGCTGACGGTTCCCAGCGGAACCTACGGCATCGTGATGGATGTGAAGACCACCTCCCGCGACCTGCCGCAGCGCACCAAGATGAGCGCCAACGAGCGCCGCAAGCAGCAGAAGCAGATGCTGGAGGAGTTTGACAAGCGCGAATCGGAAATCACCGAAAACCTGACCGATGCGTTGTCGAACATCCTGCTGGGCGAAAAGATCCCGCTGGATGTGGTCAACGGCGAAACAGGGGAAATCATCATTCCCGCCAACCGCAAGATCACCAAGACGCTCCTGCGCAAGCTGGCGGCGGCGTACGACGTGATCGCCATCGATCCGAGTCCGATCCAGCAGAAGATCAGCAACATCATCGGCGAATACAGCTCGAAGTTTGCCCAGTTGAAGGACGACCGCGAAAACATGGCGTTGCGCCTGGAGAGCGGGGAAGAGGCCGAAACGGGCATCATCAAGCAGGTGAAGGTCTACATCGCCAGCAAGAAGAAGTTGAGCGTGGGTGACAAGATGTCCGGACGCCACGGAAACAAAGGCGTGGTGGCGCGCGTTCTTCCCGAGGAAGACATGCCCTTCATGCCGGATGGAACGCCGGTGGACATTGTGCTGAATCCGCTGGGCGTGCCTTCCCGCATGAACGTGGGACAGGTGCTCGAAACGCATTTGGGCATTGCCTGCAAGGTGCTGGGCCTGCATGCGGCCAGTCCCGTGTTCGATGGATGTCCCGAATCCAAGATCTGGGAGCTCATGAAGAAGGCCAATTTGCCGGACGACGGCAAGACGGTCCTCTACGATGGGCGGACAGGCGAGCCGTTCGACCAGCGCGTGGTGGTGGGCGTGATCTACATGCTCAAGCTGCACCACTTGGTGAGCGACAAGATCCATGCCCGTGCCGTGGGTCCCTACAGCCTCGTGACCCAGCAGCCGCTGGGTGGCAAGGCGCAGTATGGCGGCCAGCGTTTCGGCGAAATGGAAGTGTGGGCCATGGAGGCCTATGGTTGCGCGTATGCGCTGCAGGAGTTGCTCACCGTCAAGAGCGACGATGTGGCCGGCCGCACCCGCATCTATGAGTCGATTGTCAAGGGAACCAATTCCTTGGAAGCGGGAGTGCCGGAATCGTTCAACGTGCTGATGAAGGAAATCCAGAGCCTGGCCCTGGACATCCGGGTGCAGCGCCGCGAAGAGGCCTGAGCCTTGCTACTGTTTGCCACCTTGAATGATGAACCTTTGAACCGATAGGAGGCCCACGATGGACAACACCAGCGTCAAGCCGATTTTTGAGACGGAAGCCCATCCCGGATTCGATTATGTGACGATCACCCTTGCCTCGCCCGAGACCGTCCGGTCTTGGAGCCATGGCGAGGTGAAGAACCCCGAGACCATCAACTACCGCACGTTCAAGCCCGAAAAGGGAGGGTTGTTCTGCGAGCGCATTTTCGGACCGACCAAGGACTGGGAGTGTTCCTGCGGAAAGTACAAGCGGATCAAGCACAAGAACATCGTCTGTGACCGTTGCGGCGTCGAAGTGACGCTGGCGCGCGTGCGCCGCGAGCGGATGGGGCACATCGAGTTGGCGGTTCCGGTTTCGCACCTGTGGTTTTTCAAGTGTGCGCCGAGCCGTTTGGCCGCCGTGCTGGACATGAGCTCCCGCGAGCTGGAACGCGTGCTCTACTACGAAGACTACATCGTGGTGGATCCGGGCGACACCCCCATGACGCAGCGCCAGTTGCTGAACGAGGATGAGTACCGGGAAGCCTTGGAAAAGTACGGCGAAACCTTCGTGGCTCGCATGGGCGCCGAGGGCGTGCGCGACATCCTGGCCAAGATCGATCTGGAAGAGCAGTTGGAGCAGCTTGAAACCGAGATGGAGAACACTCGGAGCAAGCAGACCCGCAAGAAACTGACCAAGCGGATGAAGATCCTGGACTCCTTCCGCACCAGCCATACACGTCCGGAGTGGATGGTGTTGCAGGTGCTGCCGGTGATTCCGCCGGACCTGCGTCCGCTGGTTCCTCTCGAGGGCGGCCGTTTTGCCACGAGCGACCTGAACGATTTGTACCGCCGCGTCATCAACCGCAACAACCGCCTCAAGAACCTGCTGCAGCTCAAGACGCCGGATGTCATTGTCCGCAACGAGAAGCGCATGCTGCAGGAGGCCGTGGACGCCTTGTTCGACAATGGACGCCATGGCCGCGCGGTCACGGGCGCGGGCAACCGCCCCTTGAAGTCGCTGAGCGACATGCTCAAGGGCAAGCAGGGCCGTTTCCGCCAGAACCTGCTGGGCAAGCGCGTCGACTACTCGGGACGTTCCGTCATCGTGATCGGGCCGAATCTGCGCATGAACCAGTGCGGTCTTCCCAAGAAGATGGCGCTCGTGCTGTTCGAACCGTTCATCATCCGGCGCCTTAAGGCGATGGGGGTGGTGCACACCGTGCGCAGCGCCAAGAAGATGATCGAGCGAGAAGAGGATCAGGTCTGGGATATCCTCGAAGAGGTGACGCGCGGCCACACGGTGATGCTGAACCGCGCGCCGACGCTGCACCGCCTGTCGATCCAGGCTTTCGAGCCGGTGTTGATCGAGGGCGAAGCCATCCGCATCCATCCGCTCGTTTGCACGGCCTACAATGCCGACTTCGACGGCGACCAGATGGCCGTGCATGTGCCGCTTTCCATCGAAGCGCAGATGGAAAGCAAGCTGATCATGCTGGCGCCCAACAATATTTTCTCGCCGTCGAGCGGAAAGCCGATCACGACGCCGACGCAGGATATCGCCCTGGGTTGCTATTACCTGACGCTGGAGTCGCAGCAGGAACGCATCCGCGCGCGCCAGCCCAAGGTTCCGGGTGCCATCGAGCATTTGCCGATTTTCGGCGATGAGCAGGAGGTCCACACGGCCTTCGACGAAGGCGTACTGAAGATTCACGACCGTATCCGCTTCAAGAATCCGGACTATCAGATCGAGACCCGGTACGGAATGAAGGACCTGGCGGTGATCACGACGACGGTGGGCCGCATTTTCTTCAACGAAATCTGGCCGGACAGCATGGGGTTCTTCAACGCACCCGTGCCCAAGAAGAAACTGGAGGAACTGATCCGCCATTGCTACCAGGTGGCCGGCCACGAGGAAACGGTCAAGACGCTGGATCGCGTGAAGGACCTCGGGTTTGAAAGCGCCACGTTGGCGGGGTTCTCGGTCGGTATCGTGGACATGATCGTGCCGGAAGCGAAGGTGAAGACCGTCGAAAACGCACGCAAGTCCCTGTCCGAAGTCGAAGCCCAGTACCGCAAGGGTATCATCACCGACGGCGAGCGATACAACAAGATCATCGACATCTGGACGCATGCGACCGACGAGATCGCCGGCCAGATGTTCCGGGCGATGGAGTTCAACGAGTCCCGCGCCGAAGTGAATCCGCTGTTCATGATGGTGGACTCCGGTGCGCGCGGCAATCGCCAGCAGATCCGCCAGTTGGCGGGCATGCGCGGGTTGATGGCCAAGCCCTCGGGTGAAATCATTGAGCGTCCGATTCTGGCGAACTTCCGCGAAGGCCTGAGCGTGCTCGAGTACTTCATCAGTACGCACGGCGCGCGTAAAGGTTTGGCTGATACGGCGCTCAAGACCGCCGATTCCGGCTACCTGACCCGCAAGCTTGTTGACGTGGCGCAGGATGTGATCATCGTTGAGCAGGACTGCAACACCCTGAACGGCATCGAGGTC
>CAYNHA010000218.1:0-2903 GCA_964397035.1 uncultured Verrucomicrobiota bacterium
AGTTCCTGGCCTGGACCGATCCGACGCGCGCCGACTCCGTGCTTGAACTGACCGCGCTTCGCGAGATCGCAGACGGCCTCGAACTGAGCTGGCAGAGCGTGCCCGGGCGGACCTACAAGATCGCGGTGGCCACCTCGATGAACGGTCCGTTCCTCCCGCTGGCGCAGGGCTTCCTCGCCACGGAAGAAACCTCCCTCCTGACCTTCCCGGCCGATCCGCAGGACCGCCAACTCTTCTTCCAGGTCATTCTGGTGGGAGAGTAGGACCGAATGGCCGTTGCTCGCCGGTTTCAACGTAGCAGGTTGTTCCCATGTGCGGCCGCTATGTAGTGCCCGGCGAGGACGCCATTGAAGAATATTGGGCCACGTCGTTCCGATGTGGAGGGGGGCGTTTTTTGCCTCGCCACAACGTGGCACACGCCACGCAGGTGCCCATGGTGGTTCGGGCACCAGATGGCCCGCGCGAGCTGCGAATGGCCCGCTGGGGCCTGATTCCCGACTGGTGGAAGAAAAATAAACCGCCCGCATTGAGCTTCAATGCCCGTGCCGAGGAGGTGGCGCAAAAGCCCATGTGGAAAACGGCCTATCGTACTCGCCGCTGTCTGATGCCGGCGCAGGGCTGGTATGAGTGGAACGAAAACGAGCCGGTTGTGGGGGCATCGGGCCGCAAGACGAACCAGCCGTATTATATTTCCTGCCCGCGAGAAAAGTGCGTTGCGTTTGCCGGATTATGGTCGCTGTGGGAGGGCGCAGGAGCGGGAGAGGAGCCGATATTGTCCTGCGCGCTTCTTCCGAAGGCGGCGGCGCCGGGTATTGCCCATATCCATCCGCGCATGCCGGTGGTGCTGCGGCCGGAGGATGCGGGTGCGTGGCTGGACCCGGTGACGCCGGTTTCGGAGTGCATCCGGCTTGTTGCGGAGGCGAGGCAGGATATGGAGGGATATCCGGTCAGTTCACGGGTGAACCATGTCCGAGAGGACGATCCGGCGCTGATGGAAAAAGTGAGGATCACAAATCGGCAACTCGAACTGTTGTGAGAGAAGGGGACTTCCAATATAGGGCACATATATATACGCATAGTTAATTAACTATGCGTCGATTTTAGCTAATTGAACAATATGTTATATTCAATTTCAATTTTATGAACATATGCATATTTAATTAACTATGCGTCGATTCATGAACTTGAAAAGAGGGGGGGATATGCTATGCCGAGGTTTATGTGCTGGGCGGGAATTGGGTGGGCGTTCTTTTGGCTTTGCGCGGGGGAGGGGGGGCGGTAGGATGCGCGGATTCATTTTTGGAGAGAGCGGTCATGAGAATTTTGTCAGGCATTCAACCATCGGGCAAGCTGCACATTGGTAATTATTTCGGGATGATGCGGCCGGCCTTGGAGTTGCAGAAAAAAGGGGATGCGTACCTGTTCATCGCGGATTACCATGCGCTGACGTCGGTGTCGGACGCGGAGGCCCTGCGGCAGGGCACGAGGGATGTGGCGCTGGACTTTTTGGCGTGCGGATTGGATCCGGAGCGGACGGCGTTCTACCGGCAGAGCGATTTGCCGGAGGTGCATGAGCTGGCGTGGCTACTGTCGAACGTGACGCCGCTGGCGTTGCTGGAGCGGTGTCACTCGTATAAGGACAAACTGGCCAAGGGCATCGCGCCCAACCACGGCTTGCTGGCTTATCCGGTGCTGATGGCGGCCGACATTTTGATTGTGCAGTCGAACGTTGTGCCGGTGGGCAAGGACCAGAAGCAGCACGTCGAGGTGACTCGCGATCTGGCGATCAAGTTCAACAACACCTTTGGCGAGACGTTCACGATTCCCGAGCCGCAGATTTCCGAGGATGTGGCGGTGGTGCCGGGGCTGGATGGGCAGAAAATGTCGAAGTCCTACGGCAACACCATCGAGATTTTCGGCGATTTGAAGCAGGCCAAGAAACGGATCATGGGCATCGTGACCGACAGCAAGGGGCTGGAGGATCCAAAGGACCCCGAAACCTGCAACGTGTTCAAGCTATACAAGCTGTTTGCGACGGCGGAGCAGCAGGCGGATTTGGCGTCGCGCTATCGCGCGGGTGGCATGGGCTACGGGACGGCGAAAAAAGAACTGGCGGAGCTGTTCGAGGCGCATTTTGCGCCGATGCGGGCCAAGCGAGCGGAGCTGGCGGCGAATCCGGACTATGTGGAAAGCGTTTTGCAGAAGGGCGCGGAGAAGGCGCGGTTGCTGGCGAGCGAGACGGTGAAGAAAGCGCGGCGGGCGGTCGGATTGGAATGAGCATTCCGAGCCCGTATCCGGAATTCAGGATTCAGAATTCAGAATCGAGTATTTGAATGGCGCACGAAGAGGAATACAAGGTCAAGCTGGAGGTGTTCGAGGGGCCCCTCGATCTCCTGCTGTATCTGATCAAGAAGGATGAGCTGGAAATCCACAACATCCCGATGGAGAAGATCACGGCGCAGTACATCCAGTACATCGAGCTGATGAAGATGCTGGACCTGAACATCGCGGGGGAATTCCTTGTGATGGCGGCGACGTTGATGATGATCAAGAGCCGCATGCTGCTGCCGGTGGAGGACCGTCCCGAGATCGAGGAGGAGGAGGAAGATCCCCGCTGGGACCTGGTCCGCCAGCTGGTCGAGTACAAGAAGTTCAAGGATGTGGCGATGCACCTGGAATCGCTGGAGGCCCGCCGGGAAGACATTTTCGGGCGGGACGGGGCCGAGGCGGTGCTGGGCAAGGAGCCCGACGTGGCGCTGCACGATGTGGGCCTTTTTGACCTGATCAGCGCGTTCAACGAGGCGCTCAAAAACGTCAAAAGCGAAGAGCTGCGCGAGATTTTCGCGGAGCGCTTCACGGTGGCGGAAAAGATCGAGCATCTGGGCGACCGATTGCGGCGGGAG
>CAYNHA010000219.1:0-3099 GCA_964397035.1 uncultured Verrucomicrobiota bacterium
CAGCGGGCCATGGAAAACGGTTGGGCGAATGGAGTGCGGCTGATCCAGCGGATTGGCGCCAATGCGCGCTACTTCACGGACAGCGCAAGCAAGGTGCCGCTGGATGTGGGGATGGGGAATGCGGCGGCGGGACTGTGCATCGATTTCTACGGCCGGTTTGAAGCGGAGGTCAGCAACGGCGAGCGCGCGGAAAAATCCATGGCCTATGTGACGCCGCGGGGGGAGTCGGGCGTGAGCGCGGACCCCATTTCGCTCCTTCGCGGGGCGCCCCATCGCGAAACCGCCAAGCGGTTCATGGAGTATTTGCTGAGCGAGGAGGGCCAGCAGTTGTGGTGCTATCGCGTGGGCGAACCGGGCGGCCCTCAGAAGTACGCGTTGCAGCGGTTTCCGATCCGGCGAGATTTCTATCCCTCGGACAATCCGGCTTTCCAGGCGGCCTATGAACGCCACCGGGCGCACACCACGGAGGATTTGGGAACGCCCACGTTGAATGCCTACCGGCTGGCGGACGAGTATGTGTACCATCCGCGGTGGACGGCGGGATATTTCGGGTTGCTGCGCGATCTGGTGCGGGCGATGTGCATGGATTCGGGCGTGGAGCTGCGCGCGGCGTGGAAGGCCATTTGCGAGGCGGGAGGTCCCGAAGCCTGTCCGCGCGCGATGGAGGCGCTGACCCAACTGCCGCAGTCTCCCGAGCCGCTGACGTGGGTGACGGGGCTGGGAATGGGCAAGAAGTACGACCGGTTGGATTTGCTGCGGGCCTGGACGGTTCATTTCCGCGAGCAGTATGCCGAAGCGGAGCGGCTGGCCCGGGAAGAAGCGGAGGCCCGTCCATGAGGAAAAGCACGGCATGGGTGGTGTTTGGAGCCACGGTGGCGATGTTGTCGCTGTTGTTTTTCTGGCCGTTGTGGCGCGTGGTGTCGGGCGGGTTCTGGGTGGATGGAAAGTTCACGCTGCGCTATCTGCTGGGCGTGTTCGAAAATCCGATTTACGTGGAGGGTCTGCTCAACAGCCTGAAGATTGCGCTGGGAACGACGGGGCTGGCTCTGGGGGTGGCGCTGCCGCTGGCGTGGATTGCCAACCAGTTTGAATTCCGGGGCAAGGCGGTGTTTTCATCGCTGGTGCTGGTGCCGATGATTTTGCCGCCGTTCGTGGGGGCGATCGGTTTCCAGCAGATGTTCGGGGCCTATGGCATGGTCAATGCGCTGTTTGGGCTGGGGTCGCGGGACTGGCTCGGCGGGGGGCAATATGCGGGCGTGGTGCTGCTGCAGACGCTTTCGCTGTATCCCATTCTCTATCTCAATGCGGTGGCGGCGCTGGCCAACATCGATCCCGCGATGGAGGAGGCGGCGGCCAACCTGGGCTGCACGCGGGGCCGCCGGTTTTTCCGGATCACCCTGCCGCTCATGATGCCGGGGCTGTTTGCGGGAGGAACGCTGATTTTCATCTGGAGTTTCACGGAACTGGGCACGCCGCTGATCATGAACTACACGCGGTGCGCGTCGGTGCAGGTGTACGACTCGCTGAAGGAGATCGGCTCGAATCCATTTCCGTATGCGCTGGTGCTGGTGATGCTGCTGGCGAGCACGGGGCTGTATGCGGCGAGCAAATGGCTGTTTGGCGGGAATGCCTACGCGATGCAGAGCAAGGCCAGCACGCAGTCGGCCGTGCGCCGATTGGGTGGATGGAGGGGGGGGCTTGCCGCGCTGCCCTTCGCGGTGGTGACGGGGCTGGCGCTGCTGCCGCATCTGGGCGTGGTGCTGACGAGCTTTGCCGCGCCGGGAAGCTGGTATCAGAGCGTGTTTCCGGGAACATGGACGGGGGGCAACTACCTGGAGGCTCTGGGGCACGACATGACGGTCGGCAGCATCCGCAACAGCTTGCTTTTCTCAACGCTGGCCGTGGGATTCGACATCGTGGTCGGCATCGCCATCGCCTTCGTGGTGGTGCGGTCGACCCTTCGCGTGCGCGGGGTGCTGGATGCACTCTCGATGATCCCGCTGGCGGTACCGGGGCTGGTGATGGCCTTTGGGTTTTTGTCGGTCAGCTCCTGGCTCAGCAATTTGAAGGGATTTGCGGATGTGGAATGGTGGCCGCAGTGGGTGGACGTGCGGACGAATCCGACGTTGTTCCTCGTGCTGGCCTATTCGGTGAGGCGGTTGCCCTACATGGTGCGCAGCGCGGTGGCCGGGTTGCAGCAGACGAGCGTGACGTTCGAAGAGGCGGCCTGGAACCTGGGGGCCTCGCCGGCCACTACCTTGCGGCGGATCACGCTGCCGCTGATCCTGGCGAACCTGATTGCCGGCACCCTGCTGGCCTTTGCCTTCAGCATGCTGGAGGTGAGCGACAGCCTGATGCTGGCGCAGCAGGCCGACTACATGCCCATCACCAAGGCGATCTACGAGCTCTTCCAACTGCTGGGAACGGGCCGCTACGTGGCCGCCGCGCTGGGCGTGTGGGCGATGGCCTTTCTGACGGTCACGCTGGTGGGCAGCAGCCTTCTCCTGGGCAAGAAGCTGGGTGCCGTCTTCCGGGTGTGAGGGGCGAAATGCACTCGACCCGGCGTTGTGGCGTACGGTAAAGTCCGCGCTGTTTCCATAGCGTCCGTAGCTCAATTGGACAGAGCTTCTGACTTCGGATCAGAAGGTTACAGGTTCGAGTCCTGTCGGACGCGCCACTTATCTTGCATTCTAGCAACGAATTACGCCGCCTCTGCTAGAAAGCCTCGCCGGGGCGGTAGTTCTTTATGGTTGCTTTTCGATCGTTCGTGGGGGAGGTTATGAGCATCTAGAAGAATGCAAGCGCAAGAGGGAACACAATGAAAAGTCGTACAGGCTACCTGTTCAGGAAAAAGGGAAAGGACGGCAAGGAACGCCCCACCTGGTATGTACGAATCATGGTTGACGGTGTCCCCGTTGTCCGGTCAACCGAGACCGCCAACTTCAAGAAGGCAGAGCGCAAACGCAACGAGATACTGGCGCCTTACGCCCTTGGCGGCCGGGCTGAAGTGCTGAAGTCCGTCGTCCATCGCCTCGAGGATACCGAAGACGAAGAGGCCCGGCTGAAGGCAGCAGCCAATCCGCCACCTGAAATCGTAGC
>CAYNHA010000220.1:0-4015 GCA_964397035.1 uncultured Verrucomicrobiota bacterium
CCTTCGACGAATCCATCTTTTCCTCCCCCGCCAAGCCATGACGTTTTCCCTCCAGTTGTTGTTTCCCCTCCTGCTGGCCATCGCCTCCGGAATCTTCCTGGCCGTCTTCATCGCCATCCAGCTCCACCACGCGGCCCTCGCCCAGGCCACCAACGGCCGCCTGGCCACCACCGCCCAATCCGACCGGAAAAACCGCCAGATCCTCTTTGCCGCCGCCTTCTCCCTCCTCGGCACCCTGCTCGCCCACCGCGGCGGCATTTTCGCCATGCTCGCCGCCGCCATCCTCTGCGGCCTGGCCGGCTGGTTCGCTCCCGTTCTCCTCCAGCACCTCTCCCACGGCAAGGCCCTCCAACTGCGCGAACGCCAGATTCTCGCCGCCTTGGACCTCCTCGCCAACGGCATGCGCGCCGGCATGTCCTTCCTGCAGGCGTGGACCTTCGCCACCCGCCAGACCCAGGACCCCCTCGGCGCCGAAATGAACACCACCCTCAACGAAATCCAGCTCGGGCGCCCCATGGAGGAAGCTCTCGACCACCTCCGCTCCCGCGTCCGGTGCGAGGACATGGATCTCACCGTTTCCGCCATCCGCCTCACCCTCCAAACCGGCGGCGACCTCCCCCAGGGACTCGCCACCATCGCCGGCACCATCCGCGCCCGCGCCGTCATGCGCGCCAAGATCGACGCCCTCACCGCCCAAGGCCGCCTCCAAGCCCTTCTTGTCGCCGCCATTCCCGTCGTGATGATCTTCATCACCTATGCCGTCGACCCCGTCCGCACCTCCCTCCTCTGGACCACCGCCTACGGCTGGATCCTCATGGCCATTCTCGCCACGATGGATGTCCTCGGGTTCCTCACCATCCAGTGGATCTGCAAAATCAAAATCTAACCCCCATGCCCTCCCCACAAAATTCTATTTTCCCCTCCCCCCCCTCTTCCCTTGGGCATTGGACATTGGATATTGAACATTGGATATTGAATCTTGATTCCCTCCTCTTCCTCCCCCCGGAGGCCACCCCATGACCCTCTCCCTCCTCCTCATCTTTTGCGCCGTCTTTCTCCTCTTCTATTCCACCCTGTCCACCTTCGTTCGCGATGAAGTCACCTTCTCCGCCATGCGCCGCCGCCGGAGCGGGTTCCTCCTCTGGATCACCCCCGCCCTCACCCGCGTCAGCCTGTGGATCCAAAAGCTGCTCGGACCCAACAACGCCATCGAACGCACCATCCGCAACCAGCTCCGCTTCGTCGGAAACGCCTATCCCCTCGAGGCCGCCGAGCTGTTCGCCGCCCAGGTGCTCGGTGTCATGGTCGTCCCGACCGCCCTGGCCCTGTTCTTCAGCGGCAGCGCCTACTTCAACATCCACCAAATCACGTTTCACCAGGCCAGCCTCATTGTCCTCATTTCCGGCGTGGCCTGCATCGTTCTCCCCGTCATGCCCATCGACTCCATCGTCAAGCGCCGCCGCTCCGCCGTCCTGCGCGACTGGCCCTTCCTGCTCGACCTCATGTCCATCGCCCTCTCCTCCGGCGTCGGCCTCCAGAACGCCCTCGAACGCGTGGCCACCGCCCTCCCCCGCGGCCCCCTGTCCGAGGAAATCATGCGCATCCTCAACGAAATCCGCCTTGGCTCCGCCCGCGCCGTCGCCCTTCGCGCCTTTGCCGACCGCGCCAAGCTCCAGCTCATTTCCACCTCCATCGAACTCATTATCCAATCCGAGGAACTCGGCACCGAACTCTCCTCCCTCCTCTCCGAACAGGCCCGCGATTTCCGCCAAACCGCCATGATGCGCGTTGAAAAGCAGGCCCTCGAAGCCCCCGTCAAAATGATGTTCCCCATGGCCGTCTTCATCTTCCCCTCCATCCTCGGCATCCTCATCGGCCCCGTGCTCATTTCCTTCTTCATCAACAAATGACCTCCCCCTCCCCATCCCCTGCCCTCCCCGGCCGCCCCTACCTCCTGCGGCGGCGCCAGGACCAGCAGGTCCTCCTCTCCCGCCTTCATCAAGCCCTCACCCCCGCCGAACAACGGTCCGGCCTCCTCGGCTTCACCTCCCTCGATCCCCAGGAGGGCCTCTATTTCCCCGGAATCCGCATGGTCCACACCTTCTTCATGAAAATGCCCATCGACGTGGCCTTCCTTTCCCCCGAGGGCGCGGTCCGCGACCTTCATCCCCGCGTGCCCCCCTGGCGGATTGCTTTTTGCCGCGAACCCGGACGAGCCCACACGCTCGAAACCACGGCCGGCGCTTTTCAACAATGGAATCTTCAACTGGGAGACCACCTTGACATCACTTCCGCCTAAACGCTTTCACCCCCTCCGCCCCCTCGGACATTGGATATTGAATATTGGACATCGGACATTGAATCCCCAATCTTGGCTCTTGAAATTCCTCCCCGCCTTGGGCATCGCCCTGTTCCTCGCCCTTGCCTCCTCTGCCTGCTCCCGCCAAGCCAAGCAGGACTCCCCCGTTCTCCTGTCCGACCCCGTTGCCGGCATCACCCTGACCCTCCCCTCCACCGCCACTCCCTTCACCCGGGTTTCCGGCTCCCAGGACCGCTTCGTCCACCGCACCCCCTACGATGCCAACCAAACCCTCCTCTACCTCCACGCCTATGCCCCCCCCCTCGTCTCCACCAACCAGCCCCCCGCCTTTTTCGAGGATGTCGTCGAATGCATCCTGCGCGATGAAACCGGCTCCTTCCTCACCCTCGAAAACTCATTCACCAACCTTCCCGACCAGAATCCCGTCCTTCTCCTCTATGGACGCGCCCGCGACCCCGAAAAAGTGGTGGGCTTCGCCTTTCAATGCAACAAGACGCATTTCATTTTCATCGGCCTTTCCGGCCCGGATCTTTCCCCTGCCCAGGTCACCGACTTCTTCCAAGCCATGTCCGCCAATCTCCACGTCGAGGATGTCCACCAAAGCACCTTCGCCGATATCGCCCAATACCAATCCCACCTCATCGGAAACCCCTCCCCCGCCGATGCGCTGGATTTCATCCGCACCCTCTTCTCCTCGCGCAATGCCAATCCCCGGAACTACACCACCGCCATCAACCTCGCCTATATCCTCGCCCAGAACCTGAACCAGGCCGACCCCGGCTCCCCGCATCTGGCCGAAGCCCTCGCCCTCCTGAACAACATGTCCGCCGTCCGCCTTTCCGATTACCTCCAGGCCCGGCACGATTTCGAGGTCGCCTTCGGCCAGCGCAACGCCACCGAAGCCCTCGCGCAGGCCAACTTCATCTCGCAGCTCACGTTCCCCTTCGATGCCGAGGGCCACGCCCTCGACCATCAGCGCATCCGAAAAGCCTATACCCTGGAATAAAACCGCACCCCCAACCCGCCCATGAAAATCACCCGCCTCGATTCCAAAACCCAGAAACCCACCGCGGACACATGGAGCCTCTCCCGCGATTGCCGCCAGCTCACCATCGGCCGCATCGCCCCGGCCGACATCCTTCTGGATTCACCCGACATTTCCCCCCGCCATGCCGAACTCTCCTGGCTCAGCGGCACCCTCACCATCCGCGACCTCGCCTCCATCAACGGCGTGCTGTTCCGCAATTCTCGGATCCTGCATGCCACCCTTCAGGACAAGGATGTGTTCACCGTCGGCGGCATTTCCTTTCAGGTCGCCGTCGAGCCCGATGACCTTTCCGCGCGCCGCTCCCGCCTGCTCGTTTCCAGCGGCGTTTCCCTCGGCATTCTCGTGGTGCTCGTTCTGGCCCTCGCCTTCATCCGCGACGCCCACAACGCGGCACCGGAAGCCCCGCCCCAGGAACCCACCCCCATCCTGCCACCCGTCACCGATCCCGCTTTCCAGAAATTAAGCGACCAATACGAAGAGGCCTCCGATCTCCTGTACGATTCCCGCCGCCTCATCGCCAACGGCCAAAACGACCTCCAGGCCGCCCAACTGCTCACCAACGCCATCGCCCTCACCCCCACTCTTCCCCAGGCCACCCTCCTCCTCAAGGGCCTTCAGGAAACCCCCGGGGCCCGGATCCAGCAGCA
>CAYNHA010000221.1:0-5712 GCA_964397035.1 uncultured Verrucomicrobiota bacterium
CCGTACGTAATGCATATGCGATCATCATGGCGGGAGGAAAAGGCGAGCGCTTCTGGCCGCTGAGCACCGTTCGTCGGCCAAAACAACTGCTGGCCTTGGCCGGAGGGAAGCCCTTGATTCTCCAGGCGGTGGATCGCTTGGAGGGGGTGGTTCCGGCCGAGCGGGTGCTGATCGTGACGAACGAGTCGCTGGTGGCCCCGATCCGCGAAATGCTGGGCGAGGGGAGTCCGGTAGGGGTGCTGGGGGAACCCGTCGGGCGCGACACGGCGGCCGCCATCGCGGTGGGCGCGGCGTGGGTTCGCAGACGGGACCCGAATGGTGTTTTCTGCGTGATGACGGCGGACCACATCATTGGCGATTTGCCGATCTTTCGCGATACGTTGACACGTGGTTTGGTCTTGTGTTCAGAACACGATGTGCTGATGACCATCGGCATTGCGCCGTCGGAGCCCAGCAGCGCCTATGGCTATATCGAGGCGGGCGACCTGTGGAAGGCTTCGGGCGGAACCGAATTTTTCAAGGCCAGACGTTTTGTGGAGAAGCCGGATGTGGCAACGGCCAAGGGGTACTTGGAGTCGGGACGGTATGCCTGGAATTCAGGCATGTTTGTGTGGTCGGTGCCCAGCCTTCAAAAGGCCTTTGCCCGGTTCCGGCCAGTGCTTGCCGAAAAGATGGCGTCGTGGTCGGCCTGCCCGGATGATGCCGCCCTGCAGCGCCAGTTGGTACAGGATTTTCCGGCGCTGGAAAAAATTTCGATCGACTACGCCGTGATGGAGAAGGCGGACAACATCGTGGTGTGCCGCGGTTCGTTTGCATGGGATGACGTGGGATCGTGGCCGGCGCTGGAATCGCACCTGCCCAAAGATGGCACAGGAAACGCCACGGCGGGAGATGTGGAAACCTTCGACAGTGCGAACAACATCGTGGTGAGCGAAGGGCGCCTGACGGCCTTGGTGGGGGTGAAGGACCTGGTCGTGGTGCAGGCGGATGGTGTGACGCTGGTGTGCGACAAGGCGCGGTCCCAGGAGATCAAGGCCCTGCTGGCCAAATTGCGTGACCAGCAGAATCGGGATGCGATACTTTAAGAAACAGAAACCCAACCCATAGGAGACCGACATGAAATATCAGTGTACCGTTTGCGGTTACGTGTATGACCCTGCGGCGGGCGATCCCGACAGCGGCATTGCACCGGGAACCGCGTTTGAAGACATTCCGGATTCCTGGGTGTGCCCCGTTTGCGGCGTGGGCAAGGATTCGTTTGTTGCTCAAGAGTAGGAACCCACTTGGTGGGGAGCAACCCGGTTTCGCTTGGCGGAGCCGGGTTTTTCTTTGGTCTGCCGACTAAACGTGCAGGGGAAAACTGTGATCCAAAGCTGAGATAACGCAAGCAAATTGGATTGGAAATGAACCAGATCGGGACAGAAAGACGTGGCCGACGACATATGGTGCAACAGGTGAGAGGAAGCCGAGCCGAACGAAAATGAGTGGTACCCCGGACAGGGATCGAACCTGCGACCTACAGTTTAGGAAACTGCCGCTCTGTCCAACTGAGCTACCGGGGCTTGGGTGGATGTGGTTCAACCATAAATCGGGTGGGGGTTCAAGTCTGCTGTTGATGGGGAGGGAAATGAACCGTAGACTGGGGAGAGTGAACGTGGAGCGAAGAGCATGAATTTCCAGTTTGTTCCGGTGGTGTCGAAGCTGCACGACAGGCGGGCGGTGTCGGATTTGCTGGCGGGGCATGAGCGGGCGCTGACGGCGATGGGGGGGCATCGCTGCGATGGGGCGGTTGCGGATGGCGAAGAGGTGGCGTTCTACTTCATTCAAACCGGGGGGGTGGAGGAGGAGGTCATTCGGAGGTACCGTTCCCGTGCGCAGCAAGGGAAGCCGGGACTTGCACTCCTGATTGCGCATCCGGCGCACAATTCGCTGCCAGCGGCGCTGGAAGTCCTGGCGCAGGTGCGGCAGGAGGGTGGCCTAGGGCGCATTTATCTTCTCCGGGGGGCGGACGATGTTCAGACCTTGGAGGAGCTTCGGAAGACGGCCTGCTGTCTGGAGGCAAACCGGCGGCTTGCGAATGACCGTTTGGGCATGATCGGGGCCAGTTCGGAATGGCTGGTGGCGAGTTCCCAGCGTCCGGAAGTGGTGACTTCCCGGTTTGGAATGCGGGTGGTGCCCATCCCCGTGGAGGAGCTGCGGGCGCATATGGCGAAGGACCCGGCACCGGCGGACGGTCCTGAGTTTGAGGCGTTGGACCGGGCGATGGTGATTGAAGGGGTGTCCCGAGAGAGTTTTTCCAAGGCGGTTGGGGTGTGCCGGGGGCTGGAAGCGCTGGTGCACGTGTACCGGCTTACCGCCGTGACGGTGAGGTGTTTCGATTTGGTTGTGAAGGATGGGACGACGGGTTGTCTGGCCTTGTCGCGCCTGGCGGATGCAGGAATCACGGCGGGGTGCGAGGGGGACATCCCTGCGGTGGTGATGTTGCGCTGGCTCTGGCATTTGACGGGCAAGGCGGGCTGGATGGCGAATCCTTCGGACGTGGATGTCCACAGGGGGGAGCTGCGTCTGGCGCATTGCACGGTGCCGCTGGGGCAGGTGGGGGAACACCGGCTCAAAACGCATTTTGAGTCGGGCATCGGTGTTGGAATCGACGGAACGTTTCCGCCGGGGCCGGTGACGGTCTTGCGGTTGGGAGGGGCGAAACTGGAAAGCTGGTGGGGGGCGGAGGGTAGCTTGATGGAAAATTCCCATTCGAACGATTTGTGCCGGACGCAGGTGCGTCTGCGGATTCCGTCGGTCGCGCTGGGAGAATTGCTGGAGGTGCCGCTGGGGAATCATCTTGTCATGGTGCCGGGCCATGTGAGGGGGCTTTTCCGGGAGGCATTTGAGCTTCTCGGGGCGTCGAGGTGAGGGGGGGAATTCCTTTGTTCGCCCTTGCGGATGGGGGATGGAATGCGTAGGATTTCGAAAATGAAACGGGTATTGTTCATCTGTGTTGGGTTGATGTCGGCCTGCGCGTGGGCGGCGAATGGGCCGTCGAAGCCGTTTGCCGATTACCAAGTGATTCTCGACCGCAAGCCGTTCGGGGCACCGGAGGTCCGGACGGAACCGGAGCGAACGGTTCCGGTGAGCGAGTCGTTTGCGGCGCAGATGGTGTTGTCGGGCATCTATGAGCTGGATGACGGAAATCTGGAAGTGGCGGTGGTGGACCGCAAGAACAATAGTTATTTTTCCCTGATGCTGGGGGACTCGGAAAACGGCATTGAGTTGATTGATGCGGACTATGAGAAAGAAGAGGCCGTGCTGAAGAAGGGCACGGAAGTGGTGGTGCTGACGATGAGCGGGGCTTCGGGCTCCCAAGTGCTCAACACGTCGGAGCAGCAGGACCGGATGAAGCAGGCAGAGGATCGGCGTTTATCCTATGCGGATCGCCGCCGTGCGCGGATGCTGGAGCGGCAGAAGCCGGTGGAAGTGCCCAAGCCGATGTACACGGGGGAGGATCTGGAGCGGCATTTGCAGGATTACCAGATGGAAGTGATTCGCCAGGGGTTGCCGCCGTTGCCGGTTCAGCTTACGGAAGACCGGGATGCCCAACTGGTGGCGGAGGGATATCTGCCGCCGCTGGATGAAGAGGGCTATGAGATCGATCCGAATGCGGAAGAGTATTACGAGGGAGAGTAGTCGGGTCCGGGTTCAGTCGGAGATTTCGAAGGTGACGGTGATGTCGACGGGGTTCCGGCATCCGGCGGGGAGTTGTCGCAGGGCCTTGAGGGAGTTTACGGCCTTCATGACGGATTCATCCATGAGGTCGTTGCCGGAGCTGCGGACCTTGCTGCGGCTGGTGATGCGTCCATCGGGGGCCACGGTGATGCTGACCTCGGTGCGCAGTCCGGGGAGGTTCTTGAGCTGGGAAGGCTGCTGCCAGACGGCGTACATGCGCTCATGCACGTGATTGTAGTAGGCGCCAAGGGAGACTTGGTTGTCGCTGGGGATGCTGGTGGTGTCCGAGATGCGCGCGCCCTTCAGCAAGAGGGCAGCGATTTGGGCCTCGGTCAGGGGCTTATCCTTGGGCGGCGGCGCGTCTCTTCTCACCACGCGGTTGGTTTGCCGGATGCTTTCGGGCGGTTTGGGCGGAGGGGGCGGCTTTGGGGGCTCCGGCGGCTTGGGGTCGGGCTTTTTGACGACTTCCTGGATGTCCTCCGGGTCGGGAGGCGGTGGGGCGGGGGGAGTGGGCTTGGGGGGCTCGGGCACATCGGGGGCAGGCGGGGGGGGGATGGAGACGGTGAACTCGACGAACATGAGTTTTTCGTTGGGCTTGTTGCGATGGCATGCCTTCAGAATCCACGGAACGATCAAGAGGAGCAGCAAGACCGAGCCGTGCAAGGCGAGGCTGATCTTGAGGCTGATGCGCTGGAATTCGCGCTTGCTCATTTTTCGGGCGAGGTGACGAGGGCCATGCGGGAGATGTTCGCGTCGTGCATCATGCGCAGGATGGAGACCACCTTGCCGTAGGCGATGGATTCATCGGCGCGGACGAGGATGGTGACGTCGGGGTCGGCCTCGGCTTTGCTTTTGAGCTCGGCGGCCAGGGCTTCCTCGCTGGTGGGGACATCGTCGAAGAACAGTTCGCTCTTGTCGTTGAGGCTGACAGAAAAGGTGTTGGCCTGGTCCAGATCGCTGGCCTTGCCCTTGGGCAGGCGGACGGGGATTCCCTGTTCGATCAGCGGGAAGGTGATGATGAAGGTGATGAGCAGCAGGAACGTCAGGTCGATCAACGGCGTCATGTTGAGCTCGTTGATCTGGCGGTTGCTGCTGAGGGAGGTGCGGCGTGCCACGGGGGCTCCTTATTCGTAGAGGAACGATTGCTGGAGGCGGGCGGCGAACTTCTCGGAGAAGTTTTCCATCTGGATGCTGAGGAAGCGGATTTTTTCGTTCAGGCGGTTGCTGCCAAACGCGGAGGGGATGGCGACGACGAGGCCGACGACGGTGGTGAGCAGGGCGCTGGAAATGCCGGGGGCCACGGCCGAGAGGTTGGCCATGCCCTGCTTGCCCATGGCCTCGAAGGAGACCATGACGCCCCAGACCGTTCCGAAGAGGCCCATCATGGGAGCGATGGTGTAGGCGGAGCCGAGCATGGACATTTGGTCTTCGAGCAGGAGGATCTGGTCGGCGGCGGCGCACTCGGCCACCTTTCGGATGGAATCGATCTGCAGAGTGGTGAGGCGCTCCTGCGAGAGGTCGATCTGGTTGAGGGAGCGGTGCTGCTTGTTGGCCTGCACCTCGAATTCGCGTTTCACGGCGTTGCAGGCGGCCATATAGACCTTGGCCATGGGGCTGTTGGGGTGGGCGGGGCCGCGCACGAAGAGTTCCAGAGGGTTGACCTGCCGGTCGAAGGCGTGGCTGAAATCGCGGTCGGCCCGTTCGGCTTTCCGCAGCTCCAGATGCTTCCCGGCCATGATGGTCCAGACCCCGATGGAGGCCACGAGGAGGACAATGACGATCAACTTGCCGATCCCATCGGAAAGGCTGTACGCATACAACATGACATTGGCGAGCGGCAGGCCCGCGCAGAATAGACTCAAACCCATATGAACCTCGCGAAAGTTTCCTGAAAACGCGCGCATCCTACGGCAGAGGGGGCCGGGGGTCAATCCTTCCGCGACACGGTTTTTTGGGGCGGCGGCCGCAGGAAATTTTTCCACAGTGTGGAAA
>CAYNHA010000222.1:0-22045 GCA_964397035.1 uncultured Verrucomicrobiota bacterium
TGGGAGCATGTTTTGAAGAAAACGGTGCCGCCAGAGCGGCAAGGGGCTTTTCGGGAGGCGGTGGTGAAGTTCCGTTTTTGGCTGAGAGAAAAAGGCAAGAATGCAACCGCCGAGGTATTCAAGGAGCATCTGGCGTGGAAGAAGTCTTACCTGACGGCGGAGAAGTACGAGATGCGACGGCAGGCGTAGAGATGGTATTGGGAGAAGGGGCGGAAGGGGATGCTTGCAGCAGCCTCTGATAGTCCATCTTCAGTGGTCGTTGATCAAGGGAAGGAAGGGAAGAAGGACGGGGTGGCTACGGAAGAGAACGCAACGGTTAGGAGGAGCAAAAGCCGGGTCGACGCCCCGGCCTACAGTCGAGTCGAAAGCGCGAATGGCATGTCGAGTGCACTGGAGAAGGGTTCAAAGGATGTTGCCGCATAGGACGCAGAGGGGGTGGGGAGAGGTGCTCGTGTCGATCTCCCGGCCTGCAAGCGATATGAAATTGCGGAGCGTGGATTCGAAATCGCGAATGCCATGACGGATGTACCGACAAAGGGGGCGGCGGATCTGGGCGGGGCGCCCTGGGAGCGAAAAATGGTGGCCTGCATCCGGGCGCGGCATTTGGCGTGGCGGACGGAGACGACGTATCGGCATTGGGCAAGGCGTTGGGTTAGGTTCATGGAGAATCCAGGGACCGGGGGCCGGATGATTTCCAATCGGAAACCGGGGACAAATGTGGAGGGGATTGATTCGGCCACGGGGCAGGAGGAAGGAAGGGGGTTGGTGAATTCAATATCCAATGTTCAATCTTCAATGACCAAGGATCAAACGGGAAGAACGGGAATGGGAGAGGCCATATCCGCTGTGCGAACGGTGGAGAAAAAGAAACCGGAGGAACTGACGGGTGAAGACCTGAAGGGATTTCTTTCGCATTTGGCGGTGAAGGAGCGGGTTTCCGGGGCGACGCAACGGCAGGCGATGAATGCGGGTGTATTCTTGATTCGCGAGGTGTTTGGAAAGGATCCGGGGGATTTTGGAGATTTTTCCCGGCCGCCGCGGCACCGGAACGTGCCTACGGTGCTGTCGAAGGACGAGGTGCGGCAGATTTTTATGCAGTTGTCGGGCACGGCGCGGCTGATGGCGGAGTTGATGTATGGGGCGGGGTTGCGGTTGAATGAGTTGTTGCGGTTGCGGGTGAAGGATGTGGATATCGAACGATTGCAGCTTTCGGTGCGGGCGGGCAAGGGCAACAAGGACCGGTTGACGATGGTGCCGAAGTCGATGGAGGGCAGATTGAGGGAGCACCGGGAGAGGTTGAGGGAGTTGTACAACCAAGATCGGGGGGATGGGTTGCCGGGGGTGGAGCTGCCGGAGGCGCTGGAGCGCAAGTGGCCCAAGGCGGGGGAGCGTTTCGAGTGGTTCTGGTTTTTCCCGTCGAGGAATCTGCTCAAGGATCACCGGAGTGGAATCCGCCGGCGGCACCATGTGCTGGATGATCGTTTCCAAGAGGCGATTCGCATGGCGGCTTCGGCGGCCAAGCTGGACAAGCGTGTGACGCCGCATACGCTTCGGCACAGTTTTGCAACGCATCTGCTGGAGGGGGGGACGGGGATCCGCGATTTGCAGGATTTGCTGGGACATGCGGATATTTCGACTACGCAGATTTATTTGCATACGGCCAAGCAGACGGGGGTTGGAATCCGGAGTCCGCTGGATTGAGGAGGAGCAAGGGGATGGCTGATGAACCACGGATGGACATCGATGAACACGAATGGGAGAGGCGAGGGGGCCGTTGGAATTTCTAGGGCGTAGCTTGTCCATTCTGTGGAAGGATGCGTGGGGCGCAACAGCCCGGCTCGGCAGGGATGCCTTGCCCTACCCAAGGTCGACGGATGCAATATGTTATGGCTTGGATGAAAGTGCCATGATGCGGTGCCGCATAACGTGGCTTGCCGGATGAAGAAGGCAGGCTAATCCGGAGGGGGAGCGAGTTTGTTGAGGAAGGCGGAGAGGAGGAGTCCGAGGAGGAGAAGGGCGAGGCATATTCCGCCTTGCGTGGGGGGCCAGCCGGGATAGACGAGGAGGATGGAGCCGACGACGAGGCCCAGGACTCCGCGCGTGGCGGCGGCTTCGGCGCGGCGAAAGAGCCAGTCGGCGGCGCGGGAAAACAGCAGGATGGCGAGGGCGGCGCCGAGGACGACGGGGAGGAGAATGGCGGGTTGGAGGCGGGAGACACCGTCGAGCAGGGGTTGGTAGATGTCGAAGTAGATGAGGAGGAAGGCGACGCTTGCGCCGGGGATGATGCTGCCGAGGCCGATTCCGGCGCCGGCGAGCACCCAAACGGTGGTGCTGGCTTCGAGTGCGGTGCCGCGGGTGGGCAAGCGGTTTTGCATGACGGTCATGGCGAGGCAGAGGGTGAGCATGGTGGCGAATGCAATCCAATCGGCGGGGCGGCCCTTGGCGCGGTGGGCATGGCGAAAGAGGTCGGGGAGGGCCCCGAGCATGAAGCCCATGAAGAGGTAGAGCATGGGGATTTCGTGGCGGGCGAAGATGGTGGCGAGGAGGCGGCTCCCGACGAGAATGCCGACGCCTGCGGCGAGGAAGAACGGAATAAACGGGAGCAGATTCCTGCGGAAGTGGGTGAAGGGATGGGCGAGGGCGGCGGTGAGGGGGCGATAGATGTGGAAAAGGACGAGGAGGGTGCTACCGCAGAGGCCGGGGAGAAGCCCGGCGAGGCCGACGAGAAATCCGCGAAAAAGCTGGAGCAGGAACTGCACGGTGGATGCGGCGGCTAGACGGCGCCGCCGCCGGGGAGATCCTGGATGATGGTGTCGCGGCACATGCTGTCGGCGGAGTAGGGATAGTCGAGGGTGTAGTGGAGGCCGCGGCTTTCGCGGCGGAGCATGGCGGAGCGGATGACGAGTTCGGCCACGGCGGCGATATTGCGCAGTTCGAGGAGGTCGGCGGTGACGAGATAGTCGCGGTAATAGGCGCGGATTTCGCGGCGCAGGGTGGTGATGCGGCGCAGGGCGCGTGCCAGGCGGCGGTTGGTGCGGACGATGCCGACGTAGTCCCACATGACGGTGCGGACTTCGTTCCAGTTGTGGGCCACGACAACGGCTTCGTCGGAGGGGACGGCGTCGCCAATCTTCCAGGCGGGGATTTTGATGCGGCGGGATTTGGGGCGGGGATTCTCGAGGATGTCGCGCGCGGCGGCGTGGCCGCAGACGAGGGCTTCCAGGAGGGAGTTGCTGGCGAGGCGATTGGCGCCGTGGAGGCCGGTGCAGGTGACTTCGCCTGCGGCGTGAAGGCCGGCCATTTCGGTGCGTCCGCGGGTGTCGGTGGCCACACCGCCGCAGAAGTAGTGGGCGGCGGGAACGACGGGGATGGGCTGGCGGGCCATGTTGAAGCCGAATTTCTTGCAGGTGGAAAAGATGTTGGGGAAGCGGCGGCGAAGGAAGGGTTCGCCTTTGTGGGTGATGTCCAGGTAGACGCAGGCGTCGCCGCGGATTTTCATTTCGTGGTCGATGGCGCGGGCGACGATGTCGCGGGGGGCGAGTTCGGCGCGGGGGTCGTAGGATTCCATGAAGGCTTTGCCTGCGCCGTTGAGGAGGCGGGCGCCTTCGCCGCGTACGGCTTCGCTGATGAGGAAGGATTTGGCTTCGGGATGGTAGAGGCAGGTGGGATGGAACTGGACGAATTCCATGTTGCGGATCTGCAGGCCGGCACGCCAGGCCATGGCGATGCCGTCGCCGGTGGCGATGTCGGGGTTGCTGGTGTAGAGATACACTTTTCCGGCGCCGCCGGTGGCGAGGACGGTGTGGGGGGCGCGGACGGCGAGGATTTCGCTGTTTTGGCGATCCAGGAAATAGGCTCCGATGCAGGCGTCATCGCCGGGGACCTTGAGCCAGCCGGTGGTGATGAGATCGATGGCCATGTGGTTTTCCAGCACCTGCACGGTGGGTTGCTGGCGTACCCGTTCGGACATGACGCGGATGACTTCGGCCCCGGTGATGTCGCCGCTGTGGAGGACGCGGCGAACGGTGTGGCCGCCTTCGCGACCGAGGTCGTATTCGGCGTCGGATTCCCGGCGGTGGTTCCGGGGCTTGCGTTCGAATTGAACGCCCCAGTTTTCGAGGTCGGCGATGCGGGAGGCGCCGCCTGCGATGATTTCGCGGGCGACGTCGGCACGGGTGAGGCCGGCGCCTGCGGTGAGGGTGTCGGAGAGGTGCGAATCGATGGTGTCGTCTTCGGCGATGGGAACGGCAATGCCGCCCTGAGCATAGGTGGAGTTGCTTTCAGAGAGCGTGCGCTTGGCGCAGAGGATCACGCGTCCGCGGGGCGCCAATTCCAAGGCGGCGGAGAGGCCGGCGAGTCCGGAGCCGATGACCAGAAAATCGCAATCGAGAACATTCATGCGGGGAGAGTATCACGGTGCGGGGGAGGGGAGCAAGGATGCCCATTTGTTCAATCAGGGCCAATGCAACGACATTCTCAGCGCCAAACCGAACAGCCAAATGGGGAAGGCTCATTCCTGTATTCGCTGTCCTTCGATGGCATTGCACCGTCATCGGCGCAATAGAAACAGAAGCCTCGTGGCTGTATGGACCACGGATGAACACCGATGAACACGAATTCATATGGGGGATTGTGGAACCTTCCGGGGGGCTCCCTACCCATGGCCTGATCATCGGGCTTCGGGAACAAAGGAAATGATCTAGTTTTTATAAAAACTGGATTTTCATGCAGAACGAATCCGGATGACGCGGAGGTTGTCCCTGCAATGGCAGAAATCAAGCCAGGGCGGTGTGTTCTGGAGGGCCAGTTGCCACAACACTTGAAGTTTTTGGATTCAAAAACAGACGACGGACGACTTGTGGCAAAGGCCGGATCAAGGGGCGAGGGGGTCGGCTTCCTTGGTTTGCTTCATGATGAAAAAGGCGCCGAGAACGGTGAGGGCGCATGCGGCGAGCGTGGGCGCATTGAGGGGTTCGTCGGCCAGCCACCAGCCCAGCAGGAGGCCGATGACGGGGACGACGTATTCATAGGAAATGGCGATGGCGGGGGTGCTGTGGCGGAGTAGCCAGAAATAGCTGGTGAAGCCGCCGAGGGAAGCGCCGAGGACGAGGGCGGCGAACCCAAGCCAGGCGGGGGTGCCGATGGTGGATAGATGTACGCGGGTTCCTTCGCCCAGCAGAAGTCCCAGCACCCACATTTGGAGGCCGCCAAAGAAAAACAAGAGGCCCACGGAGCGAACGGTGGATAGGGGATTCTTGAACGAGTGGTAATAGAGGGTGCCGACCACCCAGACGCCGATGCAAATGAGAAGATACCAGAGGCCCAGCGGGTAGGTGGCGCGGCCATCGGAACGGGTTTGGTTCGAGATGATGGCCAGTCCGATGAAGCCGATCAAGAGGCCAATGGATTGCGAGAGGGAGGGGCGTGGCAGACGCCGGCTGGCCCAGCCGCCCAAGAGAAGCCAGGCGGGCGTGACGCCCAGCACCAGGGCGGCGGTGCTGGAGGAGACGGTTTCCTGCGATTTGGCGAGGAAGCCGCTGCCGAAGACGATCATGGGGCAGGCGACAATGAAGTGGCGCCAGAGGTCGCGGAGGCCGGGACGCGTGGTGTCGTGCTGGAGAATCGAAATGCCCCACATAAGGAAGGCGGAAATGAGCATGCGGGCGCTGGTCATGAGGAAAGGGGGCATGTCGGCGATGGCGAAATGATTGGCGATGTAGGACGATCCCCACGAGGAGTAGAGAACGGTCAATGCCGCAGCGACTTTGAGGAAATGGGGAATTTTGGGCATGGGAGGAATCCGGTTATTCGTGGAGCGCGCAGGAACCTGCCAGGGAGCCAGAGCAGAAGGCCCATTGAAGATTCCAGCCGCCGGTGGGGCCATCCAGGTTCAGGATTTCGCCGGCGAAGTGGAGGCGGCGCGGGGATAACCGTCCTTCGAGCGTTTCCGGATGGACTTGCTTGAGGGAGACTCCGCCCGAAGTGACCATGCTTTCCTGAAACCCGCCGGTGTTTCGAATGGTGAGCGGAAGGGAAAAAAGATGACGGCACAATGATTTTTCCTGTTCGGCCGACAGCCGGGAAAACGTCTGGCCGTCGGGGATGTTCGCCAGGTGGAGGAGCGTATCCGCCAAGGTGCGGGGAAGAAGGCGGGATAGAAACGAATGAAGAGAGCGGGATCCTTCGGTTTTCCGGAGGCGGAGGAAATCGAACTTTTCCTGCGAGAGCGAGAGGTGAAGGGGAACGGTTTTTTCCTTGAGCAGCAGGCGGGCGACGCGTCCCGAAAGGTTCAGGACTGCGGGGCCGGAAAGGCCGCGATGGGTGAACAGGATTTCCCCGCGTTCGGTGGCTTCGCTGCCGCGCAGCGAGGGCAGGGTGAGCGTGACATCCGGGAGGGAAAGGCCACTGTGCAAGGCGGGCCAGGTTTCCAGCGTGTGGAAAGAGGTGAGTGCGGGCGCCGGAGGAACGATGTCGTAGCCGAGGGTGGCCGCCAAGCGGAAGCCCGTGCCATCGGAGCCTAGAGCCGGGGTGGATTGCCCGCCTGCGGACAACAGGACGGAATGCGCGGTGAGCGTGTCCACCCGCCAAGGCTGGCCAGGGATTTCGGGAGGAGTGATTTTTTTTACGGGATGCTGGAACGAAAAGCGTACGCCGGCCTGGGAGCAAGCCTTGAAAAGGGCATCGCGAACCTGGGCGGCGGACTGCGACTTGGGATAGATGCGGCCCGTGGGATCCGCGGTGGTTGGAACGCCCAGTTCGGCCAGCCGCGTTCGAAGATCGTCCGGGGGAAGGGCCCGGAAGGCGGGGATGGTGAATCGTCCATGCCGGCCGAAGGCCAAGGCAAATTCATCTTCGCTGGCCAGGTGGCTCAGGTTGCCGCGTCCCCCGCCGGTGACGGCCAGTTTGGCGCCGGGAGAGGGCATGCGGTCGAGGACCAGGACGCCAGAGGGAAGATGTCGCTGCGCGGCGGTCCACGCCGCGAGAAGGCCGGCCGGGCCGGCGCCCACGATCAACAGGGAGGCATCCAACGGGGAAGACGGATTCATGGCTATTTGGAGTAGGGAATCCACCGCTGCAAAATGGATTCGAGGGTGCCGTCCTTCTGCCAAGCCTCCAGCGCCTGATTGGCCGAGGAACGCAGGGATATGCTTTCCCGGCGAATGCCCCAGGCGATTTCCTCGCGGGCAAACAGGGCCGGTGCGATGGCCAATTCCCCCTCATGGGCGAGGGCCATCCACCATGCCGCGGGGGCATCATACACAACCATGTCGATTTGGTTCTGGAGCAATGCCTTTAGGGTTTTTTTGATGTCGGGGTAGGTCGTGCGCGTGGCGTTGGCGAAGTAGCTGGAAACCAATCGGTCGCCGGCGGAGCCGACGACGGCGCCCACGCGCTGGGAAGTGGACCGGACCTTGATTTCGGTGTTGAAGCGCGGAAGGTCGGGCGTGCGCACGAGGGCGGCCTGTCCGACGACAAGATAGGGGCGGCAAAAGTCCATCTGGGTGCGGCGCTCTTCCGAGATGGTGATTCCCGCCATGAGGATATCCACTTTGCCTTGAAGCAGGGCGGTGGAAAGGCGGTGGAAAGGAAGAGGAACGAACACGGGTTCCATTCCGAGCCGTTCCGCCAGGGCGCGGCCTAAATCGGCCTCTATGCCGGCCCACTGTCCCTTCAGCCGGAAGACCAGGGGAGGGGAGTCCTCCACGATTCCGATCCGCAAGGGAATGCGCGGGGAGGAATCCTCCACGCCGATCGAACGGCAACCGGAGAGGGTGACGGCCAACAGCAAGGCCAAAGCCGACCCCATGGCCCTGTTCCACGTGAAGCGTTTCATGAAGGCACTTATGCGGAGGCGTGTTCCAGATATTCTTTTTCCAGGGCGTCGTAGCGGTTGATCACCTGGCGGACCAGCGCGCGTTTTTCGTTGTAGGGGCCATGGAAGAACGAGCCTTTGAATCCCGCCAGGATGATGTTGCGCAGGCGGGAGGGCGTGACGGGGAGGTGGTTGCAGACCAATTCCAATTCGCGCGTGACACTGGTGCGGGAGACGAGGCGGTTGTCGGTGCAGATCGAGACAGAGAGGTTGGCATCGAGCATGCGCCGCAGGGGATGCTCCACCACCGAGGAAATGGCGGGAATGGTTTGGAGGTTGCTGGTGGGGCACACTTCGAGCGTGATGCGACGGGAGGCGATGTAGTCCACCAGGCATTTGACATAGTAATCCGGATCCTTGATGGAGGGATCCTTGACCTTGTCGGCGGCGAACAGGAAGGTTCCGTGGCCGATGCGGTCGGCATGGCATTCGGTGATGGCCTGGAAAATGGATTCAGGCCCATACGCTTCGCCGGCGTGGACGGTTTTTTTCAGGAAATGGACATGGGCAAACTGATACGCCTCCTTGTGGTCGATGGCGGGGAAGCCCGCTTCGGCGCCGGCGAGGTCGAACCCCACGACCGGGATGCCCTTTTGGTGGGCGAGGGTGGCGGCGGCGCGGGCCATTTCCAGAGAGGCCACGGCCATGACTTCCTTGGCGGGTGCGTGGGGCATGACATCGAAGAGCTGGGCGTAATAGGCCGACATGTGGCGGTTGAAGAATCGCATGGCGCAGGTGATGATGCCGTAGTGGAAGGGAATGTCGTTCCCCTGCTTGACGGCCGCAGACGCATTGTGTTCCTTCTGGGCCCGTTCCAGGCCGCGATTGACGGATTCGATGACTTCCTGCACGGTGAAGCCGGGGCGGATGTGCAACTGCGGGGCATACCGGACTTCGATGTAGCGGACGTTTTCGGCGATGCTGTCCTGGGCGAGTTCGTAGGATACGCGTTCCAAGTTTTCGGGAGTCTGCAACACGGCGCACGTGAGACCGAATCCCCGCAGATAGTCCGGCAAATCCTGATATTTTTCCTTGAAGACCAGTTCCTGCAAGCCGGCATCGGTTTCGGAGGGGAGTTTGATGTGGGCGGCCTTTGCCAATTCGATCAGGGTGGAAATGCGAAGCGATCCGTCCAAATGGAGGTGCAAATCCGTCTTGGGAATCTTCTCGAGAAACTCGCGGGTGATTTTGGCGGTCATGATCGGTCTCCTGCTTGGACGGGCTGCTGATTGATGCGGACATGCTACATGATGAAAGGGAGGGTCGCAAGGCTTTCCCCGGATGGAAGCACGATGAAAGGATGAAGCACATCTGGGCAGGCGGATGTCCCATGGAAAGGGATTGAACGGGGGCGGGGGGTCTGCTACAACAAAATCCTAATGAAAATTTTGCTGACAGGCGGTTCGGGCTACATTGGAAGCGTGACAACGGAGTTGTTGTGCGGAGACGGGCACCAGGTGACGGTGTTCGACAACCTGGAGAGGGGACACATCGAGGCCGTGGACCCAAGGGCCCGGCTGGTGGTGGGCGATTTGCGCGATCCGGCCGCCATACGCGATGCGATGCGCGCGGTGAAGCCCGACGCGGTGGTGCATTTTGCAGCCTATGCTCTGGTGGGCGAATCCATGCAGAATCCGATGCAGTATTTCGAGAACAACCTGGGTGGCGGGCTCCATCTGCTGGATGCCATGATCCGCACCGGGGTGAAGAAGATCATTTTTTCCTCCACCTGCGCCACCTATGGGCAGCCGGAGGTGATGCCGATGACGGAGGCGCTGCCGCAGCGGCCGACGAATCCCTATGGCGAGTCCAAGCTGATGTTCGAGACGGCGCTGCGCTGGGAGCAGGAGCGGCGGGGCATCCAGCCCGTGTTCCTGCGCTATTTCAATGCCTGCGGGGCCACGGAAAAGTACGGGGAGGATCACGAGCCGGAGACGCACATCATTCCCAACGTGCTGAAGGTGGCGCTGGGCCAGGCCAAGGCGGTTCCGGTGTTCGGGAACGACTATGCCACGCCGGACGGGACGTGTGTGCGCGACTACATCCACATTGTCGATCTGGCCCGGGCCCACATTCTGGCGCTGGAAAAGGATGTTGCGGGACCCTTCAATCTGGGCACGGGGACCGGGTTTTCGGTGAAGGACGTGATTGAAACGTGCCGGGAGGTGACGGGGCACGCCATCCCGCTGGAGATTTCTCCCCGGCGCCCGGGCGATCCGGCCTGTCTGGTGGCGGGTGCGGAAAAGGCCAAAACGGTTTTGGGCTGGAAGCCGCAGTATCCCGACCTGAAGACCATCGTGCAGCACGCGTGGAATTGGCACCGGGCGCATCCGCATGGGTATGGGAAATAGGGAGCCATCATGAGCGAGACGCTTCCCCAAGCCAGGCATTTCAAGGTCGACACCAGCCGGCCCCGGAGCCGCAGCAAGCTGCGCTCCAAGGTTCGGCACGTGATGGCGGTGGCGTCGGGCATGTTTCCGCTGATGGCCCTGTTTGTCTATGGCATGTCGTTGTTCCGCCTTTCGATCGAGCGTGCGCCCTATACTCGGCTGGCTCTCATATTTCTGGGGTGCGGCATGGTGACGCTTCTCTTCTATGCCTGGACGCGGGCCGAAAAGTTGCGCCGCCACGAGATTTCCGCCAAGAACCGCGAGCTGAAGTACCGGCATCGCGAGGAAGCCTTCCTGCGGGAGGAAGCGGAACGCAAGGCCCGCCAAGCCGAGACCCCGGCAAAGGAGGGCTGATGTCCCGGCGCCCGACAGCCCGCTCGGGCATGGCCCTGATCCTGACGCTGGTGGCAATCGTGCTGGCGGGGGGGCTGGCGCTATTGCTGCAATCGAAGGCCGCGGCGCTCTCGCAGGCGGAGCAGGCCGAGCTCCTCAAGGAGCGGTTGCGGCTGGCGGCGGCAGAGGCGGCCCGCGAGGCGCTCTGGGTCCTGGCCTCGGACGAAAATCTGCTGGTGGATTCCTTGCAGGAGGAGTGGGCCGAGCCCCGAAAAAACACCAGCCCGGACGGGCTCTATACGTGGGCCCTGGTGGAGGATGCGGGAAGGTTTTTCAACTGGAACAACCTTTCGGTTTCGAATCGCGCCACGAGGGCGCCGCGTGAAATCCTCCTGGATCTGATGACGTTTTGCGGGGATTTCTCGCCGGTGGTCCGCGTGGATGCGCTGGAGGACTTCCTGGATGCGGATGAGGAGGGCACCTACGAGTCCAGCTTCTACGAGTCCAAGGATCTTTCGTTCCAAACTCCAAACCGCGAGCTGTGGGCGCCGACGGAGCTGCTGCGGGTCCACGGGTTTTCGGAAGATTTGTTTCGTCCCCGTCCTCCGCCCTCCGCCGACGATTTGTTTGGCGGGGATCTGGGAGCCTCCGCCGTGGTAGTGCCCATGGCGTTGAAGACGCCTCTTCCGGTGAACGTGAACACGGCCGGCCGGGAGGTGCTGATGGGGGTCACCGGGCTGCAACAGGAGTCTGCTGTCCGAATGGTGATGGCGCTGCGTCAAGTGAAGCCGTTTGAATCCCTCCAGATGATGTTCATGGCCAACCCCGAACTGGCGGCGGCGCTGGAAGGTTCCGTGGGCACGGCCAGTACGTGTTTCCGGGTCCGGGCCCGCGCGGAAATGGGGGATTTGCGAAGCTCCGTCCTGGCATGGGTGGAGCGCGACGCCAAGACGGGCGACATCCGGATTTTGCAGTGGTTCGAGGAGGAGGGCTGACCATGCCGGATGGATACAAAGTGGCCTATGGCCTGGACATTTCCGGGGAACGCCTGATGTTGGTCCGCGCGGTTCGCCGCAGCGTGCCGCAGACCGTGTGCGGGGTTGCGCTTGACTCGGAAGAGGCGCGCCGTGCCCTGCAAACCGTGTTGGAGGAAGTGAAAAACGGTTCGGCGGCGCTGGCGGTTTGTGCGCCGGCCGCGAAAACCGCGATCCGCCGCCTGCGTGCGCCCTTTGCCTCCGTCCAGAAAGCTTCCAAGGTGTGGGCTTCGCTTCTGGATGTGGATTTGCCGTTTCCCGTGGAGGGGGCCCTTTGCTACTACGGTCCGGCGCGCATCGAGAACGGGGAGACTCTTGCGCTGGCCGCGGCCGTCCGGCGGAGTGATTTGGAGGCATTCGACGAAACCTGCCGCGGGGCGGGCCATGAGCCGACCCATTGCGATGCCGAAGCGCTGGCCTTGTGGGACCAGCACATCGTGGAAGCGCCGCCGACGCGCGCGGATGCCCTCCGGGTGCTGGTCTGGCTGGCAACGGACCATGTGACGGTGGTGCGGGGGCGCGGTGCCGATTTCCTGGCTGCCCATGTGCTGCGCGCATCTCCCTTGGCAGAGGGAGGCGCCGACCGGCAAGCCTTCGAGACCCTTTGGGCGGCGCGCTCCCGCCAAATTCTGACGGCCCATGTGGCGGAAACGGGCGGGGGCGATATGGACCTTTGGTGGGCTGGGCCCGGAGCGGAGGATGAGTCCCGCCTGAACCGCCTTCGCCATTTGCTGCCGACGGGGATTTCCATCCGTCAGGAGACGCATCGGCAGTCCGTATCGTTTCTGGCCCGTTCCCTGGCGCGGCGGGTGGTCGAAGAAAAGGGCGTGAACTTCAAAACCGGCGAACTGGAGCATCCGGCTTTCCGGCGTGTGCAGGAACGGGATTCACGTCGTGCCTACCTGTCCGTTGCAGCGGCCTCGATCCTTGTCCTGGTGCTGAACGCGGGCGAGTCGGCGTTGCGGAGGCATCGCGCCGAATCCCTGCAGCGCGAATTGACAGAGGTGGCCCAATCCGTCACGGGCGAAGCAGTTCCGCGGGGCCAGGAAATCCTGCTGGTGGAGCGTGCCGTTTCTCGCCGCGACGAAGAAACCCAACCCTTTCGGAACGCCATGGATGCCCGCGGCGTGGAAGGGCAGTTGACGCGAGCCTTGGAGGAGGCGGGCGCGCTGGGTGTGGAGATTTCGCGCCTTTCGCTTTCCCCCATGATGCTTTCCGTCGAAGGTTCGGTCGCCAGTATGCCGGCGATGGAAGGGCTGGCGGAACGTCTCCGGAACCAGGGATGGGCCGTTCAGTACGACAGTCCCGGGAATACGCCGGAAGGCCGTTCGCGCTTCGTGTTGAAAGGAGCGGCTGGCCATGAAGGGTGAGCGCCTCTGGAAAGCCGTCGTCGGGGCCCTGTCTGTTTGGGCGGTGGCGGCCAGTTTGAACACGGTGCTGTCGGCACCCCGGCACCGGGAGATCCTGCTCCGGAAGGAATCGGACCTGCAGAAAATCCGTGCTCAAGCCAGTCGATGGGACCGGGAAGACCAGTGGGCGCGCCGTTTGGATGCGCAACAGGCGTGGAAACCGCTGGACTTGGATGAAGTGGCCACCCGTACGCTGGGGGGCAACGTGGCCAAAATCACGCCGCGCCCTGTCTCGTCTTTGGCGAATGGCTGGCTGCGGCGCGAGACCGCGGTCGATTTGCGCGATGTTTCGTATGCCGAGGCGGCCTTGTTTTTGTCGGCCCTTTCCGAGGCGGCACCCGCGTGGCGGCTTCGCGAAGTGGAGTTCAGTCCTTCCGCCGAGGCCGGGAAGGGCTCCATGGCCCTGACGTTGGAAGCGCTGGAAAAGAAGCAGCCATGAAGCTATGGTGGGCGCCATGAGTTTTCTCCGGACCATCCTTGAACGGCGCGAGCTGCTGTGGAATCTGACTGCCCGCGAGCTCAAGCAGCGCTACAAGGGCTCCGCGCTTGGATTCCTGTGGAGCGTGCTGACTCCGCTTTTCATGGCGGCGATCTATGTCGTCTTCCTGCGCCTGCTGGCGCGGGGCGTGCCGATGGAGGACATCCTGATCGGCGTGTTTGCCTGGCAGTACACCACGCAGTGCGTCATGGGCGGTATGATGTGCGTGACCGGCAACGGCAACCTGGTGAAAAAGGTCTTTTTTCCGCGCGAAATTCTGCCGATCAGCCAGGTGGTCGCCAATGGAATCGGCTATCTTCTCTCGCTCCTGGTGCAGTTTCCCGTCCTGGCCTTCCTGCTGTGGCACGGGGAGTCGCACTTCTCTTCGGCCTGGCCGATGTTTCTCTTCTGGATGTTGTGGCAGACGGCCTTCAATCTCGGCCTGGCGATGCTGGTGGGGGCCCTGAATGTCTATTTCCGCGATACGCAGCATTTGGTGGGGGTGGGCCTCAGCGCGTGGTTTTTCATGAGCCCCGTGATGTACAACATGGATTTTGCGCGGAACGTGGCATCAAGCTGGCCGTGGGCCGTGAATTTGCTCTATGCCAACCCCATGGCCGTCATCTTGAACGGCTACCGCGCGGCGCTGCTGCCCGGCGCCGCCGTCGGCTTTCCTCCTGCCGGGTGGATTGGATTTGCGCTGGTTCCCGTGGTGCTGGTTCTGGGCGCCTGGACCTATCGCCGCCTTCAAAAGAATTTTGCGGACCTGCTGTAAACCATGAATGCCATTGAAGCCACCAACCTCGGAAAATGCTACACCCGCAAAGGGCTGGGCGCGCCCACGCTGTTTGGGGCGCTGACGGGAAGCTTCCGCCAGAAGAGCGACCCGTTCTGGTGCCTGCGCGGGGCGAACTTCGAGATCCCCGCCGGCCGCACCATCGGCGTCATCGGCCCCAATGGCTCCGGCAAAAGCTCGTTGCTGGGCCTCACGGCGGGCACCATCGCGCCCACCGAGGGAAGCGTGCGCACGCATGGACGGATTTCCTCGCTGCTGGAGCTGGGCGCGGGTTTTCATCCGGACCTGAGCGGACGCGAAAACGTCTATCTCAATGCGGCGCTTCTAGGCATTCCTCGCGAGGATGTGCGGAAAAAGTTCGACCGGATCGTCGATTTTGCGGAATTGCGCGAATTCATCGATATGCCCGTGAAGCATTATTCCAGCGGCATGTATGTGCGCCTGGGGTTTTCGGTTGCCGTGGAGGTGGACCCGGACATCCTGCTCATCGATGAAGTACTGGCGGTGGGCGACATTTCGTTCCAGCTCAAATGTCTGGACCGCATTCGGGATTTCCAGAAGCGCGGCAAGACGCTTTTGTTTGTGAGCCACGCCCTGCAAACCGTCGAGGAATTCTGCCACGAGGCGTTTTTGATCCATCATGGAAAGCTGGTGGACCGCGGCGATCCCGGCAATGTCATCCTGAAATTCATCCGTGGCTACATGGGCGAAGGCGGCGGGCTCTATACGCAGGAATTCGGCACCCGCGCCGTGGAATTCGGGAATGTCCGGCTGCTGAATGCCGAGGGGAAGGACGCCGCCACTTTCGAAACGGGCGGTTCCATGACGGTGGAAATTCCCTATGTGGCCCACCGCCGCGTGGATAAACCGGTGTTTGGCTTTTCCCTTAAGACCGGCAACGGCATGTATATTTTCGGTAGCAATACGCAGATTCAACAACACGACATTCCCTTCATCGAAGGCGAGGGGACCGTGAAGCTGGATCTGGGTCCCCTGCGGCTGATGCATGGGAACTTCTTTCTCTCGCTCGCGATCCACTCGTGGGACCATGCCGAGCAGTTCCATCGCCGGGAGGACTGGTGGCCCTTTGCGGTGCGGAATCCGACGGGCGCCCTGGGCATGCTCCAGCTCGATAGCCAATGGAAAACCGTTCCGGCCTTGCCCTCATGAACGCTTTCTGGAAACGGACGGCCGGGATTGTTTCGATCCTGATGTGGTGGGCTACCCTTGGGATGGCCGAAAGTGGACCCGTGGTGCTGGCGGGGGCGCCCATCCGTTCCGGATGCGAGCCGGATTATCCTCCCTATTGCATCGTGGCGGAAGATGGGCGTGCGGACGGGTTTTCGGTGGAGCTGCTTCGGGCCTCCCTTCAGGCCGTGGGGCGCGAAGTGGAGTTCAAAACGGCGCCCTGGGCCGAGATCAAGCAGGATTTGGCCGACGGCCGGCTGCAGGCGCTTCCCCTCATGGGCCGCACGCCGGAACGCGAGGCCCAATACGACTTCACGTTCCCCTATCTCACGATGCATGGCACGCTTGTCGTGCGCGGGGATAATGCCGACATCCGGGTGCCGCGCGATCTCGCGGGCAAACGTGTGGCGGTGATGCAGGGGGACAATGCCGAGGAGTATTTGCAGAGATCCGGTTTGGGAGCCGAGATCGTTCCCCGTCCATCCTTCGAGATGGCCTTGCGCGAACTTTCCGAGGGACAGCACGATGCCGTGGTGGTTCAGAAGCTGGTGGCCTTTCAGCTCATGCAGCAGGCCGGCCTGGAAAACCTGCAAACGGTGGGGCCGCCGATTTTCCCCCAGCACTTCTGCTTTGCGGTCCGGGAAGGGGACCGAGACCTGCTGGCGATGCTCAACGAGGGGCTCTCCATCGTGATGGCCAACGGGGTGTTCCGGGAACTGCACACGAAATGGTTTTCCGGAATCGAAGCGGTGGGCCGGGGCAAGAGCCGGATTGTGGTGGGGGGCGACCGCAACTATCCGCCCTATGAGTTTCTGGACAAGAATGGCCAGCCCGCCGGCCTCAATGTGGATATCACCCGGGCCATTGCGCGCCGGATGGGATTGTCGGTTGATTTCCGTCTGGGCGAGTGGAGTGTCATCCGCAAGGGATTGGAAAACGGCGAAATCGATGCGCTCCAGGGCCTCTTTTATTCGATCGAGCGGGACAAGCTGTTCGATTTTTCGCTTCCCAGTTCGATCGTCCAGCATGCCATTGTGGTTCGCACGGGTTCACCCGAGCTGCTGACCATGCAGGACCTGGCCGGGAAGTCCATTCTGGTTCAGGCGGGAGACATCCTAGATGATTTGGCACGGGAATTTGGCTATGGAAAGCAGCTCGTAGCGGTGGAATCTCAGGAGGAAGCCCTGCGCCGCCTGGCTGCCGGGCAGGCCGACTGCGCGTTGGCGGCCAAGCTTCCGGCGCTCTTTTGGATCGAAAAGCACGGCTGGCGAAACCTGAACGTGTCGGCTCTTTCGGTGCTTTCCTCCGAATATTGCTATGCGGTCCCCTCCGGCCATCAGGAATTGCTGGCACAATTCTCCGATGGGCTGGCGGCCATCAAGGCCACGGGCGAGCATCGGCAAATCCAGGCCAAGTGGCTGACTCCCTATGAAAGTGTGGGATTCAGGAAAGTGGCGCAGATTGCCTTGTGGGCGATTCTTCCGCTGTTGTTTCTTCTTCTTCTTTCCCTGCTCTGGTCCCGCTCGCTTCAACGGGTGGTGGCGCGCCGGACTCGCGAGCTTTCGTTCAACGTGGCACTGCTCAATGCGCGGTCGGAAGCCTCTCTGGACGGGATTTTGGTGGTGGACGATCACGGAAAGGTGCTTTCCTACAACCGCCGGTTCGTGGAAATGTGGAAAATGACTCCCGATCTGCTGCAACCGGAAGATGATCGGCATCTTCTTCAATATGCGGTTCGACAGATGGCGAATCCACAGTCGTTTCTGGACCGTGTCACCTACTTGTATGAACACAGGCAGGAAATCGACCGGGAAGAAATCGCGCTGAAAGATGGGCGGGTGTTTGACCGATACACGGCCCCCATTTTCGGGGCCGAGGGATCGTACTACGGCCGTGTCTGGTATTTCCGCGACATTTCCGACAAGCGCCAGGCCGAAGAGGCCCGTTCCAAGCTGCAGACGCAATTGATCCAGGCGCAGAAAATGGAGTCGATGTGGAGGCTGGCCGGTGGAGTGGCTCACGACTTCAACAACATGCTGCAGGCCATTCTGGGCCACGCCGAGCTGGCGCTGGATCAACTGCCCCCGGATTCGCCGCTGCAGGAGGACATCCATGAAATCCAGGCGGCGGCGCAGAGGTCTTCCGACCTAACCCGCCAGTTGCTGGCCTTTGCCCGCAAGCAATCCGTGGTGCCCAAGGTGTTGGACCTGAATGCCACCGTGGAGGGCATGCTCAAGATGCTGCGGCGGTTGATTGGCGAGGACATCGATCTCGTTTGGCTGCCCGGCACTTCTGTCTGGCCCGTCAAAATGGACCCTTCGCAGGTCGACCAGATTCTGGCCAATTTGTGTGTCAACGCCCGCGATGCCATCGAAGGAGTTGGCAAGGTCACCATCGAAACCGGAACCAAGACATTTGACAAGGCGTATTGCGAAGAGCATTCGGGAGCCATTCCGGGCGAATATGTGCGCCTTTCTGTCTTCGATTCGGGCTGCGGGATGGACAAGGAGACTCTCTCCAACATTTTCGAGCCGTTTTTCACCACCAAGGGGCCCGGAGAGGGCACCGGGTTGGGACTGGCCACCGTGTATGGCGCGGTGAAACAGAACAACGGCAACGTGTTTGTGGAAAGCGAGCCGGGGAACGGAACGGTTTTCCATATCTATTTGCCACGGTATTTGGATGAAATGCCTTCCCCGCCGACATCGGCGTTCGAGGAGACCCTTGTGAAGGGGAAAGGGACCATTTTGCTGGTGGAAGACGAAACATCCATCCTGCGAATCGCCACGGCCATGCTGGAAAAACTGGGGTATCGGGTTTTCCCGGCTTCCACCCCCGGAGAGGCGATCGAGATGGCCAAGGCACACGCGCGCGAGATTGATCTGCTGATGACCGACGTGGTGATGCCGGAAATGAACGGCCGCGACCTGACCAACATGATCGTGTTCCTGTGTCCCGGCATCAAGCGCCTGTTCATGTCGGGCTATACGGCGGATGTGATCGCCCATCATGGGGTGCTGGACGACGGGGTTTGCTTCCTTCAAAAGCCCTTCACTATCCGTGACCTGGCCACCAAGGTGGGGGAGGCGATGGCCTCTAGTTGAGAGGTGCATTCCATTGGTGTTCTTTTGGTTAGAGAGAGCTGAAAACGAGCACTTTTCCTTTGGCGGATCTTTGTGCTAGGTTCCCGAAACATGAGCCAAGACTTTCTACGACGGACTCCGTTGTTTGATCTGCTCGTGCAAGCGGGCGGACGTATGGTCGATTTTCACGGCTGGGAAATGCCCGTGCAGTTTTCAGGTATTCTGGCCGAGCACCAGGCCGTTCGAACGGCCTGCGGCGTGTTTGATGTTTCCCACATGGGCCAGATTTTCATCTCGGGCCCCGATGCCCACCGTTTTGTCGAACACATCAACTGCAATCGGATGACGGCCGAGCCGGGCCACGGCACCTATGCCCATATTCTCGCGGAGGATGGAGGCATTTTGGACGATGCGATTACTTTTTGCCTGGCGTCGAAACGTTTTATCTCGATCGTGAACGCGGCGACCGCGGCGCATGATTTCGCGTGGTTTCAAAAGCAAGCCGCCGGGTTCGATGTGGTGCTGGACCATGCCAGCGACCGCTATGGCATGCTGGCCATCCAAGGCCCCAAGGCCCCGGCGCTGGTCGGCGAAATTTTCCCGGCGGCCTTGAGCCTGCCGCGCTTCGGCATCGCGGAAATTCCGTTTGCCGGCGAAACGGTGCTGGTGATGCGCACGGGCTACACGGGGGAGGATGGATTCGAAGTGGCGGCATCGCCCGCAGGCACTCTTGCGCTTTGGGCCGAGTTGCAGAAGAGGGGCGGCGCTTTCGGCCTTCTTCCCTGCGGATTGGGCAGCCGCGACACGCTTCGGCTGGAGTCGGGCTATTTACTCTACGGCGAAGATGCCAACGAAACCCGCACGCCCTACGAGGCCAATTGCGGCTGGGTCGTCAAACTGCAAAAGGGCGATTTTGTGGGCCGGGAGGCGCTCCTGCGCAGGAAAGAAGCCGGATTCCGGGAAAAACTGACGGGTATGCGCCTGCTGGGACGCGGGGTTCCACGCCATGGCTGCGGCGTGTGGCTGGGTGGCGAAAAGATCGGGGAATTGTGCAGCGCCACGTTTGCGCCAAGTTTGGGCGCCGGAATCGGAGTGGGCTATCTGAAGGCCACGGCGTGGGAGCCCGGTACCCGCGTCGAAGTGGAGATCCATGGCAAGCGGGTGGAGGCCGAAACCGTGCGCGGGGCCTTCCGGAAAAACTCGGTTTGAAGGAAGAAAAGTTGAACCACAGAGGACACAGAGTTCCACAGAGAAGATTCTTTGATTTGCTCTGTGAATCTCTGTGTTCTCTGTGGTGACATAGGCTCGTAATTTTGATTGAAAGGAAATTTTTATGTTTGATGAAGTGAAGTGCAAATTGGCTAAGAGCCACGAGTGGGCATTTGACGAGGGCGGCATCGCCACGGTGGGAATCAGCGACTACGCCCAGAAGGAAATCAGCGACATCGTCTTCGTGGAGCTTCCCAGGACGGGCGCAAAAGTGGAGCAAGGCAAGCCCTGCGCCGTCATCGAGTCGGTGAAGGCGGCGGCCGATTTCTTTGCACCGGTTTCGGGTGAGGTCTTTGAAGTGAACGAGGCCATCGTGGACAATCCGGCACTGGTGAACCAATCCCCGCACGGCGAAGGCTGGTTCTTCAAGATCAAAATGTCCAAGCCCGCCGAACTGTCGACGCTGATGGATTTTGCGACCTACCAGAAGACGGCGTCGCACTAGCATGTACAGTCCGCATACGACCGCCGACCGCACGGAGATGCTCCGGGCCATTGGTGTTTCCTCGATGGACGAGCTCCTGGCGCAAGTGCCGGAGACTCTGCGCGCGGGCGGCTATGATTGGCCTGCCGCGCTGACCGAATCCGAATTGATGTCCCATGCGCGCGGCCTGGCGGCAAAAAACAAGCTCCTGGTGTGCTTTGCCGGGGCGGGGGCGCAGGATCACCATGTGCCTTCCGCCGTCAAGGCGATCATTCAGCGCGGCGAATTCCTGACGGCCTATACGCCCTATCAGGCCGAGGCCAGCCAAGGCACGTTGCAGGCGATCTACGAATTCCAGAGTTCCGTTTGCGCTCTCTACGGCATGGAGGCGTCCAACGCCTCGCTCTATGACGGCGCGACGGCTCTGGCCGAGGCCGTGACGGCGGCGGCCCGGATCACGGGACGCCAGAAAATCCTGGTTCCCGAATCCCTCCACCCGGAATGGAGAGAGGTGTTGCAGACCTATTTCGGAGATCGGGGCGAACCCTCGCTGGTTCCCGTGGCCTGCCCTTCGGGGCGCATGGAGCTGGCCGAGGCGGGGAAGCATCTCGATGAAACTGTGGCCGCCGTGGTGGTGGCCACGCCCAACTTCTTCGGGCTGCTGGAAGAGGGCCCCGCATTGGCCGATCTGGTCCATTCGAAGGGAGCGCTGTTGATTGCCGTGGCCGATCCGGTGAGCCTGGGCGTGCTCGAAGCGCCGGGGCACTGGGGCGCGGACATTGCCGTGGGCGAGGAGCAGGGGTTGGGAAATGCGCTGGCCTATGGCGGGCCGTATCTGGGCCTGTTTGCCTGCAAGAAGGCTCATATTCGTCATATCCCCGGCCGCATTTGCGGCATGACCACCGATGCGGACGGCAAGCGAGGCTTCGTTCTGACCTTGCAGGCCCGCGAGCAGCACATCCGCCGCGAACGCGCGGCCTCGAACATTTGCTCGAACGAGGCGCTTTGCGCGCTGGCGGCGACGGTTCACCTGGCGCTACTCGGTCCTGCGGGGCTGAAGGAAGTGGCGGAACTATGCGTGGACAGGGCCCATGTGCTGGCGGAAAAACTTTGCGCAGTGCCCGGTTTCCGCCTGCGGTTCGAGGGTCCGTTTTTCAATGAATTCGTTCTGGATTGTCCGGTGCCGGCGGATCGCGTGCGCAAGGCGTTGCTCAAGGAAGGAATTCTGGCCGGGGTGCCGCTGGGACTCTTCAACAAGGCGATGAAAAACAGCCTGCTGGTGTGCGCGACGGAAAAACGAACGGACGGGGAAATCGACCGCTTTGCGTCGGCACTCGGGAGGATCGTGCGATGAACAAGCCCGAAGAATTATCCATCGAAAAAAGCGTTGCGGGCCGCCGGGGCGTGCGGTTTGCCCCTCCCTCGAAATCCAACTCGCTTCCGGAGGCCGTGGTGCGGAAGGCCGCCCCCCGGCTTCCCGAGATGAGCGAATTCGACGTGGTGCGCCACTACACCCGCCTCTCGCGCCTCAATTTCTGCCTCGACACCCATGTCTATCCGCTGGGGTCCTGCACGATGAAATATAATCCCAAAATCAATGAAGATATTGCCGCCATGCCCGGCTTGGCATCGTTACATCCGTTCGGTGGCGACAGGGATTCCCAGGGGGCCCTGAAGCTGATGCATGATTTGCAGGAGATGTTGGCGGAAATCGCGGGTATGGACGCCGTTACTTTGCAGCCGGTTGCCGGCGCACATGGCGAGTTGA
>CAYNHA010000223.1:0-7105 GCA_964397035.1 uncultured Verrucomicrobiota bacterium
CTCAGATCACGGTCAGCTCGTCGACTGAGCTGGGTGCCAAGGCCTGGCAGTTCGAGAAGCCGCTCGGCTGGGATAGTTCTTTCTACCTAGTGGAACGCTCCCTGCTCAACGACCTGGTGCCGGGGGATTCGTTCCGGTTCAAGATCAATACGGAGTCCCAGGGCCAGGGCCTGTACCTGAGCGTGGATTTCCTGACGAAGAATGATTCCTGGCTGGGATCCCTCCAATTTGCTCCGTACGACCAGAGCAACATCACGATCATGTCGACCGACTACGGCACGCTGGCGCTTCCCACTTCCACCTCGGGATACGAGTGCAATCTGGAAATGGCGACGGCGACCAGCGCGGTCCTCCGGGTGACGTCGATCAGCAGCGGGCAGAGCGTTCAAACGTCGATCCGCTGGATTGTGGGCGACGAAACGGCTGTGCATCGGGTCTCCTTCTTCTGCATGAACTACGACTACAAGCCCAATTTGGAGTTCATCCAGTTGGCGGATTTCCAGGTGATTCCCGGTTCCCAGGGCCAATGGCAAAGCGACACCGTCCACATCATCAGCACGGCGGCCCAGGACCGGGACTTCGACGGAATGCCGGATGACTGGGAGACGTCTCACGGGTTGAATTCGGGTCTCTCAGACGCCGATGCCGATGACGATGGCGATGGCCGGAGCAATTTCGAGGAATATTGCGCGGATACGCATCCCCGGAACTCCAATTCCCTGTTGCGCATCAACCAAGTCTATGTGGTCAGCAACGCGTTGCAGTTGAGCTGGCAGGGGGGAAGCAACGTGCAGCAGGTTCTCCAGTGTTCGAGCAATCTGCTGTCCGGGTGGAGCGACGTGCTGACCAACCGTCCCCCGACGCTCGTCACGAATGGCATCACCAATCTGGATCTCTGCCGGACCAACTTGTTGTATTTCCGGCTGAAGACCGGTCGTTGATCCAGCGCGGACCGTTTGGCAACGCATTGGCGGGCACAGTAAAAAGGCACAATCCATGAATCGAAGATTCCGGCAGTGGCGGTTAAACGTTATTCTTCTACTGGTGTTTGCGGCGTTGCCTGCGGGCGCAGGCGAGGTGGTCCTCCAGTATTTCAACACGGCCTGGCCGGAGCTTACCCGCCGGATTCCCGAGTTGGCGGAAGCGGGCTACACGGCCTTGTGGCTTCCTCCGCCGTTCAAGGCGGGCGGTGGTCTTTCCGTGGGATTCGACACCTATGACCGTTTCGATCTGGGCAGCAAGGACCAAAATGGTTCCATCACCACGCTGTATGGTACCGAAACGGAATTGCTTCAACTCGTCGAGGTGGCGCATCGTTTCGGGCTGCGCGTCTACTTCGACAACGTGATGGCGCACAACGGTGGTCCCATGTCCAGCGGGACGCCGGGAACCCTGGCCCCCAATGGGTTCGTTCCGGAAGATTTCCACCTCAAGCGGAAATCGGAAACCTCGTATGAAAACTATGGCTGGCCGGAATGGAAGGATGAGTGGCAGGTTCTGAACCGGAACCCTTTCGGCCAGGACATTGCGCATGAAAATCCGAACGACAGTTTTGGATGGAACGAGGGCGACAACTACGACAAGTGGTCCGGCATCCGCCACGCCGGCCATCCGGAATACTACATGGATACCGATTTGCCGATCCAGGTGGTCAACGGGGGCAGCACCTCGACGGTCTATACCTTCGCGAACAAGGAACCGTTCGTGGATGCCAACACGAACGGGGTGTTTGATTGGACGGACTCCAATGGCAACGGACAGCACGATGCCGGGGAGGCGAGCGAATCCTTTTCGGATACGGGCATCGATCCCAGCCGGGCGGATCGCCGGACGGCCGCCTGGGGCTACGGCAATGGACGTTACGACATGGGCAATCCGGTGGCCGAAGACGTGAACAGCCTGCTTTTCCGAGCCATCCGCTGGTTCACGGACAAGGCCAGCGTGGATGGATACCGGCTCGATGCCGTGAAGCATGTGCCGTCCTACTTCTTCGGCAAAATGGACAGTCCGAAAGACGGCTACAACTGGGGCTATGGCGGGCAAGCGCAGGAACAATTCAATATTTCGCGCGGCTTCAGCGACTGGGGCAATCACCGCGACACGGTCTTCGACAATGTGCAGGCGCGCGATGACTTGTTGCTCTATGGCGAACACCTCGGCGATCCTCCGTGGAAAATGTACTACGTGGATGCCGGCATGCGCGTGGCCAACGACGATTTTCTGAACTCCGTGAAGGGAAATGTGGGCAGTAGCCTCGAGGGCATGGATAATCCCGGCTATGCCGTGATCAGTCCCGGCAGCTCCATGCACTATGTCATGAGCCACGACAACAACTACCTGTGGGGAGGGGACCGCGAGCAGGCCTATGCGATTCTGCTTGAGCGCGAGGGATTGCCGATCGTCTACACCGATGGCTACAACCAGAGCGGTTCGCCGGACTGGTTCCCCAAGCCGGCCGAAATTCCGTTTCTCGGCCAGTTCGGCAAGAGCTACCTGCCCAACCTGCTCGACATCAACCGGCACTTCGGCTGGGGCTACCAGAACAGCCGGTGGAGCGCGTGGGACTATACCTCGTGGTCCCGCTACGATCCCGATTATGGAAACAACGACCACGGCGTGACCATGGTGTTCATGATGGCCAAGAGCTATATCTCGGGATGGCCGCTTTGCAACGTGGATGCGGTCTTCCCCGAAGGGGCGCGCCTGTTCAACTATTCCTACCACGACGGCCCGTTCAAGGTGAAGGTTTCGGGGGGCAAGCTCCGCAACATGGACGACAGTTCGATCTATGTGGCGCCCGGCAAGTACTACGCCTTTTCCTGGCGCAATCCCGAGATGCCGCTGGCCTGGGGCGAAGGACTCACCGAGGAAATCCAGCCCATCTTGATCTATGAAAACGGCGCGAAGGTCGGAAGCGTGACGGTCACGCGCAAGGATGGGCGCAATGGCGATGCGGCATTCAACCCATACGGCTTGGCCGACGCGAACACGTCGGACTACAGCTACAGCCTCGCCATCCCGCGCGTCACGCAATCCTCCAACCTGACCTTTGTGGCCCGCGCGGATGGCTCGGCCGAAAACATTCTCATGAAGCTGGACGGCGGCATCGACCTGAATTCGCAGATGGACCACGTCACCCAGGCGGCCGGCACTCGCGACAATCCTCCGGCGGTGGCCAAGGACAAATTCCTCGGCTACGAGCAGATGAGATACGTCCGACGCATTGCCGAAAAATTCGCCGCCGCCGACACGGCCCACAATACGATCGGCTCGCCGGGCGCCGAGACCTATGCCTGCACGCTGGGCTCCACGGGATTCGTGATCAATGCGGGCGGAACCCCCAATCGCACCGATGGCCGGACCGTGACATGGCACTTCCACGATCCTGTCCAAAACAACCAGATCTCGACGAATTTGCAATTCGACCCAACCCCGCTTCGGGCCACCAACGTGCCCATCACGGTTTGGACAAAGATCGGCTATGCCCCGAACGCGGAAGCCGCCTGGTTGTACTACACGACGAACGGTGTGGACTATCCCGAAGGAAGCGGCGGGCTGGGCAAGGGGGCCACGCGCGTGGCGGCCCTGTCGTTTGCCACCAACGGGGGCGTGGATGGAGGCAGCACCTCGCAATGGTGGATGGCCACGTTGCCGGCCATGCCGGCGGGAACGGTTTTGCGCTACAAGATCGGCGTCTGCAAGGTGGATGCGGCCAGTGTGTTTCCCTGGACCGACGATGACATCGACGTGAAGCAGCGGATGGAAACCGTCTTCCAGATCACGAATTTCAATGCTGCCACGGTCCCGTTCTATCCCCACAACGACTGGGGCAAAATGGCCACCGGCCTTCCGGAGGGCTTCCATGTGCTGCGCACGAAAGCGATCCTGGGCCGCGCCTCGGGCGACACGCCCATCTACCGGGAACGAACGCAGACCTTCTACTACGATTCGAAACGTCCCGTGGGGACGATCGCCTTTCCCCCTGCGGACGGCCTCGTGGTTTCCGGTTCCGTCTACGGCGTGAAGGTCCGTTGCGACATGACGGTGGAGGAAGCCTGGTACAAGATCGAGGATACGGATCCCAGCAACGATGATGCGGCCACGGGGCTTTCCAATGGAAACAACGCCTGGGTCAAGGCTTCGAAGGGCCTGGTGACGGCACCCATGCCGGGAACCGCGCCGGATCAGCAGTGGCAGTTCAACTACGTGCTTTTGCCTACCTCCGGCACAGCCACCATCACGGTTTGCCTGCGCGAGATTTCCTCCTCCACGAATCTGGCGCTGGGCGACGTGGACGGGCATTTCACGAAGCTGACCCGGACCGTGGATACCGGTGGTAACGGCGTGCACCTGCTGGTTCACGAGCCGGCCGTCAACGGCGCCACCGTGGGTGTCGGCAGCAACTTGGTGGTGTACTTCAGCCAAAGCCTTGTGGCCGGGCTCGGCGTCGGGCAGATGGTCCAGTGCTTTGATATCGAGTTGGACGGAGTCCTTCAGACCAATGCCAACTACATCATGGAAACCAACGTCACGGCCAGCGAGCATGCCATCCGGCTTGTTCTGCCCAATCTGCACAACGGCAATCCGGGCTATCTCCATCTGCTGAGTGTTGGATTTGCCCGCGAAGGCTATCCGGCGCTGCTGGCCGAACGGCAGGTCTATGCCGTGGCCGACGATGACAGCAACGACGACGGGATTCCGGACTCGTGGGAACAGCGGTGGGGCCTTGCGGTGGGTACTCTTGTGCCGACAGCGGACGACGACGTCGACGGATTCAGCAACGAGCAGGAATACATTGCCGACACGAATCCGCACGGAAGCAACGAGTATCTCGTGGTGAGTGCGATGGCCTGCGCCAGCAACAACGTTTCGCTGGACTTTCTGTCGAGTTCCAACCGCAATTACTATGTGTGGTACACGGACTCGCTCGAAACGAATTCGGCCTTGTGGCGGCTGGCGACTCCGCTGACCGATCCCATCGAAGGCAACGGGCAACCCAGCCAGTTCATTGATGGCCTCCCGAATCCGACCGGCCGGTTCTACCGACTGGAAGTGAAAATGCCCGGGCCCTGATCGTGCAGTGCAGAGAGGCGGGAAGAAGTTCCTCGCAAAAGACGTTCAGATCGCCAAGGGTGAATGGTTGGAGTCTTCCTCTCCGTGAATCTTTGTGAACTCTGTGAGAGAATAATCCCTCTCACAGAGGCCACGGAGGGGCACAAAGGCGCCGTGTTTTCATTGGGAATTTGGATATTGAACAGTGGATATTCGGATCCAATATTCTCCCCGCAAAGGGTTCCAAGGACGCCAAAATTAAGGGCCGACGATGGTAATGTTTTCGCTTGAAGGCGTTTCGGCGGGATTGAAAAAGGAATTCTTCAGTTGGTTTCCCCGCAGGCAGAATGCGGAGCCGCCTTTCAGAACCACCACGACACCCTTTTGTCCAAACGGAGCTTCCTTGGTCAATACGAGTGGGCCCTCGCCGGTGTTCAATTGGCCGGGGTCATAGTTTTTTGAGAATAGAAACGGAGTTCCTTCGGGTGCGTGATCCAGGCCAAGGACCAGGCGCCAGGCGTTGTTTGCGGCCTTGAACTCGTTGGCATCCACCGTTTTGGCGGGCGGAATGCCGGGGGCGGCAAAAAAATCATAGGTCACCGCCATCACGCCGGATTCAACCAGATGGATGAAGAATTCCGTAGAGGTGCGATACTCGCCCTTTTGGGGCCACAGGGACGTATTGCTTTCGGCAATCTCCGAATTCATCTGGCCCGCAAAGAAAGATCGGTAGATGTTGGCGCCATTGGCCACCGTGGAGATCATTCCTGCCTGCGAAGTGGCGCGGGTGATGGCCGGCAGAATAATGGCGGCCAGCAGCGGCAGCATCACAACCATCAGTCCGATCTGGATGTAGCCCATGATCAAGCCGGCCGTGGCCAGGCCATCGCCGCCGAGTCCCTCTGGATTTTTCCGGAGGCGCGACAGGGCCAGGTGCCCGCAGATCACGGCCGGGATGGAGCCCAAGGGGCCGATCAAGATCAACCCGAGGATTCCGAGAACCAGACTGGCCACGGCCACTCCGGCGGTCTTCTTTTGCTGTTGGGTCATGACGTGGAGGAACCGGGCGCTCGTGATTACTTCGCCTCGTAGCGGCGTTTGTGGTCCTTGATGCCGGCGAGGCGGAAGGGGCCGGAGCGGTAGGGGGCGAAGACGTGGTCGGCCCCGTCCTTGGGGATGCCATAGTTGAAGATGTCTTCGTATTGGCGGTAGGAAACGGGCACGCGGGTGTCGAGCATGGCACGGTGAGCGTCGGTGAACAGGTGCTGCCGGTATCCGCGCTGGACGACGCCGGAGAAGAATTCGGCCATGCAGCCGGAGCCATAGGAAAAGAAGCCGATGCGCCGGTCATCGAGCGCGGAGGGAGCGTTGTCGAGAAGCGAAGTGAAGGCTTCGTAGACGCACGCGGCGTAGGTGTTGCCGGTCTGGCGGTTGTAGCGGAGGGCGAAATCGAGGAGGCGTTCCTGCTCTTCCTTGGGCGGCAGGGGGACGCCCTCGGCCTTGCAGAGGCGTTCGAAGGACTTGTAGGCGATTTTGGTGAAGGGGAGGTGGAAGCAGTAGTGGGCGTGGTCGGCCAGTCCGCGCTGGGACGCGGCTTTGTAGTTGTTCCACGCATCAATGAGCGTGGTGAGATACATGCGGGTGGAATACTTGCCGTCGACGAGCGCTTCTTCGCGGTAGTTGGGACGCCAGAAATCCATGATGTCTTCCGTGTGGAATCCGGATTCGGGGTCGAGCGCGAGCACGCGCGGATGGGTGCTCACGAGCATGGCCACGGCACCGGCGCCCTGCGTGGGTTCGCCGGGGCTGGCGAGGTCGTAGCGGGCGATGTCGGCGGCGAGGATGAGCGCTTTGGTGTGGGGGCGGGCGGCGACCATGGCGGCGGCCATGCGGAGGGAGGCCGTGGCGCCGTAGCAGGCTTCCTTGACCTCGATGCAGCGGCAGGCGGTGGGAAGGCCGAGCAATTTGTGGCAGAAGCAGGCGGCAGCCTTGGATTGGTCGACGCCGGATTCCGTGGCGAAAATCAGGAGTTCGATGTTTTCGCGTCCGGCCT
>CAYNHA010000224.1:0-3278 GCA_964397035.1 uncultured Verrucomicrobiota bacterium
GCGCGGCTGGAGGCGCTGCTGGGGATTGCGGCGGCTCCGGAGGAAATCGCCGCCGTGTTTGCCGCGCTGGAGCTGCAGGTGCTGCGCTGCACGCCGGAGGCCATCGAAGTGGAGGTGCCCACCTTCCGAGAGGACCTGACGCGCGAGGCGGACCTGATCGAGGAATATGCGCGGATCTACGGGCTGAAAAAACTGCCGCCCGTGCGCTCCATGGCCACCATCGTGCCAGGCGCGGACGACAAACCGGCGCAGGCGCAGGCGCGGCTGCGCGAGGTGCTGGCCGGGCTGGGTCTCCAGCAGATCATGAACTATAGTTTCCTGGCGGGCGGGCTGCTGGACTTGTTCGACAAGGAGGGCGCTCCCCGGCGCGTGCAGTTGGCGAATCCGCTGACGGCCGACCACACCACGATGCGCGATGCGCTGCTGCCGCAAATGGCGGAAACCATCGGGCTGAATTTTTCGCGCCAGGTGGCCGAGGTGGCGTTCTTCGAGACGGGCCGTGTGTTTCGGCTGGGGCCGGAGGGCCTGCCGACGGAAGACGACCACGTGGCCGTAGGGCTGTTGGGCCCGGTGGGCCGCACCGGACTGGACAAGTTCAAGCCGGTGGACGAGCTGGACATGTTCCTGTGGATCAAGGGGCTGTGGGAGCAGGCCGCCGCGGCGCTGAATCTGCGCGGCTCGGTGTTGCGTCCGGCGGATCGGCCGTGGGGAGAGCCCGGCCGTGGCATGGAGATCGTGGTGGAAGGCGCGGTGGTGGGTTGGCTGGGCCTGCTGAATTCGGGCATCGCCAAGGGCTGGCGCATTCACGAGCCTGTGGGGCTGCTGGAGGCCGCCGTGAAGCCGCTGGTGAAAGATGTTGCTACAATGCAAGGACTGACCCCTCCGCCGGCTTTCCCCAGCATCCGGCGCGATGCGGCGCTGATCGTGGGGGCGGATGTGCGGCACGAGCGCGTGCTGGAAGTGGCGCGCGCCGCGGCTCCGGCGGAGCTGGAGAGGATCGAACTGTTCGATATCTACCAGGGCAAGAATCTGGGCGAGGGACGCAAGAGCATGGCGTACGCTTTCACGTACCGGTCCAAAACCGGAACGCTGACCGACGAGGCCGCCAACGGTTTCCAGGAAAAGGTGAATGCCTCCCTGAAGGCGCAACTGCCGGCCGAAATCCGCGAGAGCTGAACCGGGCGAGACGTTTTGTGTGGAGAATCCAGAATCGAGGAGTGTGACCTACCATGCCGACATATGAATACAAGTGCCGCAAATGCGGCGACCAGTTTGAGGCGTTCCAATCCATTTCGGCCCCGCCGCTGAAACGGTGCCCGAAGTGCAAGGGCGCCGTGGCGCGCGTATTGACTACGGGGGCGGGCATCATCTTCAAGGGAAGCGGTTTTTATCAGACAGATTATAAGAAATCGTCGCACGCGACGACTTCGACGGAAAAAACGAATTCGAAGAAAAACGAGGGCGGTGCTTCGGATGCCGGAAAGTCCGATGCTCCAAAAAAAGAAGCCAGCAAGCCGGAAAAAACGGCGAAATAGGGAGCGAACCGTATGGATGACAATTCCTTGATGATGCGCTGCACGAAATGCGGCGAGATGAACCGGCTTCCCGTGGTGCACTGCAAGCGGTGCGGCGAACGGCTGGATTTCGAATCGGCCGAGAAGCACATGATGGATTCCGGCAAGCCTTCCGCCCGTGAACGGGCCCAGATGGCCGGAAAACTGGCCGCGGTGGCGGTGCTGGCGCTGGTGCTGGGCCTGATCCTGTGGCCGGGGAAAATGACGCGCACCACGGGCGAGGCCATCGATGCCAAGCGGTACCGCATGAAGGGAGAAATTTTGATCAATGCCGTGAACCGCGGCGAGCCCTCTTCGCAGGTGATTGCCGAAGCGGAAATCAATGCGCATTTGAGCGAATTGTTGGCGGCGCAACCGAAGGCCACGGGTGGAATGACGCCTTCGCTGAAGGATATTGGCGCTCGTTTTTTCACGGGTCGCGCCGAGGTATTTGTGGCGATCCGGCGCGGGCCGTTGACGCTGACGACGCAGTTCTATGCCAAGCCGGAGGGCTCCCGGATGGTTGTGACGGGTGCCAAGCTGGGCCATTTGCCCTTGCCGGGTCTTGTGGGACGGCTGTTCGCAGGCACGCAGCTCGGACTGTTCCGGCAGATGAAAAACGAGTCGCGGATTTTGCGCAATCTGGACGGGGCCGTCGTGAACAACGAGTCCATTGAATTGCTCGTCAAACCCCGGAATTAGCCCGTGAGGGCCGTTTTCCAGCGGGTTTCCCGCGCGGAGGTGCGAAGCGAGGGGCGTGTGACGGGGCGCATTGGCGCGGGGGCCGTCATCCTGCTGGGCGTGGCCCAATCCGATACCGAAGCGGATGCCGAGAAGCTGGCCGGCAAAGTGGCCAAGCTCCGGGTGTTCGACGACGCCGACGGGAAAATGAACCTGCCGATTTCCTCGGTGCCCGACGGAAAATTCATCGTGGTGAGCCAATTCACGCTGCTGGGGGAGACGGCGAAGGGAAACCGTCCCAGCTATATCGCAGCCGCGCCGCCGGAGCAGGCCGAAGCGCTCTATGAGAAGTTTGTGGCCTGCCTTCGGACGATGGGGTTCAGCGTGGAAACCGGCATCTTCCGCACGATGATGCAGGTGGAGCTGGTCAACGACGGGCCCGTGACGTTGTGGCTGGATACGGGAGAGAAATAACTGAATTCAGAATTCAGAGTAAAAAATCCAGTCTTTATAAAAACTGGATTTATTTATGAATGGGAATTCAGTTGTCGAAGGGCTTCATAGACCACGATGGCGACGGCGCTGGAGAGGTTGAGGGAGCGAACGTGGTCGGTGAGGATGGGGATGCCCAGAACCGCGTTGGAATGGGCGGTTAGCAGATCGTTGGGGAGTCCCTTGGTTTCGCAGCCAAAGACGAGTGTATCGCCGGGCTGGTATTCGGTCTGGGTGTAAAGGCGGGAGCTTCCGGTGCTGTAGAGGAAGAGGCGGGAGGGCTGAATGGCCTCGATGCACGCCTGCCAGGAGGGATGAACCTGCACCTGGACGGCATCCCAGTAGTCCAGGCCCGCGCGGCGAAGCTGGGCGTCGGTGATGGTAAATCCGAGGGGTTCGACCAGGTGGAGGCGGGTGCCGGTGGCGGCGCACAGGCGGGCAATGTTGCCGGTGTTGGGCGGGATTTCCGGGCTGACGAGGACCACATGGAGGGGGGCGGTTGGCCACCGGAAATCGAACTCGGCCTTGCGGGAGTGGGAATGTTTCATGGGG
>CAYNHA010000225.1:0-3537 GCA_964397035.1 uncultured Verrucomicrobiota bacterium
CTCATAAGCCTTAGGTCAAGGGTTCGACTCCCTTTCCCGCCACCACTTTTTTCCCCTGCGGCTGTGGGCTTCGTGTCCGGCTTGCAGGGGTTTCTTTTTCGAGGGATGCGATGAAGGGCATCAGAATGCGGATAATGAAGAATGTTGGTTTGCGGATGGCGGTGGCGCTGCTGGTTCTGGGCGGGGGGGCGAGGGCGGAGACGCCTCCGCTCAAAAGCTTGGGATATGTATTGCAGGCGGAAGGACTCGGAGCGTCCCGGGCCGATGTGGTGCGACGCCTGGCGGAATGCGGGTGGGATGGATTGATTCTGGATGTGGAGTTTGACGGAAGCGAGGGCGGACGCTGGACCCGTGACGAAGTGGAGACCATCCGGGCGGGGAAGCCGGGGCGCAAGGTGCTGGCCTATCTTTCGATCGGGGAGGCGGAGGATTACCGACACTATTGGAGGACGCAATGGGATGCCGATCGGGATGGAAAACCGGATGCCAAGGCCCCTCCGTGGCTTTGTGAGGAAAACCCAGACTGGAAGGGCAACTACAAGGTTCGCTACTGGGATGGGGACTGGCAGGCGTTGATGCTGGGCGAGGTGGATGCCTTGGTGCGGGCGGGTTTCGACGGGGTCTATCTGGACATTGTGGATGGATTCGAATTTTTCGAGTGGGATGCGGCCCGCAAGGATTGGATCGACAACCGGAAGAATTCGGACACAGGGAACACGTTTCGCGTGGACATGATCCGGTGGGTGAGCCGCATCGCGGAACGGGCGCGGCGGGTGAAGCCGGATTTTTGGGTGGTGCCGCAGAACGGGGTTCAACTGCTGGAGAGTGCAGAGTACCGGGCCGTGCTGGATGCCATCGGCGTCGAGGATTTATTCACGAACGGCAACCGCATCCGGAAGTCCGGCGACACGGAGCATGTTCTCGGCTTTTTGGCGAAGGCGAAGACAGACTGCAAACCCGTTTGGGTCATCGAATATGGAACGACGTCCAACGCGATTCAGCGGTCCATCGAGGGGGCTCGGGAGAACGGATTTTTGCTTCTCGTGACGGACCGGGACTTGAAGACGCTGGGGGATGCCGGAGTCGAGAAATCCGAAGAGCGGTTCCGCCTGCAGGTTCAGCGCAAATAGATTTTTTCCAGAACGTGCAATGGAAATGCGTTTCCAATGGGCATCTGTTTTGAGAGAAGTACATTGCAGAACGGAGCTACCGCATGTGCAACATCAATCGATACGACAAGGGGGATGAGCCTGAGTTGATCCGACTCCTGAAGGCGGATGGCGACTGGGATTCCTTCACCTGTGCAGGCTCGCTGGATTCGTTCAAGAATGCGCTTGTGAACAGTGAAACCTTGGTTTGCAAAACCCGCAACAAGGTTTGCGGCTATCTCCGCGCCATCGTGGACGGATTCGGCGTGTACATCAGCGAACTATATGTGGCGCCGCGCTATCGGGGCCGCGGCTATGCCCGGGGCATGCTGCACCAGATCAAGAGCGCGCATCCGGACGAAGACGTATACGTGCTTTCGGATGAAGACCGGTATTACGAGAAGCTTGGGTACAAGCGTGTGGGATCGGTGTTTCGATTATAGGCTGGCGCCCAGGGCAGGTCATGACATGCCACAGAGAGCGCGGAGAGGGAAGATGGGCCAGGCCCAAACCGCTTTTGCCCTGGATCCCTATCGGGGATTGGGTTCGGGATAGATGCCGGGAAGGGCCTGGTGGAGGCGTTGCGCGAGCTGTTGCCGGAAGGCTTCGGCCCTTCGTGGAGCCCGGGGGATTTGTCGTTCAGATGGTGCGGGCCTTGGCTCGCGCTGTTTTGAAGATTCGGCCCAGGCGCGGGGAGGGGATTCGGACATGGCCGGTGTTGAAAAATGAAAGCCCGCCGGGTGTTCAGACGGTGGTTCAGGTTGGGACAGAGAGATTGGGGGTGGTCCAACCGAAGAGGAGGAGGGGGAGCAAATAGAAGAGTTTTTTCGGACGTAGCATCATGGGTTGTTTCCAAAGGTTGCGAGGTCTCGACGATCACGGAATGGAGAAGTGGGGAGTGGACTCTCAAAACATGAAACTGACCCCATCACTGGCCCCATCATGGTTGGTCTGATGTTCCTTGAGACCAATCCTGAAGGCGGAAGGGGATACCACGATTGTCCGTTGCGTATTCGCGGGACATGAAAGCCCCCAGGTCTTCGCCGGTTTTGTAGTATTCGTTGATCATGGGCATGGATTCATCCAGCACGTCGCCGCGATCGTTCAGCCAGAGGGCATACTCATAGAGATAGGGGGCCAGATAATAGAAGACATTGACCACCCACCTACGGGCATCTCCACGAGGATTGAGGAGGTAGATATTTGCCGGTGTGGCACCCTTTTCGACAGCGTTCTTTTCGGCGATGGCCAGAGCCAATTCCGGAGAGATCGGGTTCCCGATGAGTTCGTCGTCTGTCATTTTCAAGGATTTTTCCCAAACCTCGGAGGAGTATGGGAAGATCGTTCGCCAAGGCACGGGGGCCACGATGAAATAGCTAGACCACATTTCCCTTCCTTCATTGCTTAATATCAGGATAGCGTCCAGCGGAAGTGGCTTGGTTACAGTTTTCCAGTAAATTGATACACGAACTGCATTGGTGTGTAGTTGATTCCCGGGAAACTGATAGGTGAAGGATTCTGTCTTCAAGTGGCCTCTTCCCACTTCAAGCACATCGTAAAAAACGCCGGTCTGGGGCACGAGAGTGTCTTTGTCACGAAGATATGGATCTTCTTCCTGGCATAACCGGCCTCGGGCAATGACAACTTCCGCAAAGGAAAGTGGTACTGCGAAGGATAGCGCAAACAATAGAAAGGTGATCCGCCACAGGCGATTTGAATTCATGGTGTGTTCCTCACGGTGTGGGTGGAAGGTTAGTGCATCCCATCCTATTCATGTCGTTCCATATCCCATCAAGGGCATCTCGAATTGTTTGTTGATACCAACTGCTTGCACCGTTTGTTAGCCCTTTCATGCAGGCAAAGGTGGCGGCGCGGGCGGCGCATTCCTCGTCTTTCCAGGCTGTACTGTTGGGATACGTGGCCATGCCGATGCAAGGAGGGCATTGAGCGGTCGTGCTGCCCAGATGGTTGTTTTCTTCCTGCAAGATACAGGCTTTCATGTCTGGGCCCCACAAAGATGGAAAATTATAGGGAACCGTACACGCATATTTTTCCCCGAACACACACAAGACATATCCCATTACTTTGCTGCCGGGCGACAGTTTGTTTTGTTCGATGGGACTCATGAGGTTCTTGTTGTCCATGGCCCATTCGCAAGGGTCTGTACCCGGTTGTGGAATGGGCAAGCATACTCCCTCGCAGCACTTGCCGGATTCCATCACGACCATCAAGATGTCACAATCGGCACCATTGGTTGCGCTTGTCACTATGCCGTTTCCGTCGCATACTTGGCAGACATAGTCGTTGGTGTCGCCCGGGCATTTGATGGGCTCCGTGTCTGGCGGGAGGTTTTCCCAACCTCCCTTTCCGTTGTTGGCATAGGTGTCCC
>CAYNHA010000226.1:0-5223 GCA_964397035.1 uncultured Verrucomicrobiota bacterium
CCCAAGCAAGCCATCTACGGCTTCCGAAGCGGCGACTTGTTCACCTATTTCAAAGCCCGGGAGAACGTGCCCGAAAACCAGCGGCATTCGCTGGAAACCAACTTCCGCTCCGAGCAAGCCCTTGTGGACGCCGTCAACGAGTTGTTCCAAGACGACCAGCCGGGCTCCACCTTTCTTGCGGGCGATTCCATCGCCTATCCGGGCACGCTCAAGGCCCAAGGCACGCCGACGGAGAAAACGCTGCTCGTCGATGGCTCACCGGATCCCCAACCGCTCAAGGTCTGGACCTATGCCGCCGAAGGAAGCGTCGCTGCCAACGGCCCGCTCTCCCGACGCATCGCTTCCGATGTGGCCCACGAAATCGCCCGGATGCTATCCAGCGATTCCCTGCGTTTTCCCGAACAAACGCCCCGCCCCGTTCAACCTTCGGACATTGCCGTCCTGGTCCGCACCCACGCCGAAGCCGCCGAAATCCAGGGCGAACTGCTCCAATGCGGCGTCAATGCCGTGCGCCAGGCCACCGGCAGCGTGTTCGACTCCGACGAAGCCCCCCACCTCGCGCTCGTCATGCAGGCCATGCTCTCCCCCGGACGCGCTTCCACCTTGCGCGGCGCCTTGAGCGCACCGTTCATTCCCTGCCCTGAAACCGATCTGGCCTACTTCAACCAACACGATCTTTCTTCGGAAGAATCCACTTCATCCACCTATGTGCCAACCCGCTCGCTGGAGGATTGGATCGATCTGTTCCGGAATGCCGGCCTCCTGTGGCAAAAGCATTCGTTCATCATGGCCTTCCAATCGCTGTCCCGTAGCCTGGGCATTCGCGCCTTCATGGCCGGCCAGCCGAACGGCATTCGCAGCATGTCCTCTCTTCACCATCTCGTGGAGCTCGCCCACCAGGCCGCCCGAAGCCAGCAACTCGGCCCCGTTGCCCTCCTGCGCTGGTACACAAGCCAACTGGATCCATCGGGCCGGGACGACGCCGACTCCACGCGCGTTCGCCTCGCCGACGACGATCCCGCCGTCCAAATCATGACTGTGTTCAAAAGCAAGGGCCTTCAGTTTCCCATCGTGTTCCTCCCCACTCTTTGGCGACTCGGCGCCAAGGCCATGCACCCAGGCGACGCCGTTCTGAAATACCACGATCCCTTCCAGCGCCTTGTTCTGGATCTGGACACAAAATCCAAAGCCGGCAAATGCGCTGCCCAGCTCGAACATCTGCAAGAAAACATTCGCCTCGCCTATGTCGGCCTGACCCGCGCTGTCAACCGCGTCGTCGCCGTGGAAGTCATCCACGAAGACCTACAACCTGAGTCGCATGCCTTGTCCCATCTTCTCGCCCGCTGGCGGGCCCGGAATCCAGCTTCATCCCGCATGGCCGTGTTCAATCCGCCGCCATCCAGCAATGTTCTTTCCTCAAAACAACCCGACTCTGCCGAGATGTGGCCCGCCCCTCTGGAGCTGCCCACGGTGGACAAGGATCACGGCCGCGCCAGCTTCTCTTCACTCACGCCCCATGTCGCAGCCAGGCAGGCCGCACCCTCCGCCGACGTGGCCGACCGGGACCAAGCCACCAACGAAACCGCCCTTCCTCCCGAAGCACCCGCCGAAATGGAGCCGATTCTCTCCATTCCCGGCGGCGCCAAGCTGGGAACCTGCTGGCACAGGATTTTCGAGCTGCTGGATTTCCAGGCCCCCGGCGACACCATCGCCGCGGTCGTCGATGACACGCTGGATTTGCACCGCATCTGCCAACGCCCTGCCGACGATATGCCGGAAGAAAAGAAAACCCGCCTGACCCTCCAGCGCCAGGCCATCCACCACATGGTCCACCGCGTCCTCCATTCCAACCTGGATTCCGGCTTGGGCGCCTTCCAGTTGAAGGACATCCCGCTTGCCTCCCGGCGATCGGAATTGGAATTCCATTTTTCACTCCACCGCGACGGCCTCCGCCGCCTCGGCGAAATGGCCCCCATTCTGGACGAGTGCTGGACGACGCCCCCCCGGGATTCCCTCTTCATCCGAGAACTTCAAAACAAGGAAACCAGAATCCCGCTCGGCTTCATGACCGGCTCCATCGATCTCGTCTTTGAACACGGCGGACGATTCTACATCGTGGACTGGAAATCCAACCAACTGGACCGGACACCCGCCGCATTCGATGCCGCGGGTCTGGCTGCCGAAATGCGCGCCCACGCCTACTATCTCCAATATCTCATCTATTCCACCGCGCTCCATGGAGTCCTCGCCCGCCATCTCGCGGCCTACGACTACGACCGCCACTTCGGCGGCGTCTTCTATCTCTTCCTGCGCGGCATGGGCCTGGCCGAGCAAAAACCCGGTCGTGGCATCTTGGGCGACCGCCCCTCGAAAGCCCTGATCGAAAGGCTGTCCGCGTTTCTCGGAGGTGCAACGTGAATTCCGCCGGTTCCCTCTCTCTGCTCCAATGCCTCGAAGCCGGCCTCCTGCGGGACATCGATGTGCATCTGGTTCATTCCCTCGTGCGGATCTATGACGTCCCCCTTCCCGAATCTGCCCAGCTCGTCCTGGCCCTGGCTTGCCGCGCCACCGGCGATGGCCACGTCTGCCTCGCCCTCGACGACGTGCCCCCCTCCTTGATTCCCTCCGCCGACTCCGATCCGGATTTACGGAACGCCTTCGCCGCCGCCGTGGCGGAGTCCGGCCCCGTTCTTCGGAACCACCCTCGACTTGTCGGCACCGGCGTCGGCAACGAGCCGTTCGTTCTGGAAGGCTCCCGCCTCTATCTTCGCCGCTTCTGGAACTATGAAAATTCCGTCGCCGCCAAACTCCTCGCCCTGGCCGTGGAATCCACAGGGCGCCGCGCCGCCGATTTTGAAACCCAACTGGCCGAAGCCACACCCCCGCTCTCCGAGGGCCAGAAACACGCCATCCGCTGCGCCATTGAAAAGCGCTTTTCCATCCTGACCGGCGGGCCCGGAACCGGCAAAACCTTCGTCGCCGCCCATCTGCTCGTGATGCTCGCGAAAAACTCGCCGCTGATTCGCATCCGCATGGCTGCCCCCACCGGCAAGGCCGCCGCCCGCATGGATGAAAGCGTGGGCAACGTCCTCAAAGCCATGGGCGTTTCTCTGGAGAAGGAACCCGCCTGCACCCTCGAACGCCTGCTCGGCTACCAAAGCAGCTCCCCCTATTTCCGCCACAATCGGAAGACCCCCCTCCCCGCCGACATCGTGCTGATCGATGAAACCAGCATGATCGATCTTCCCAAGATGGCCAAGCTGCTCGACGCCATCGGAAGCGGCACCCAGTTGGTTTTGCTGGGCGATCAAAACCAGCTCGCCTCCGTCGAACCCGGAAACGTCATGGCCGAGCTGTGCCAATCCATCTCCCTGGCTCCCGTCATGGCCACCCTCACCGAAAGCAAACGCTTTCTGGACAACACCCCCGTGGCCGAACTCGCCAAGGCCATCCAGACCGGCGATCCCGGAAAAGCATGGATGTGGGCCACCTCCTCCTCCCCGGACATCCGCCTCCATTCGAGCGCTACATTCGATGCCGGCCAATGCCCGGGAGCCTTCCAATCCAGCGTGGCCGAGGGCTACCGGGAATTTATCCAGACCAAGACCCCTCAGGACGCCTTCGCCGCGCTCTCCCGCTTCCGGGTACTCTGCGCCCTCCGCAACGGCCCGCAAGGCTCCCTACGCGTCAACGAAGCCATCGAGAAAATCCTTCCCTTCAACCGGGAGGGCGAATTCTACGACCACCGCGTCATCCTCGTCACCCAAAACAACTACGACATCAACCTCTTCAACGGCGACGTGGGCATCGTACTGCATCAGGACGATGGCACTCCCCTCGCCTGCTTCGAGGACGGCCATGGAAAATTCCGGAAGATTCCCTGCCGCCTCCTGCCCGAACACGAAACCTCCTTCGCCATGACCATTCACAAATCCCAAGGCTCCGGGTTCGGCCGCATCCTCGTCCTGCTTCCCGATTTTCCATGCCCCGTGATGACTCGCGAATTGCTCTACACCGCCGTCACCCGCACTGAAAGCGGAGTGGAACTCTGGTGCGAAGAAACCACCTTCAAGCAGGCCATCTCCCAACCCACCGTCCGCCACATGGGCCTCCAGCGCAAACTGGACGCCTCTTCCGCCACACCGCTCACCCCGTGAGATATTCACAGGTTTCACCGACCTTCCGAAGAAATATCCCTCTCACAGAGATCACGAGCCCACACAGAGGAATCCCATTTCCGCCGTGAACCCTCGTGCCCTCTGTGAGAAACGGATCGGATCATCCCTGCTTGGTGGAGAGAGGGATTCCCCCCTTCAAATCAACTAGTTATTATAATAACTAGTCAAAAGCCCTTCTCCGGTTTTTGAGATCCGTGTCCATCGGTGTTCATCCGTGGTTCGTTGGAACAATGCGTCCGTTCCTGTTTCGCCGATTGCAGCACCAAGCTGGCAATGGTCCATGAAGCAAGGATTCTCCCGGTTCAATGGAAAACCAACCCTTTCCATTTTCATCCGCCTGTGGGAGAATGCGGCCCCGTATGAAAATCCAACGAGCCCTTCTCAGCGTGTCCGACAAGACCGGCCTGGTTGATTTTGCAAACGGCCTTGCCGCTCTTGGCGTCGAAATCCTGTCCACCGGCGGCACCGCCACAGCCCTGCGCGCGGCGAATATTCCCGTGGTGGACGTCTCCACCTTCACCGGCCACCCCGAAATTCTCGATGGCCGCGTCAAAACGCTCCATCCCAAGGTGCATGGCGGCATTTTGCAGCGGCGCTCCAACCCGGCCGACATGGAAACCTGCGCCCAAATGGGCCTGCGCCCCATCGATCTCGTCTGCGTCAACATCTACCCCTTCGAGAAGAGCCACTCCATCGAAAACATCGACATCGGCGGCCCCTCCATGCTCCGCTCCGCCGCAAAGAACCACGAGGATGTGATCGTCCTGACCGATCCAGCCGATTATTCTCCCACCCTCGCCGCCCTCCGCACCGAAGGCGACTTGCCCATCGAACGCCGCCGCGCCCTCGCCCAAAAAGTCTTCGCGCGCACTTCGGCCTACGATGCCGCCATCTCCGCCTGGCTCTCCGGCACCACCGCGCCCGAAATCCCCTTGCGCTACGGCGAAAATCCTCACCAGAGCGCCACCTTCCGCCCCGACTCTCCCCGCCCCGCCGAGGCGACTCTCGCCGCCGCCCGCATCCTCCACGGCAAGGAAATGTCCTA
>CAYNHA010000227.1:0-32741 GCA_964397035.1 uncultured Verrucomicrobiota bacterium
AAGAGCTGCACGATCTCCTGCCTCCCGGTGGCCAAGGTCCCGTATTCATCCAAATCCAGAACCGCCTGGGGCGAAAGGAATTTTCCAAACCGATTGGCCGCCAAACCCAGCGACACCGGGGATTCCGAGCCCGGTTTTCCGACCAATGCGACCACCTCGACCGTGGCCCGCCGCACGCGGGCTTCCGGGCTGAAGTAGGAGATCGCCCAGATGGCCGACACCAGTAAAAAGGCCAAAACCACCACGCCGGAGAGCCAAGATCTCTCCCGCCGTTCCTCTTTTATCGCCGAGTTCTGCCGCATGAAAACACCTCTCCCTAAAAATTGACTGGCCTTTCCGTCGTTTTGAGCATACAAAAATAGCGTAAATTGCAAACGACGAAAGATTTATTATGAGCGAACAAAACAGCATGCAGGACTACGTCGCCGCCGCCCAAGCCATCTTGGAGGATCTCCTCCGGCTGCTGGAGTTCGAGGATGCCCGGCTGGAAACCTCGGTGGACGACGGGCAAATCTACTTCCAGATTGTCACCGCCGATGCCGGACGAATCATTGGACGCACCTCGCAGACGCTGGATGCCATCCAGTTCCTGCTCAATCGCCTGTTCTCGAGGAAGTTCGAGGATTCGCCCTATTGCGTCGTGGATGCCGAACACTATCGCGAACGCCGCCGCGAGAAACTGCTTGCCGACACCCAGGAGGCTCTGGCCCGGGTCCGCCAAAACGGAACGCCTTGGCGCATGCCCTTGCTGAACTCCATGGAGCGGCGCATCATCCATCAGGCGCTCAAGGATTGCCCCGATGTGCAGACCCATTCCGAGGACGAGGATTCGGAAGGCCGCAAGCGCGTGGTGATTTCCCTCGTGGAAACCCCTGTCGCCGAGGAAGACGCCGGCGAGTCGGCCCCCGCCGACAATCAGGCCTGATTCAACTCTCCCGAGTCCGTACCACGCCGGGCCTAAAACCGGTATGTCGTGCTGGCGAAAGCGTAGAGGCTATCTTCCTTTGTCTTCGTAATGATCGGCTGCAGGTTGCCCTCATTGTCCAGGCGGTTGCCAAAGGCTTCCCCTTCGCCCCAGACATAGCTGAGACCGAAATTCAGGACCACGTTTTCGCCCACCACGCCCATGCTGGTGGTCACACCATACAGGTCGATCTGGTTCGGCGTTCCAGTGTCCTCCACATCCAAATCGGTGGCGGAGGAAAAGCTGGTGAAGAAACCCGCGCGCAGCGGATAGCGGTTCCGAAGCAGGTATTCCCCGCCCAGCTGGATATCGGTCACGGCCTCGCGTTCCTGCCAAATCGTGACGTCTTCGCCATCCTGTGAACCATCCATCCACTTGTAATTGCGCGCCAGATGGTGCGTCACATCCAAACCGGCGCTGCCCGTTCCCTTCCGCTGCCAGCCAATGCCCATGCGCACTTGCGCAGGCAATCCGTTGTCGGCATCCATCTCATCGAAGTACTGAGAATCCGAACCAAACACATGCGCATCGCCCTGCACCTGGCTGTATTGAACTCGTCCATTGCCATCCAGGGTGCCCGAAGGGGTCGTCACGGAAAGTCCGACAAACCAATCCGTTGAAAACCGGTACTGGGCACCCAGCACGCCCACCACCCCGATGACGGAATACTTGTAGTTCTGAGTGAACGTATAGGAATAGTCGCCCCAATACAGATTCTGGAAATCGCTGACGGTTTGGTAGATCCCGAAAACCGAGGCGCCCATCGAAAACCTCTCGTTGACCACCTGCCCGATCGAAGGACCCAGCAACAGCATCTGGTCGTCGTGGCTATAGTTGTAGTAATGCTGCCGATCGGGGAAGGCTTTGATTTCCCGGGCATTCGATTGGGAAGGCACAAACACGGAAAAAGAGGCCGCCGTTCCATCCCGCAGCTTCCTCACGGCACTCAATCCGGTCGGAATGGTCACAAAGGACGAAATATCGAATTCCTCCCCCGGAAAGGCGGCGTCCTTCGTTGAAAAGTTTTGTATTCCATATAGGGTGCCGTTCACCGAGATCGAATTGCGCTCTTCGCGGCCGAGGCCCGCCGGATTATAGAAACACGCATCCATGCCGTCGGCCGTCGCCACCACGGCACCGCCCATGCCCGCCGCCCGCTCACCCACAATGAACGGCTGGTAGTTCGCCTCTCCCGCCCATGCACAAGCGGCAAGAAAAACACCCCAACAGCAAAGACCCGCGCGCAACAGACGAATACTCGTTTTCATGCAAACAGGATAGAAAGACCGGCGGGGGACCACAAGCACGAAGCGCATAGATATCAAGCCCTGAACCGGCGTTAGCGGTCCAGCACAATCCCGCACCACACGCCGTCGCCATCGCGAAGCACTTCGTGGGCGCCCCCCGCCACAAAGCGGTCAGCAACCGAATCGCCCTCGAACTCGCGGATCCCCGTCAAGATCAGCCGCTTCTTCGTGGCTCGCCAAAGGGCCGGAGCCGCCTCGATCAGCACATGGGTCAGAATGTTGGCGCACACCACATCCGCCGGCTGCTTCATCCAGCCTTCGCGCAGGACATCTGCCTGGTAAAACCGTATGCGGTCCTTCTGCAAATGGTTCAGCGCGGCATTTTCAGCGCATTTTTCCACGCAAACCGGGTCGAAATCGAAAGCGGAAACCGTTTGAACCCCCAGCTTGACCGCCGCAATGGCCAAAATGCCACTGCCGGTTCCCGCATCCAGCATCGACCGGGGCTTGATCTTCGCACAGGCGCGCTCCAGCTCTTCCAGGCAAAACCGCGTGGTGAAATGCCCACCCGTGCCGAAACTGAGGCCCGGATCGATCCGCAGGTTGATCCGCCTCCGGTCTGGCGGCGTTTCCCAAACCGGAACAGTCCTCAGACGGCGGCCAATGTCCTGAATGTGAAAATGATGACGCCAAAAGGTGGTCCACTGCTCTTCGTGGCAAGACATCGTCTCCACGGAGGAAAGCGCAAACTTCCGAGGCAGTTTCCGGCGATGGGCCACCGCTTCCGCTTCCGTATCGAAGTAGATATCCACCACGGCACGGTCGTCATGTGGCTGCTCCAGACAAACAGGCTCAACGTCCCAATGCAGTCGGATCCATTCGCAAAACGCATCCGCATCTGCAATCGCCAAAACGACTTCCAACTGTCCACACGATTTCATGCCCCACTCCTATACGCCTCTTCGCTCTCCTCATTCAAGGGGAATCCGTGACCGCCACAAACTTCCTCGAAAAAAATTTTCACCTCCCCCCTTGCCAAACCGGAGACGCTAGTATAACGTTTTACTACATATGAGAAATATTCTAACCATTCGAACCGTCGTCCTCTGGATGGGAACGATTCTCCTGCCGCTGGGCGGGATTGCTGTCCATCCCCATGCCGTCGTCCCCATGGTTCCCGCGCTTCCCGCCGAGCAGCCGCAGGCCGTTTCGAGCGCAGAGCAGAATGCCCTTCGTCTCGTGGATGCCATCATCCAGATTGAATCCAATGGCGACCCCCGCAAGGTGGGACGCCATGGCGAACGCGGCCTCATGCAGATCAAGTCCGGCACCTGGCGCGACATGACCCTCCGCCTCTTCGGCAAGCCGGTTTCCTTTGACCAAGCCTTCGACCCCGCCATGAACCGGCGCGTCGGCACCGCCTACCTGGCGTTTCTGCAGGAACAAATCGCCCCCCGCCACAAGGAATGGAGGGCCGATGAACGGGCGCTTCTGCTGGCCGCCTATAACGCGGGCCCTGGACGATTGGCCCGGTCGCGCTTCGATCTGGCCCGCATGCCCATCCAAACCCAGGACTATGTCGAACGCGCCAGCGCCCTGCACGACGCCTATCTCGATCAATTGGCCTCCGCCTTCCGCCAACAGCTCCTCGCCTCCAGGCCCGCTCCCTCCTCCGGCATTTGAGAACGAACTCCTCCATTCATCGCCGGATTTCCCGGGATTGACAACCATCCGCCCTGCCCCCACAATGCCTCACTTTAAAAACCACCTTGCGACGACTTCCCCGCAAGATTCCCTCCATTATAGAAAAAGGATAAAGACCCGATGAAACAGACTGCGTATTGGATGATGGCCGCCATCGCTGTGGGCTTGCTCATAACCGGTTGCGATAAGTCGAAGGCGGATGCCCAAAAGAAATCGGAAGCCCCGACGGCTACCCCTCCTTCCGCCGCTTTGGACCAGCCCCCCGCTGCAGGCGCGGACATGCCGACCCTCCCCGATGCCGATCCCGCTGAAGTGGTCGCCAAGGTGAATGGCAAGGACATCACCGAAGGCGATGTCCAAAAGGTCATGAAGATGTTCATGAAGCAGATGGGCGGACGAATTCCCCCCGAACAAATGTCCACCGCCATTCCTCGCATCCGCGAGCGCATTGTCGAAGAGCTGATCATGCGCAACGTGATGCTGGATGCCGTCAGCAAGGAAGGTGTCAGCCTGTCCGATGCGGAATTCGCCGAAGTCAAGGCCGAGCTCTCCGAAGAACTCCCCCCCGGCACCACAATCGAATCCTACATGGCGGAAACCGGTACCACCGAAGCCGAAATGCGCGAGCAAATGGCTGTCCGCAAAATGATCATGGCCAAGGCCGAATCCCTTGCCAAGCCCACCGACGAGGAAATCCAAGCCTTCTACGCGGAAAACAAGGAGGGCTTCAGCCAGGGCGAGACCGTCACCGCCTCCCACATCCTCATCAAGGTGGATCCCACCGATGATGACGCCGCAAAGGCCGCCAAGCGCGAACGCCTGGAAGGACTCCGCAAGCAGCTCAACGAAGGCGCCGATTTCGCGGAAGTCGCCAAGGCCAATTCGGACTGCCCCAGCGCCAGCTCGGGTGGCGACCTGGGTAACTTTGGCCGCGGCCAAATGGTTCCCGCCTTCGAAGATGCCGCCTTCTCCCAGACGGTCGGCGCCGTTGGCGAAGTAGTCGAAACCCAGTTTGGGTTCCATCTCATCAAGGTTTCCGAGCACAATACGGCCAAGACCTTGGAATTTGACGAGGTCAAGACCCGTATCAGCGACATCCTGTACTCGCAGAAGCAGCAGGACGCGGTCAAGGAATACGTGGACGGTCTCCGCAGCAAGGCCAGCATTGAACGCTTTGGCGCCGTACCCCCTGAAGAAACCCAAATCCAGCTCGATGTGGATGAGGAAGAAGTTGTGGAAGAAGCTCCCCCCGCCGATGAAACCGTTGCGGTTGAAGAAGTGGCGGTCGAGCAGGCTCCCGAAGTTGCGGAAGAAGTCGCCGTGGCCGTGGAAGTCCCCGTGGTGGAAGAAGCCGCAGCGCCTGTCGCGGTGGAAGAAGTCAAGGAAGAGGTCGTCGCTCCCGAAGCCGCCCCTGCTGCCGAAGCCGTGCCGACCGAAGAGGCTCCCGCTGCTCCCGCACCGGAAGTCCCGGCTCCCGCGCCCGCTCAATAATTCCACCATTCCTGTGATGGCCCAAAAGCCCGGCATCCGCCGGGCTTTTTGTTGAAGAATGCCTCCCGAATCCAAGCTCCCCCGCGGTTGACTCCCGGAACGGCTTTCGGCACAATCCCACGCACTATGAAAAACCAATTCTCCCCCGACTCTTTCCAGCAGAATCGCAACCGATCCCTTTTGGCCGACTCGCTCTATATGCGCCGCGAAGTGGTTTCCTCCGTCCCTCCCCTGGAGCTCGATATCGAGCAGATTTCGCGCCTGACCGATGATGACCTCACCTTGTTCGAAGCCCTGCAGATCGATGCCGCCCGTCTCGCCATCGAATCCGTGGCCTCCCTTTCCAAGATCAACGAAGTCGATCACATGGGTGGCGGCCTCGACCTGATCCCACCCCTCCTGCTGACACTGGCGCTGGTCAATCGCGTGGAGCGGGATTTCACCATCGAAAACGCCCACACCTCCGTCGGCTACTATTCCGCCCTCTCCGTGCTCGGCTATCTGGACCGGAACCGCGTCATCGACACCTTCCGCCGCGGAATCGACATTCCAGGCCATGTGTCCTGGGTACCCGGCGGAACCCAACTGAACGGCGGTCGCCTCGGCGTCATGATTCCCACCGCCGTCGGCCAAGCCCTTGGCAAGCGCGCGGCCTATGGCTCCGACGCTTGGGTTCTCTGCCATTGCGGCGATGCCGGCTGGATCGCGGGCCACGCCTTAAACGGGTTCCATGCCGCCCATCTCCACAAGGCCCCCGTCACTTTCATCATGCACCGGAACGGCATCCAGCTCTCCGGCACCACCAAGCAAATGACGAACAAGGATCCGCGCCCCATCCTCGAAGCGCTGGGGATCCAGATTCTGGAAACCCCCTCCCTTTTTAACATCTCCACCCTGTGGCAAACCCTCCGGGAGGCCAAATCCCTGGCCCGCAACGGCATTCCCACGCTCATCTTCCCCACCGGCAAAAACGATGTTCCTCTTTCCCAGGTTGGCGAACGGTTCGGCATCTCCGCCGAGCTTTCCGCCTTCGCCAACAAAAACGGTGTTCCGCTGGACACCCCCATCTGGCTGCCCGGCTGCCTGATGAGCTACCGCGACGTGCCCTCCATGCTGGAATGCCTGTTTGTCGTCAATGGCCTCCCCGGCGGCAAGGCGCACCACGACGGACACATGAAAGGCCGCGACCTGCAAGCCCTGCTGGCAAACCCCATGCTGCAGCTCACCAAGGCCCACCAGAAGGCTCTGCAAAGCTGGCGCTCGCTGGCACCCGTCTCCGTCACCACCACGGCCCGCCCCGCTCCGGGCGCCGAAAATCTACTCATCCCCGCCGACGCCTTGGCCAAGGCCGATGCGGGCCTTCCCGCGGCCGGCGGCAAATGGATCACCCCCCGCGCAGGCGTCGCCAATGCGTACGATCTCGTGGCGCGGACTCATCCCGATGCCATGTTCGTGCTGGATTGCGACCTCGCCCCCTCCACCAAGGTGGATCTCGCGTTGAAGGTGCTCGATTCCGACCACCAGTTCCAACTCTCCATCGAAGAACAAATCGCCACGTTCATGGCCAACGGCCTGGCGATGTCCACGCCCACCCCCAAACTGGTGGTGTTCGCCACCTTCGCCGCCTTCTTCGAAGGAATCGCCCGCGAAGGCATGGAAATGTGGCGCTACCAGCGCAACCTGAACGGCGCAAACGAAGGCTTGAATGTCACCTTCCACCTGTCTCACGTTGGCTCCTGCACCGGACGCGATCATTTTTCCGGCTGGTCGCTCGACTGGATCAACCTCGCCATCGGCTACCTGCCCTATCTGGACCGCTTCTATGCACCGGCCGACGCCCGCTCCGCCTTTGTCGCCATCTGCGACCTGGCCTCGCGCAACGGGGCGCACATCCTCGGCATCCCGCGGGACAACCTCCCCATCCTGACCCGGCAGGGCTCCACAGAACCCCTCTGGCGCGCATACATCCCCTGGACGGATGTGAACCAGCTCCGGGCCCAGCCCGAAGCCAAGAAGACCATCCTCGCGTTTGGTGCAACGGCCTTCGTGGCCGCCGAAGCCTCCGACAAGCTGGCCGCCGATGGCATTCAGGCCGATGCCTGGGTGGTCAACGGACTCCCGCTGGACAACGGACGGCTGGCCGCTCTCTTCAAGCAATACCCCGAAGGCATCGTCACCATCGAGGATGGCCTCATCGGCACCCCCGAAAAAGGCCTGCGCGGTTTTGCCGGCCTGGTCAGCAGCGCCGCCCACGGCAAACGGCTTCCTCTCATTCACCTCGGCATCACCGACCCGCGCATTGCCCCCTCCGAAGGCCATTTGGAACTCTGGCAATACTTTGGAATCGATGCCCCTGCCGCCATCGCCGCCGTGAAGGCCCTTTGATCCGGCCATGAATCTCATCGAGGAAATCCGCAAGCTCAAGGAGCAGCGCAATGCCCTGATCCTCGCGCACAACTATCAAGTGCCCGACGTCCAGGACATTGCCGATTTCACCGGCGACTCTCTGGAGCTGTCCCGAAAAGCCACCGAAATCACCGCCGACGTCATCGTGTTCTGCGGCGTCCACTTCATGGCGGAAACCGCCGCCATCCTCAACCCGGCCAAAACTGTCCTGCTGCCCGACTCCCACGCCGGCTGCCCCATGGCCGACATGATCACCGGCGACCAGCTCCGCGAATTCAAGGCCGCCCACCCCGGCGCCAAAGTGGTTTGCTATGTCAATTCCACCGCCGATGTGAAGGCCGAAAGCGATTGTTGCTGCACCTCTGGCAACGCCGTGAAGATCGTCCGGCAGTATGCCAACGATGAAGTGCTCTTTGTTCCCGACCAGCATCTCGGTAGCGTCGTCGAGGAGATCCTGGGCCGCAAACTGGTTCTCTGGCCCGGCTATTGTCCCACCCACGCCCGTATCAACCCCAAGGACATCCTCGACCTGAAATCGGCGCATCCACGTGCCCTCGCCATCGCCCATCCGGAATGCCCCAAGCCCGTCCGGGCCGTTTCGGACCACATTCTCTCCACCGGCCAGATGTGCACCTTCGTCCGGGAGAGCCCAGCCAGCGAATTCATCGTGGCCACCGAGGAAGGCTTGATCCACCGCCTGCGGAAAGACCACCCGGACAAAACCTTTTACCGCGTATCCCCCTTCGCCGTCTGTCCCAACATGAAACGCATCACGCTGGAAAAGGTGTTGTTCTCCCTGCGGGAAATGAAAACCGTCATCCGCGTCGAAGAGCCCATCGCCTCCCGCGCCCGCCGTTCCATCGAGCAAATGCTCGCGTGGTCCTGACCTTCCCCCGGCGCGTCGGCCTTACTTCCCGGCAGCGGTCCCGATCTTCGAACGCAGCGCTGCCTCGGCGATGCTCCGCCCGTCGCGCAGGCGCGGCGTCACGCGCGGCACCCACATCATCCGGCGCTTGGCCCGCAGCACCATGTGGTGCTGCGGCAGAAAAAAGAAAATCATGTCCAAAACGCCGGCCAGCCAGAAAACCGGCGTAAAGGCCGCATAGACGGCCGCCGCCCGTTTCAGCCGCCGCCCGTCCATCGCGGCCGGCTCGCACGACGAGGGAATCACACCCGCAAACAACTCCGCCAACAGGCTCGCGAATTCCATGAAGAAGCGCCCCAGCCCGGCCGTCTCCTGCACATCGAACCCGTCCTTCAGCACATCGAACAATTCCGTCGGCGTGAACCCCGGCCTCACCATCGGCCGCGTCGGATCGGTCAGCCCCGCCACCCGCCTGAAAAATCCAACCAGCGAGCGCCGCTTGCGCCGGACATGCAAGATCAGCCGCGTCTTGGAACGCATCACCCGGTGCAGCTCCGCCATCAGATCGGTCGGATTCTCCACGTATTCCAGCATTTCGCTCAAGACAACCGCATCGAATGCGCCATCTTCGAAAGGCAGCTTGGGCAAGGCCGCGATATGGATGCGCTCGACTCCCGACTCCGCCAGCAGTTCCGCCTGCGTCTCCGAGGTCGCCACGCTGTTCCAGATTCCACCGCCCCCGCCCCCCGCGTTCTGCATCGCCGCGCTCAGCGCCTCGTCGCCGGACATTTCCAGCACCTGCTGCCCGCCCACCTTGTCCAGCAATCGCATCTCCCTCGCCAGCAACTGCCGCCGGAGGGGGGAACGCAGGAAAATCTTCATCCTCTGCTGGACGATTTCCGGCGTGATTTCGCTTGGAAGGGCCTCGCTCATGTTGGTTTGGAAATATGCCTCAATTTCCCCAAGCTTGTCCAGCAAAGACCCCGCCGTATTTGTCCGGATTCATTTTGCACGAGTATCCAGTTTTTATAAAAACTGGATAGAAGCTCTTCTCCGGACGATCAACCCGCAGACCGCTTATGGCAAAAACTTCCCCTTCTTCAATTTTTCCGGTAGATACGTATCCAGGACGAAGTTCAGCCCATGCTTGGCAAACGCCTGCTGTTCGATACGCACTCCCATCTGCAACATCTGGTTCAGCACCGCCTGCCATTCCTTGTGGTGCAAAATGAACGGATCGTTCTTCAAGGCATCTTTGGCCCGCTTGATGTCAGCCTCTTCCAGCGGATGCGTCGCATCTTCGAGGTTGTAGTCCAGAATATCCTGTGGCGTCACGCCCAGATAATGCGCCTGCGGCACGCAGAAGAAGCGGTTGATGTGCGCCGCCTGCCCCGATCCCGCCTTCAGCGTCCGGTAAATGTTGCAATAACCATACGGGTCGCCGTCCGTGAACGCCAACACCGGCAGGTTCCGGTCATCCGCCAGCCGCCGAATGAACCGACGGCACGCCCGCGTCGGCACCCCGCTCATCGAGATCAGGACGCAGTTAGCCTTTTCGAAATAGCGATGATGCACAAGGCGCTGGAACAGCGATGCCGTTTCCACCACCAGAACCAGATTCGCCTTCGTCTCGAAGCGCAAATGCTCCACGCGCGACGAAATGCTCCACGCCCCGCTTCCCATTTTGGCGCAGTTGATCTTCACCTCCGCACCGCTCTGCGGATCGCGGTCAATCACCACCAGCTCCCCGCACACATCCCCTCCGCGCTCCTCGGGAATGTATCCCAGTTGCTCCCGGTTCACCCCCAGCATCGCCTCCATGTCGTCCAGCAGCGTATCGCTTTCCGGCTGCTCGTCGAACCGGCACTCGCCCCAGCTCTTGCTGTTGTAGTAGACCTCGCGCTTGCCCGCGATGTCGTCCAGGTCCAGCAAATCGTTCTTCGTCGTTGCCAGCAGCCGCATCGACTGCGCAAACGTCTTCACCGTGTTGTACGACAGCGTACGCGACGCCTTCTTGCCCAGGATCTCGAAATGCCCCCGTTTCGCATCGAACTTCACATTCGCCAGCGACCGCACCGGAAAACTCATCGAAGGCTTCCGCCCCTTCTTTACGATGTCATCGTGAATCGACTGCGCCACCTCCACAATCTTCTTCGACGCCACCTCCTTGCTCACCACCTCCGGCGCCTTCTCATGCTCATTCTTTTTCATCACGCCACCTCTCCCAAAATCCTGTTTCCTCAACTATCACTTATAATTATAAGTGATAGTCTGAGTTTTACATACAATGGAAAACTTTTTCGCGCTTTTTCCACACAATGGAAAAAATGTTTCCACACTGTGGAAAACTTTTAGCACAACCGCCGAGCGCCCGCAAAGACTTCATCGGTTCTTCATCAATCGGTCCGCGCTTGACTTGAAATCGGCCCGGAAACACACTGCCCGCATGAAAACTTGGATGTTGGGTATCCTTCTTCTTTCCTCCCTTCCTGCGTTCGCCTCCCCCGCGCCGGAGGACGCGCGCTTCTATTTTTCCCCCTATCCCGCCCAACCCGAACAAATTCGCACCCACCGCGATGTCGTTCAGTGGCGCCTCGCCGGGGAACTGTTCGATGAGGGCCCCTGTCTGGAGGGCGTTCCGTTTCCGGTCCTCGTTGGAACCACCCAGCAGATCGCGACGATCAACCGAATGCTCTCCGCGCCGGTCCAGACTTTCGGCCCCGTTCGCGGCTACGAACAAATCTGCCCCCAGTTCTGCGCGCCGGTGCCAACACCCGATTTCAGCGCCATCAACATCACCAATGGCTATCACAATGAATCCGCCGTCGCAGCGCTCTTGACCCAGTTCGAAACAAATTTCCCGGCTCTCGCCAAAAAAATCCAGATCGGAACCACCACCTGGGGCCGTCCCATCTGGGTGCTCAAGATTTCCGACAACGTTGCCACCGAGGAACCCGAACCGCGCGTGGTCATCGATGCCAACGTCCATGCCCGCGAATACGCTCCGCCCGAGGTCGCCCTCGACATCATTTGGCAACTCCTCTATGGCTATACCACCAATGCCACCTTCGCCTCTTGGGTGGATGGAATGGAAATCTACGTCATTCCCTGCCTCAATCCGGATGGCCGCTATTTTTGCGACAACGTCGACACGGATTGGAGAAAGAATGGGCGGGACAACAATCGCAACGGCACGATGACCTACCCAACCGATGGCGTGGATCTCAACCGCAATTCCTCGCATTACTGGGGAAGCGACAATGAGGGTTCCAGCCCCGATTTTAGCGATGACACCTATCGCGGCCCTAGTCCAGCCTCCGAACCCGAAATCCAAGCCTACGATGCCTTGCTTCAACGCGTACGCCCCGCCTTCACCCTCAGTCTTCATAGCTATGAAGGGTCGTTCTATGGTCCCTTTGGGGATTACAACATTTCCAATCCAAAACCCGACCCATTCAAGACGCTGGGAACTAACATCGCCCGTGTATGTACCAACGAAAACGGAACCGCCTATTTCTTCCTGAGCGGCCCTGAATTCAGCTATACCGTCAACGGAGATCGTGCCGATTCCAATTACGGGCTGTATGGAATACAAGCCTACGGCGCGGAAATCGGCACCACAGGCTTCCAACCCGCCTACGCCACCACCCGCGATCATCTGGTTCCCGGCCTCCGCCTCGGCTGGCAACAATTCCTTGCTGCCGCCCACACCAACTGGCCCAAGGTCCGCGGCTGGTCGCTCGATGCCGCCACCGGCCAGCCCGCGCCCATCCGCATCCATTCGCTCAACCTAACCAACCGTCCCAACGACGAGCATTGGACTTCCCGCGCGGATGGATTTTTCGAGTGCCCACTGCCCACAGCAGGCACCTATCGCCTCGTGTTTTCGCCCCTCGGCCAGTCCTCCTTGGTCACCACGCAAACGCTCGTCATCGCCGCCTCCGTCAAGGAGACCAACCAGACGTTTTCCATGGCGCCGATTCTCGGCGACTCCTTCACCAACGGCCTCCTGGTCTGGTCCAATCAAAATGAAAACGGAACGGCCCAACTCGAGGCCACCGACAAGGCCGAAGGCCCGTGGCTCCCGCTTCTTGCCTTTGCCGCCACGGGCCGCACCGGGCAGGTTCTGTTGCCCGACTTCACCAGCAACCGATATGTGCGGATTCTCACTTCACCCCGACGATTCTTCCCCAATACCAACATGGTTGGCACGAATATGGTGTGCATTCCCTCCGGCACCTTCCAGATGGGTTCCGACACCTCCAACTTCACCAACGAACAACCCTCCGGCGTCATTCATCTCGACACCTTCGCCATCGACGCCAACGAAATCACCTACACCAACTGGTTCAAGGTTCGCCGCTGGGCCATCACCAACGGCTATTTCTTCGCCACGGGCCAGTGCGGCGTCGTTTCCGGTGGCGGACCCGCCACATCCAGCAACCACCCCGTCGTCAAAGTCGGCTGGCATGATGCCATCAAGTGGTGCAACGCCCGCTCGCAGTTCGAAGGGCTTCTGCCGGTCTACTACACTTCCGCCTCCCAGACCAACATCTACAAGTCCAACACCCTCGACCTTGCCGACACCTGCGTGAACTGGAACGCCAATGGCTACCGCCTGCCCACCGAAGCGGAATGGGAAAAGGCAGCCCGCGGCGGATTCACGGCTCAAGAGTATCCATGGGGCAACTTCCTGGCCTCGACCAACGCGCGCTTTGCCGCCAGCGGAACCACCAATGTCGCCGCTTATCCCGCCAATGGCCTTGGCCTTCGCGATGCGGCCGGCAACGTCTCCGAATGGTGCTGGGACTGGTCCGGCTCTTACTCCGAACGAACCACCTACAATCCCACCGGTCCCACCTCCGGCACATTTCGTATCGTGCGCGGCGGTTCCTGGAGCAACGATGCCTCGCGCCTTCGCTGTGCCTATCGCGACAGCCTCGCCCCCTCCAGCAGCAATACCGTTGTTGGCTTCCGCTGCGTCCGACGCTAATCTACCCGCGAAAAATCAGCGCGTGCAAACCTGGCGAAACGCTCCCGGCAGAGCATAGGCAATATCGCTGGCTTTCATAGCCGCCTGCGTCGATTTCCATGACGTAAGATCCCCCGCCGTACCATGGAGCCATACGGCGGCGCAAGCGGCCTCCACAGGCTCCAGCCCCTGCGCCAGCAGTCCCGCCAGCAACCCGGCCAGCACATCGCCGCTACCCCCGCACGCCATACCCGGATTGCCGTTCAAATTGATCCATGTCGGCTGGCCCATCTTCGCCACCAGGGTGCCTGAACCTTTCAGAACCACGGTGGCGCCCGTGCGTTCAGCACCTTCGCGCGCCGCGGATTGCCGGTCCTGCTGGATCTCCTCCACGCTCCTGCCCAGCAGCTTCGCCAACTCTCCCGGATGCGGAGTGATCACCACCGGCTGCGCGCATTGCCGCAAAACTTCCGGCTTCCCATCCAGCACCGCGAGGGCATCCGCATCAAGCACCAACGGACACGGCGTCTCGTGCAGCAACCTCGCCACCAGCCGCCGAGCCTCGGGATCGCGCCACAGCCCCGGCCCGGCCATAATGGAATCCATCCCCACCAGCGAAATATCGGCGGAAAGCCGTTCCCCGAGGATCGCCTCGGGCACGCGCGACAGCACCGCCGCAGCGGCCGTCTCCACCGTCGCCACTTGGACCAATCCCACCCCCGAACGAATGGCCCCTTCCGCCGCCAGCACCACCGCGCCAGGATAGAAGGCCGAACCACCCATCAAGAGGGTCCGCCCATACATGCCCTTGTGCGAGTCCCTCCTTCGCCGCGAAAAACTTCTTTTCACATCCTCTGCCGAAATCCACTGCAGATCCGGCCGTGCATCGGGAATGGCCTCTGCAAATTCCCCTGGCAAGCCAATCGGAACCGACACCAAGGAACCCAGGTTTTCCAATGCGGCCGCCATCGACATCCCCACCTTCGGGAAACCCATGGTGACGGTCAAATCCGCCTGCACCCCAATGCCGGGGGTCACTCCCGTATCTGCATCCATTCCCGTTGGAATATCCACGGCGACCACAACATGCTCCTGGCTTTGGGCTCGCACATAGTCCACCGCGCGGCGAAGGATTCCTGCCGGTTCGCCCTTGGCTCCCGTACCCAGCAGTCCATCCACGAGAATCATGGGCTCAAAAGGTTCTTCCTCCAGCAAATCCCAATCCAACTCATCCGAAAGCTCGCGGCAGGGAACCCCGGCTGCGATCATTCGATCATAACATTCTCGTGAAGCTCCCTTGATTTTTGGCTCGGGGACCACCAGCCAAACCTCCGGGCGCAGTCCCCATTCCTGCAAAAAAAAAGCCGCCGAAAACACATCCCCGCCATTGTTTCCCGGTCCGGCCAACATGCGAACGACGGAAACAGGCGGCACCGATTGCCGGGCACGGCGGGCCAGCACAAGAGCCAACCCCTTTCCCGCCTGGTCCATCATCGAAACGTTCAGCCCGGAATCCGCCAGGATGGCCCTTTGCTCGCCTTCCCGCATCCCGCCGGCCGAAACGAATTTCATGGGAGAATCAGCGCCTTCATTTCGCGAACGGCCGGCTCCATCCCGACCATGACCGCGCGGGCCACAATGCTATGCCCGATGTTCAAGGTGTCCAAATGCGGAACAACCTTGAGGAACGCCGCCAGGTTTTCATAGTTGAGCCCATGCCCCGCATTGATCTGCAACCCGATCTGATGCCCATGCTTGGCCGCCGCCACCAGGCGTAGAAGTTCCACCTCGCGCTCTTCGCCCTAGAGATCGCAATATTTGCCGGTATGAAGCTCCACCACCGGCGCACCCAACGCAACCGCCGCGTCCAACTGGCGAATCGAAGGCTCGATGAACAGACTGACCAGAATCCCCGCCGCCCGCAGCCTTGCAATCGTTGGCTGGAGCGCGTCGAACTGCCCAACGGCATCGAGGCCGCCCTCGGTCGTCAGTTCCTGCCGCCGCTCCGGCACAAGGCACACCTCTTCGGGTTTCGCCGCAAGGGCGATATCCAAAATCTCCGGGCTGTTGGCCATCTCCAGATTCAATGGAATATTCAGCGTTTTCCGCAGGGCAAACAAATCCGCATCCTGAATGTGGCGACGGTCCTCGCGCAGATGGATCGTAATGCCATCCGCACCGCCCCTTTCGCACAAACGGGCCGCTTCCACCGGCGAGGGATAGGTGGTACCGCGCGCCTGGCGCAACGTAGCCACATGATCAATGTTCACGCCCAACTTCATGGCGCGTTCTCCTCGGATTTACGTTCCCATGTGGCCGATTCCGCCTTAAGGAAAACCGCCACGCCGTTCAGTGCCACAAAGGTCACCGCCATCACGGCCAAAACCTGGAGGAACTCGCTCACGGCGGAAGCCACAAAAGTTCCCGGCCTACAGCAACGCCTTTTCGTCGGCGCCGTCGAAGAAATGGGCCTTTTCCAGATCGACCACCACCTCGACCGCATCGCCGATCTGCTTGCGGCAGGCAGGCCCCACCCGGGCCGTGAAATTCGATTTGCCAGTGCTGGCGTACAGGTATACCTCGGAGCCCATCATTTCGACGACTTCCACCTTGGCCTTGATCACCAGCGCCGGATTGGCTCCCGGCTTGGCATCGCGCTCGTCGATGTTCTCAGGACGGACACCCATCGTGACCGCCTTGCCATCATAGCCCGACAGCTTCTCGGCGGCCTTGCCCGACAGCGCAAGACTGAAATGATCCTCCTCGAACCAAACCGCATTGGCCTTGCGAACAATCTTTCCCTTGAAGAAATTCATCGGAGGGCTTCCAATGAATCCTGCCACGAATTGGTTGGCCGGATGGTTGTAGATGTTGAGGGGCGTGTCGACCTGGTGGATCCAACCGTCTTTCATCACCACGATGCGGTCGCCCATCGTCATGGCCTCGATCTGGTCATGAGTCACATAGATCATCGTGCTCTTCAGGCTGTTGTGCAGCTTGCTGATTTCAGCACGCATCTGCACACGCATTTTGGCGTCCAAATTCGAAAGCGGCTCGTCAAACAAAAACGCCTTCGGCTTGCGGACGATCGCGCGGCCCACCGCCACTCGCTGGCGCTGGCCGCCCGTCTATGCCTTCGGCTTGCGCTCCACCTAGTCGGTGATGCCTAGGATTTCCGCCGCCTCCATCCCGCGCTTGTGAATCTCCGCCTTGGGATACTTCCGCAGCTTCAGCCCGAACGCCATGTTGTTGTACACGCTCATGTGCGGATAGAGCGCATAGTTCTGGAACACCATCGCAATGTCGCGATCCTTCGGCGGAATGTCGTTCACCTTCTTGCCGTCGATGTAGATGGACCCTTTGCTGATGTCCTCCAGCCCCGCCACCATGCGCAACGTCGTGGACTTGCCGCAGCCCGAAGGGCCCACCAACACCACGAATTCCTGATCCTGGATTTCCAGGTTCGCGTCATGCACCGCCGTCACGTCGCCGGGATAAATCTTGTACACATTTTCGAGAACGACCTTCGCCATGAGTATCTCCTTGAGCCGGGGCGTATGCAGGCCGCCCACATGGCCCTCGCTTGTAGCATCCTCCGAAACCCCCTGTCAAAACAAACCCCGCTTGAAATGCAAAGGCCATTCCCCCATACTGCGCCTCCATGACTACAACCCATTCCAGCATTTCAGTCGTCATTCCCGTCTACAACGAGGAAGCCAACGTTGCCACGCTGGCCAAGAAACTTCATGACTCCCTTTCCCCCATGGGCCGGGTGTATGAAATCATCCTCGTGGACGATGGTTCCCGCGATGCCTCCTGGCCCCGCCTCTGCGAAGCGGTTTCCCTCTACCCCCATTTCCGCCTCATCCGCTTCCGCCGCAATTTTGGACAAACCGCCGCCATGTCCGCCGGTATCGATGCCGCCCGCAACGACGTCATCGTCACCCTCGATGCCGACCTGCAAAACGACCCCTCCGACATCCCCCTCCTGCTCTCCGAAATGGAGAAAAACAACTACGCCGTCGTCTCCGGCTGGCGCAAGGACCGCAAGGACCCCTTCATCAACCGCCGCCTGCCTTCCATGATCGCCAACGGCCTCATTTCCTACATTACCGGCGTGAAACTCCACGACTACGGCTGCACCCTGAAAGCCTACCGCCGCGATGTCCTCCAAGGCGTCCGCCTCTACGGCGAAATGCACCGCTTCATCCCCGCCCTCTGCTCATGGGTCGGCGGCGACATCTCCGAAGTGGTGGTCACCCACCATCCCCGCGTGGCTGGTGTCTCCAAATACGGCATCGGCCGCACCTTCCGCGTCATCCTCGATCTCTTCACGGTCAAATTCCTCCTCCGCTTCACCGGCGGCCCCATGCAGCTCTTCGGCAAGATTGCCTTCGCGTTTGGCGGCATCGGCGCCCTCATGATGGTCCTCGTGCTTCTCGACCGGCTTTTCGGCGGCGGCATGGCCCACCACCTCTATCTCATCAAGCGCCCCTTCTGGGTCATCACGCCCTTCATGCTTTTTGCCTTCTGCATGCAGTTCATTTCCATGGGTCTGCTGGCGGAAGTCCAGATCCGCACCTATCACGAATCGCAGGACAAGCGCATCTATACGATCCGCGAAACGTTTGATTCGCCCAACGCCTGATGCCCGATTCCCTCACGCTCCGCCATGCCTTGCCGGTCCTCGCCGCCTTTGCGGTCTTGCTCACCGCAGGCATGGCGGCCCTGTTCCATTTCGCCACCCAACGCCAACCCGCCCTGGGAAAATGGCCGCTCCGCATCCACCGTCTGGCCCTCCTGACTCCGTGGAATTGGACGGATGTCGGAAAATTGCTCCTACTCTTCTCCTTCGGCCAACTCATTCACCTCCTGAGGCCGGCCAGCGCCATCTGGAGCATGGTGACGTTCCAAGGTGTCCTTCTGCTGGGCATCCTGTGGCTCGCGCGCCGCAAATCGCGCCCCTTCGGCACGCCTCTCCCATGGACCAGCGTGGCCGCTCAAGCCACTCTGCGTTGGCTGGCCGTTCTTCCCCTCCTGTGGTTTTCCGCCTTCGTCTGGCAGCTCCTCCTCAAGGCCATCGGCCACCCCCCCGACCTGCAATTGTCCCTGCGCCTGTTTCTGGGCATCACCGGCCTCGGTCCCAAAATCGCATTCCTCGTTTTTGCCATCCTCATTGCTCCCATCGTCGAAGAAGTCCTCTTCCGCGGCATTCTCCTCCCTCTGCTGGCCCGTACCATCGGACCTCGCCTGGCCCTGATTCTTTCCTCCGTCGGCTTTGCCGCCATCCACGCCGACATCGGCTCTCTCCCAGCCCTTGTCCTGCTCGCCGCCGCCCTCTCCCTCGCCTTTGCCCGCACCCGGTCCCTCTATGTTCCCATCGCCATGCACATGCTCTTCAATGGAGTCAACCTCCTCCTGCTTTTCGTCCTGATGCGCACCGGATGATCCAGCCGATTCGGTGTTGGCGATTCCCTGCCTTTTTTGCCATACTCGCCCGCCAGTTGAATTCCATGTCTGAATCATCTTCACAATCCATTCCCCTCCTCCGCAAGGCGATCGTCGTCTGCATCGAGGAAGAGGTCTATTCCCCCGTCAGCTACCTCCGCCTCGTCCGCCACCTGCAAGAGCTTGCACCGGAATACGGTTCCACCCTTTTCGTTTTGCCACGCCAGCTTCCCGAAGCACTCGACCGCATCCCCTCCTCCTCCCTCGTCCTCATGGCGCGAAACCGCCACGAGTCCTCGCTCCTCGCCGCCCGAAAAGCCGCCGAATGCGCCGTGCCCATCCTCTGCGACATCGACGACTACGTCTGGGAATTCCCCGACTATTCCAAGGTCGAACGGCACCCCGAGATCCATACGGATGCCATACTGGCCATCGCCGCCTGCGTGACCACCCCCTCCGAAGAGCTCGCCCGCCTCGTTCGCCAAAAGCATCCCGGCAAGGACGTCCGCGTCCTTCCCAACCCCGGCAACATCTGGAATGGCCACGCCCCCACCTTTACCCCCTGCGTCCTCGCCAACAGCGATTTCTTCCGCATGCCTGAATTGAAATTCGATTTCTTCCGCGCCCTCCGCGATGCGGCTCAGGAAGCCGCCAAGCCTCTTCTGCTTTACTACTTTTCAAACGATCCCCCGGAACACTTCACCGATGATCCCCATCTGCGAGTCGTTTGGATGGGCTTCCGCTCCTACAGTTCCTACAAGCAGCTCCTCGACCTCCTCAAGCCCGAACTGGGCCTCGTCCTCCTCCGCCAAGAGGAATTCAGCCGACACAAATCCGTCATCAAATTCGCCGAATACGGTTTCGCAGGCGCCATCGGCATCTACAGCCGCGTCGCGCCCTATGCCGACTTCATCGAGGACGGCGCAAACGGCTTCTTCGCCGAAAACACCTATGAGGGATGGAAATCATCCCTCCTGCGCGCCCTGCGCATGCCCTCTGAAGGCCGCCTCCAGATGAAAGAACGGATTGGCCGCGACGTCCGCGCCCAATTCGACTTCCAACCCATCCACGGCCTCTTCCGCTCCCTGCTGGCGGAACACGCCAAGGCGACTCCATCCGCCCCTGATGTTCCGGAGAATCTCCCCGATCTGCAGCCCTTCACCTTCCGCGAAGCCTATGCCTATCCCGCCTGGGTCATGCACGCCGAACGCCCGCGGCTCGAGCGCGAGCTGGAGGCCGCCCGCCAATCCTTCTGGCACCGCCTTCTTCGGAAAACGTAATCCCACCTTCGGATTTTTTGCTCTATGGACATTCATCAGAAACATCCCGCCTCCGCCCTTGCCATGCTGCGTTCCCTCTGGCACAACCGCGACCTGCTCTATCGCTTCATCGTCCGCGAAGTCGTCGGCCGCTACCGAGGCTCGTTCCTCGGACTGGCCTGGTCGTTCTTCCATCCCCTCCTCATGCTCACCATCTACACCGCCGTCTTTTCCATGGTCTTCGAGGCCAAGTGGACCGAGCAATCCCAAACACCCGTCGGTTTCTCCCTCGTCCTGTTCGTCGGCATGATCCTCCACGGCTTTTTCTCGGAATGCATCGTCCGCGCCCCCACCCTCATTCTCTCCAACGCCAACTATGTCAAAAAAGTCGTCTTCCCCCTCGAAATCCTTCCGCCCGCCGCCTTGGGCTCCGCCCTCTTCCACGCCGCCATCAGTTTCGGAGTCCTCCTCGGCATGTTCATCGCCCTCCACGGGCTCCCGCCTCTCTCCCTCATCGCCGCCCCCATCCTGATGATCCCCCTCCTGCTCGTCGCCCTCGGAACAAGCTGGTTCCTCGCCTCCCTCGGCGTGTATGTCCGCGATGTCGGCCAAATGGCCTCCGTCCTCGTCACGGTCCTCCTCTTTCTTTCCCCCGTCTTCTACTCTGCCAGTGCCGTCCCCCCCGCCATGCGCTGGATCATGCGGATCAACCCCCTCGCCATCACCATCGGCCAAATGCGCGATGCCGTCCTCTGGGGCCGCTGGCCGGACTGGCCCTCGGTGGCGGCATATTCCCTTCTCGCCATTTTCTTTGCCTGGCTCGGATTCGCCTGGTTCCAAAAAACGCGCACGGGGTTCGCCGATGTCCTCTAGCCCCTCCTCCTCCATCGCCATCTCCGTCCAGAACGTCGCCAAGCTGTATCCTCTCTACGACAAACCGCGCCAGCGCCTCCTCCAGTTCCTCATGCCCCGCTTGCGCGCCTTTTTAAGGCTGCCCCACAAGGAGTACTTCCGCCCCTTCTGGGCGCTCCGCGAGCTCTGCCTCGATGTCCCCAAAGGCCAAACCCTCGGCATCATCGGCCAAAACGGCGCCGGCAAATCCACGCTCCTCCAAATCATCTGCGGCACTCTCGCCCCCTCGCAGGGTCGCATTGATGTGGACGGTCGAATCACCGCCCTCCTTGAACTCGGCTCCGGCTTCAACCCCGAATTCACCGGACGCGAAAACGTCTACATGTACGGCATGATCCTCGGCATCCCGCAGGAGGAGATCGACCGCCGCTTCGCCGACATCCTCGCCTTCGCCGACATCGGCGATTTCGTCGACCAGCCCATCAAAACCTATTCCAGCGGCATGGTCGTCCGCCTCGCCTTCTCCATCGCCGTCAACGTCGACCCCGACATCCTCGTTGTCGACGAAGCCCTCAGCGTCGGCGACATCCGCTTCCAGAACAAATGCATCCGCCGCATGGAAGAGCTTAAGAAACAAGGCAAGACCATTCTCTTCGTCACCCACAGCCCCGGCATCGTCGAAGCGTTCTGCGACCGCGTCGTCTGGCTCCGCGACGGACAGATCTTCAAGGATGGCGACCCCTCCATCGTCGTCCGCCAATACATCAACTTCATGTCCCACGGCGTCGAGGACCAGCACAAGTCCCTCCCCGCACCGGATACCAACGCCCTCCGACTGCCACCCGAAGCCGGCTGGCATCCCGTCACCTCCAGCCACAATGTCCGCAATCGAAACGGGGTCGTCATCGAAGCGGTCCGCATGACACTGCCCGCCGAAAACTCCCTCCTCGAACGCCTCTCCGACCTCGCACCCCATGAGATCGTCATGGAGGCCATCGTCCGCGCCGAACACGACATCCCCGTCCCGCTTTTCGGATTCTGCATCCACAATGAATTGAACGAGCCCGTCCTCCACTTCAACAATTCCGCCGCTGGAATCAAGATCCCTCCCATCCGCGCCGGTGTCCGCCACAAGGCCACCTATTCCCTGAAAATGCCCCCTCTTCGCGAGGGCCAATATCTCGTCTCCGTCGGCCTCGACGACGGTGTCCCCGGCGCCAATTCCCTCCTCTGCCACGTCTACGACGCCTGGCTGTTCTCCGTCAGTCGCCCCCAACTCGCCTACAAGCAGGCCGGTTATATCCAGCTCGAAAACCCCACCGTTTCCTGCCAGCCGCTGGAGAATGCTCCTCCCCATGCGTAGCCTTCTGCAAAACCTGTTTGGTATTTCGTCTACTCCCCCGATTATTCCAACCGCTCTCGACGAAAGCGCTCTCTCCCTTTCCCAACGCTTCGCCTGGCACCTCGTCCGCCGCTCCCGTTCGCCGCGCTTCATCGAAGTGTCCCTGCACGATCCAGTTGAACTCTCCGCCTGGCACTGCGACTGGCCCGGCGATGCCGCCACTCCCTGCATCGTCCCCGATGCCCCGCCCGTTCTCTCCCTCCGCCGCCACACGTGCAAACCCTCCCGCCTCGACTGCGCCCTGCGCACCGAACCCCTTGCCCAATCTGTCGTGTGCATTTCCGGGCTCGATCCCCTTCCCCGTTCCGGCCTGCCTCTGGAAACCCTTCGCCGCCTTTCCCAAACCGCTCGCTATCTCCTCCTCGAAACCCGCACTCCATCCTCCGCGTTCGCCGCCCTCTGCCGCGATCTGGCCATCCCTTCCTCCTTCGTCGGCAGCACCGTCGCCCTCGCCGGCCGCGAGGCCGCCCCTCCACCCGGCAACGCCCAACACGCCAAAACCCTCGCCCTCATGACCACCTACAACGAGGCCGATGTCATCGAACAATGTGTCGAGAACCTCTTCACCCAAGGTCTTGATGCATTCGTCGTCGACGACAATTCCACCGACGGCACCGCCGAAAAACTCGAAGCCATCGCCCGCTCTTTCCCCGACCGCCTGGTTCTGGATCGGCACACGAGGAAAGGGGCACAATTCTACGACCGGGGCATTCTCTTCTCCACCCTCCTCTCCCACGCCAACCACGCCGCTGCCGACGACTGCAAATGGATGATGTATGTCGACGCCGATGAAATCCGCGCCTCTCCCTGGCCTGGAGTCCCTCTGGCCGCCGCCTTCGCCCACGTCACCTCCCTCGGCTACAACGCCGTCGATTTCACCGTCGTCGATTTTCGCTTCGCCAAAGACCAGCGCATGACATCCGAACCCTTTGAAATCCAAATGCCCCTCTTCGAATTCGGCCGCCGCCACGGTCATTTCATCCAGATCAAGGCTTGGCACCACACCCCCGGCCTGAACGTCGCCCTGGAACCCTCCGGCGGCCACGATGCCCATTTCGTCGGCCGCCGTGTTTTCCCCCTCAAGTTTCTCCTCAAGCACTACGCTCTGCGCGGCCTCGAACACGCCCGCAAAAAAATCTATCAGGACCGCTTCCCCCGCTATTCCCCCGAATCCCTCGCCATGGGCTCCCACATCCAATACAATGTCTACCGCGACCGCGAACCCGACGGGTGGAATCCAACCGACTTGCTCCGCTGGGACAATCAGTTCCATTCCCACTATCTGCTTGAACGTCTCTCCGGAATCGGCTTGGATCGTCCGTCGTGAGCACCCCCTATCAGCGCAATCCCGCATCCCTTGTTTGGGAACGCCCCGGCGCTCCCCCCATCGCCTATTCCGATGGGACCGAATCCCGCATCCTCGACATCGTCCGCAACGCCCGCGACCTCTCCGTATTTTCCCCCGAACTCACCGCCGCCATTTCCGACTGGCCCACCGAGTACCACTTTTCCCGCTCCCGCCACCTTCTCCTTCGTCCCCTCTCCATCCGTCCCGGCAACCGCGTCCTCGAACTCGGCTGCGGCTGCGGCGCCCTCACCCGCTATCTCGGCGAATGCGGCGCCTCCGTACATGCCGTTGAAGGCAGTCCCTCCCGCGCCCAAATCGCCGCCGCCCGCTGCCGCGACCTCTCCAATGTTGCCGTCCACCTCGACGACATCGCCCACTTCTCCTCCACCTCCTCCTACGACTGGGTCCTCCTCGTCGGCGTCCTCGAATATGCACCCGTCTTTTCTTCCGCCCCAGATCCTGTCCGCGACTGCCTCGCCCAGGCCGCCCGTTTCCTCGCCCCCAACGGACGCCTCGTCATCGCCATCGAAAACAAGCTCGGCCTCAAATATTTCAACGCCCGCACCGAAGACCACCTCGGAATCCCTTTCTACGGCATCCAAAATCTCTATACCTCAAAACAACCCGTCACCTTCGGCAAAAAGGAATTGACCTCCCGCCTCGCCCGCGCCGGACTTTCCTTCACCCGCTTTTTCTACCCTTTCCCCGACTACAAGCTTCCCGAAACCATCCTCGCCGACGACGCCCTCGCCTGCCCCTCCTTCAACCCCTGCGATATCCTCCCTTTGTCTTCCTCGCGCGACTACGGAAAACCCTCCGCCCCCTCTTTCTCCGAACCGCTCGCCCAGCGCGAACTCCACTCCAATGGCCTTCTCGCCGATTTCGCCAACTCCTTCCTCGTCCTCGCCTCCCCCAATTCCCTTCCTCCTCCCCACCCCGACTCTACCCTCGCCTGGCGTTTCACGATCCACCCCAATCGCCAATGGGCCACCCAAACCACCTATTTCTCCACCTCCTCCGGCATCCTCGCCGACCGTCAGCACCTCACCCCTCCGCCCCACCCCGACTTCATCACCATCGGTTCCCACTCCCTGAAACTTCAAACCGGCCCCTCCCCGTTTTCCCCCTCCCCACTCCCCCTCGATCTCCTCCGCGCCCGCGCCCGTAAAAGCTCCCGCCCTTCTCCCGGCATCGGAACCCTTCCCCTCGCCGAAATCGACCTCGACCAAGCCCTCCAACTCGAAGCCCTCTTCCCAACCCCCATCTCATGACCTCCCCCTCCCCTCTCCCACTTGGTTATTGGATATTGAATATTGGATATTGGATATTGAAATCCCCCTTCCCCTCTCCCTTTTCCTCCCCATTCGCGTCCCTTCGCGTCCATTCGCGATTCACCTCCTCCCCCAATCCCTTCAATGAATAATCCTCCCCTCCCCATCGACGAAACCGCCCTCTCCCACCAACTCGCCGCCACCCCCGGCCTCGATCTCGGCCCCAACGGCCGCCTCGTTCCCCTTCCTGCCACCGCCGACCTCCGCGACCCCCACGCCCTCCGCCACCACTTCGAGTGGGTCTGCGGCAACACCCCCCGCTACCACCTCGTCGCCGGCCCCCAGGTTTCCATCGATTTTGAAAAAACAAAGCTGTTCCACTCCCGTTTTCCCGATCTCGCCATCCGCCCCATCGCCCTCCTGCAGATCCCCGGCTCCAGCGTTGCCGTGCTCGAACACTTCGACGGACAAACCCTCGAATTCGCTCTCTCATCCAATCACCTCTCCATCCCCGATGCCCTCTCCCTCCTTGATCGCCTCATCGACCGGCTCGACGCCAGCATCCCCTTCGCCACTCCCGCTGAAATCTCCGAAGACCTTTCCCTTCTGCACGAGGAACTTTTTTCATCCTCCGTCTGGGGAACACTCGACCTTCGATTCTTCGACTCCACCGTCTTTCCGTTCCTGCAAAACGCCTTCTCTTCCCTCCCCCTGATGCGCCGCTGGACCAACGGCGACTTCATCCCCCGCAACATCCTCGTCGACGCCAACCACCACGTCCGCCTCATCGATTTCGAGTTCGCCGCCCAGTCGTCCCTCGCCGCCGCCGACTATTTCCGCTTCGGCGAATTCTCCACCCTACCCCCCGAAGTCAACCACCACGTCACTCGCCGCCTGCCCGGCGATCCCCGCGTCTGGCGCATCCATTTCTGCCTCGACCAGGCCCGCAAGCTCGCCCGCATCCGAACCTTTGACTCCTTCGCATTCGACGCCGAAACCCTCCTGCTCCGCCTCCTCCGCGAATTCGCTCCGGATTCCACCCGCGACTCCTGCCTCGTCCGCTCCCGTCAGGAATACGACGACCTTTCCCTCCACGCCCGAAAATTGCAACACAACTACGACGAACTCACCGCCCATTCCTCCTCCCTGCAAACCCAATTCGACACCCTGCAAACCCAATTCACAGAACTCCTGGCTCGCTACAACGAACTCCTTGCCCACTCCAACTCCCTCCAAGGCCACTACGACGCCCTCGCCCAGCACACCCGCAACCTCCAGGCCGCCTACAACACCCTCGCCCATTCCCCAACATGATCTCCCGCCTTCTTCCTACCCTTCTCGTCCTCTGCGGCATCGCCCTCCGCCTTCGCCAATACTTCTTCTGCCGCTCCCTCTGGCTCGATGAAGCCTTTCTCGCCAACTCCATGCCCCATGAATCCTTTTCCCAAATCCTCACCGGCCCGCTCCAATACGGGCATGTCCTTCCCCTCGGCTTCACCGCCTTCTCCAAGCTTCTTTCCCTCGCCTTTGGCAACCACGAACTCGCCCTCCGCTTCCTTCCCCTCCTGCTCGGTTGCGCCACCCTCCCGCTCGTCTACGCCGCCGCCAAAACCTGGCTCTCCCGCCCCGCCGCCCTCCTCGCCCTCGCCCTCGCCGCCTTCTCCGAAAACCTGATCTACTACTCCAGCGAATTCAAACCCTACTCCGTCGACGCCTTTTTCGCCGCCGCCCTCCTCGCCACCGCCGGCCACGCCTTCGCCACCCCCACGCGCTCCTTCCTCCGCGACCTCCTCACCGCCCTCGCCGGCCTCCTAGCCCCTTGGTTTTCCCAGCCCTCCCTCTTTGTGCTGGCCCCCGTGGCCATTTGCGGACTCCTCCCTCCCGCCTCCCGTCGAAACCGCCTCGCCTGGCTTGCCCTCCTCGCTCTCTGGGGCATCAACGTCCTCGCCCTTTTCCGCCTCCAATACGGCAGCCTCAACCCCGCCGATTCCCTCCCCGGAAAAGACTGGGTCCTGTTCTTCTTCGCCGCCGAAAACGCCTTCATGCCCGCCCGCGCCCCCGATGTCTTCTACTGGCTTCGCGACACCTTCATCCGCACCTTCACCTCTCCCGCCTGCCTCGGCATCGGCTCCATCCCCGGCATGGTTCTCTTCGTCGCCGGCACCTTCCAGCTACTCCTCTCCCGCCGCATCAAACCCCTCCTCCTCTTCCTGCTCCCCATTGCCCTCTGTCTCCTCGCCTCCCGCCTCCAGCTCTACGCCTTCGACACCCTCCACCGTCTCGGCTCCCGCGGTCTCCTCTTCCTCCTCCCCGGCCTCTACCTCGCCATCGCCGCCGGCGCCGACCACCTCCGCTTCCTTCCCTCCGCCACCTCCCCCCAACGCCGCACCGACTGGACCCGCGCCCTCCTTCTCCTCTGGCTCCTCGGCTACCCCCTCCACCAAAGCCTCCACCATCTCCGCCATCCCGAAGTCATCGAAGACATGAAGTCCGTCTTCGCCGACCTCCAGCCCGACCTCCTCCCCACCGACACCCTCTACGCCTACTACTGGACCGAACCCGCCCTCCGCCACTACGGCCCCCGCCACGGCATCGACCCCTCCACCTTCCAGCTCATCGCCCCCACCTCCACCCAGCCCTTCCTCAAGGACGTCTCCTACGCCCGCCTCCAGGCCGGCCTCGCCCCCGTCCCCCTCCCCGCCGTCGCCCGCCACATTTGGGGCTCCTCCGAGCTCTTTGACGAATGCGCCCCCGAACTCAACACCCTCCCCGGCCGCGGCCGCACCTGGATCCTCTTCACCCACATCGACCCCACCCAGAAAGCCGCCTTCCTCGGTTTCCTCGACCGCTTCGGCCCCCGCCTCCGCTCCATCGAACACCCCGGCGCCTCCGCCTACCTCTACCAACTCTAGCCCCCCCCCAGCTATCACTTATAATTATAAGTGATAGTCCGGGTTTTCCACACTATGGAAAACTTTTTCTCGTTTTTTCCACACAATGGAAAACATGTTTCCACACGGTGGAAAACTTCTTGCGAGCCTTGTATCCGCCGTCCCGTTTCTTCACGCCAAACCCAACGGCATAGGGCGTCTCGCCGCGTTCCGCCAGCAAATGATCGATCTGCAGAATCGCCTGCAGCATCCGCTGGTCCTCCTCCGTGGCGAAATTCCCAAACAGCCCGCACATTCCCAGAAAGTAGACCGCCCCGCCCGTCGGAATGACCTCGGCATCGGGAAAACAGGACTTCAGGGCGGGCAGGATCCGCGCGCTGTCGCAAGCCTCGGAGGGATCCTCTTTCGCCACGGTTTCGGCGGACCAGCGCCCCAGCGTCCTCGGAACCATTTCGTCGGGCTTGTCGCATTTCCGCAGGCACCGGTCCGGCAACAAGGCCATGGCCGCGCTCGCACGCCGCAGCAGCTCGTCCGAAAACTGGAACCGGTCCGGCCCCACGTAGTCGTCCAGCGCCAGGAGTCCTCCCCAGCGCAACCGGTCCCGGCTCCACGCCATCGCGGCAGGCGTGTCCTTCATGTGGTGGAGGGAATTGTTCCAGTAGACCAAATCGTAATCCGCCGGCAACTCGTTGGAGAACGGATCGCCCAGATGCATGCGAAGGCGGTTTTCCATGCCGTGATCCGCCGCGATTCGCCGTCCGGCTTCCACCAGTTCCGGCCCCAGCTCATAGCAATCCATGGTGGCTACGGCGCCCGTCTGCAAAAGCCAGAGTTCCTTCATTCCGCTCCCCGATCCAACCGAGATTCCCTTGGGAGCGGCAACGCCGGAAGCACGCAACATGTCGCCGATGCGCTGATGAAAACCTGCATGGAAACCATCGATGGCCCTTCCACACACCAGCTTGTTGATGTGGCGAATCGTCGCCGGATCATCCCACCAAAAGAGCGGAATCGCCGGATCCCGGGAGGCCAACTCCTTCAGCTTCTGGTCCCAGAACGATCCGATTTGGGAAGATTCCGAATGCGAACGATCAAGCGGCATTCATGCCCCCCCCCCGACCATGGCCTTTTCCGTCGGCCCCAACTGCGCCAGGAACCCCTGCTTCCAGTACGCCCGCTCGTACGCATTCCGAAGCGATACGGGCCTGAAAACGGCCTGGGCCGTAGCGGGCACTTTCGCCAGGTGTCTCCAATGTGCCTCCCCGCCAAACGAATCTCGGTGCGGAAATGCGCCCAGCGTCTCGGCTTCCGCGCGCGTCGGGTGCCGCAGCACCCGCTCCAGCACCGACTCCAAATATCCAAACGGTGTCGCATGCGGACTCAACGACGTTTCCACCTTCAGCGCGTCTTGGACGAAGTCCAGCGCCGCACGCGATGTCCGCGCCAAACACTCCCGCTGCTCGGACGTGGTCTCCCATTCGCCGCACAGCGGATTCCATTTGTCGCCCGAGCGCTCGATTCCCACCACAGTCGGGTGCGGCGCCGTGAACAAATGCTCCACCAGCTCCACACATTCGGCCAGCAGCTCCGCGCGCCGCCCGGGGTTGCCCATGTGGAAAAAGAACGAATCGATTTCGCATCCCGCCTCGACCGCCGTTGCCGCCGTCGCCCACGTGCCAAAATAGTAACCGCGCAACCGAGCCTCCGGCGCTGCCCTTCTCAGCAAATCCTGCAAGGACCGGATCGACGATGCCTGCCACCCCAAATCCACAATCGCCAACGGCCCCGGCGCAAAACCAATGTCGCCAAAATACGCCAGCAGTTTTTGCCGCTCCTTCGCCGCCACGGCCAAAATCCGCGCCTCCTGCCCGGCCAGCAGCCGTCGCATGCCCTCGCGCAGTTCCGGCGTCCGGAAAAATCCCCCCTGCACCGTCACCACGTCGTCCAGACCGCCCAGTCCCGCCCTCGCCACATCGTCCACCAGCACTCCGGCATTCAGACCGATCCGCTCCAGGAAATCGCGAACACGCAAAAACGGATCCGCCGTCAGCAGGAAATGGAACGCCGCCTCATCCAGCCTGTCGATCCGCGCCATGTTCAGCACCCGGCGCGAGGAAAGCATGTACGTGGATTCCACGCCCAGCTTCCATCGCTCGGCACACGCCCGGAACACCTTCTCCAGCAAATATCCGTCGCGCGCCAAAAAGAACAACCGTTGAACACCTTGCTCACCCGCCCGCTGCGCCATCCACCGCGCAAAGGCAAAGGCCATCGGCCCCGCCAGCTCGTAGCCCAAGCGATCCCATATGTCATCCTTCGCGCACGCCACCACGGCCCGACTGCGCGCCAACCCCGTGAATACGCTCGACAGCACTTCCATCCGCCCTGTTCCCACCAGCGCCGCATGCTGGTCCGCCAAAGGCACCGCCCCATATTCTTTTCGGTCCACAAACAACGTGCGGATGCCCATGCCCTCGGGTCGCCGATGGTCCGACTCCGGATGATCCCCCACGTGGAGCACACGGCCGGGAGAACAACCCAACCGGCCCAGCACCGTCGCGAACAGCCCGCCGGAATGCTTGGTTTTCCCCGCCTCCGCCGAGACGTAGACCTCGGGCGACTCGTACCCGTTGGCCACCAGTAAATCGCGCAGGACATCCGCCGTCAAATACATGTCGGAAACGAAAACGACCCGCACCCCCCTCTGCCGGGCCACGTGGGCCGCTTCCTTCACGATCGGGTTTGCCACGCACAAATGGCGTTCCGCCAATCGTTCCAGTTCCATCGCCCGTTCCGCGTCAGACCACGGAATTCCCCCCACTTCGGCCCAGACTTCATAGATCTGCCGCAGCGTCACATCTTCGCAGTCCCCCACCACATGCCGCTCCCGCGCCACCCGCTCCGCCGCCACCCGCGACTGGGCAAAGGGAAATTCCGGCCTGCCCAGCAACACCCGCACATCCGGCTCAATGAACGCAAACAAATCCTTGGGCTGCCGCAGCACCCGCAGCAACGCCGTGTCGAACACATCCAGCGAGAGCACGTCACCCGCCGCCAATCCCGACACCGCCCTCAACAGTTCGTCCCGAACATTCCTCCCTTCAGAAACCGCAGCGCCCGCCGCAACCTGGCGTTCCCGGACAATCGCCACGCCCCGCCGCACCCACTCCTTTGCCTCCCACAACCGCGCCAAGTCACGCGTGATGCGGTTCAAATGTTCCGCCTGGCCCAATGTCGCCGACGCCGTCCCCGCCGCCTGCTCCACCCTCCCGCGCATATCATCCACCTTGCGCGACAACTGCACCACCTGCCGCGACAGGTTCATCAGGTGCCCCAGCCCCGGCCTTCCCGATTCCATGTCCAGCCGCAGGTAGTGGTTGAACATCCGCGCTTCCATGTCCTTGTGGACCGCCACTCCCGCCGTCACCGTGTTCCCGTATGCCGTCCCGCCCCCCTGGTGCCGCCAATGCCACCGCGCCAGCTTTTCCGGAACCACGCCAATGTCGAACCGGCTCAAAAAACGCAGATTGTAATCCCAATCGCCCAGCGGACCGAACTGCTCGTTGAACAGCCCTACCGTGTCGTGCGCCTTGCGGCGGTACAGAAAGGCAATCGGCGGAAACCGGTTCTCGCCCGCCACCTCCGCCAATTTGATCGTCTCCGGAACCGGAAAGTCCTGCCTCCACAATTCCACCACGTTCCCGTGAACGTCGATCTCCTCGAAAATCCAATGCGTATGCGTGACCACCCCCTGAACGGAACTCTCCACGCTTTGCCGGTCCAGATACTCCACGCATCTCTCCAGAAACGCGGAATCCCAGGAGTCATCATCGTCGTGGATCGAAGCAAACTCACCCGCCGTGGCGCGCAGCGCCGCATTCGACGCGTTTTGCATTCCCATCGATTTCGAGTGGTGAATCACCTTCAGCCGCCCCCGATAGCGCAAGGCATATTCCGCCGCCAGCCAATCCACCGGTACCGGACCGCCCCCGTCGTTCACCACCACGTGCACCCAATCCTGAAAGCTCTGGCTCAGCACCGACTCCATCGCCCGGCGGAGCAGCACCGGACGATCCTTCGTCCGCGTCACCACCACCACCCGAGATGCTATTTCCGCCGCTTCTGTCATGGCCCCGTACTTAACACCACCCCCGCTTCAATTCAAGCCAATCACAACAACATTCTTGACCCCGCCTTTCCGGAAACCTATAGATGAAACCATGAGTTCACATAATCCAAAACGGCGTTTGTCGCCAGCGGGACTCCTCCTGCTCGCCGTCCTGCTCGGGGGCGGGGTGTTCTTCGTCCGTTCCTCCCTCCGCGAAAAGACCATGCCGCATGATGTCGCCCCCCCCGACACTCCTTCTGCGCCACCCGTCGCCTCTTCCTCCCCCCAGGTCCCGACTCCTCCGCCATCCGCCACCACCCCCACTCTCCCCGTTCAGCCCCGCCCAAGTGCGGAACCTCCCTCCTTCCGCCTCAGCTCCATGGCCGGCGGCTGGGGTGATAGCGATTCGGTCGGCATTGCAGACCGCAAGACAGGACTGGGCCATTCCCTGAAAGTCGGTGACAAAACCACCGATGGCTGGAAATTGGTTTCCATCGACTTTGACCAGGAAAG